>CAMLFX010000080.1 GCA_946479435.1 uncultured Sphingobacteriales bacterium | reverse complement strand
AAGCACGTAAGTGGCGTGGCAATGGGCCTTATATCGGGCGATGACGGCAAATTCGCTATCCTTACCGATATCCTGGGCGATGAAGACCACCTGGGCGATATGGACTTTAAAGTAACCGGTACGCGCGATGGTATCTGCGGTATCCAGATGGATATTAAAGTAGATGGCCTGAGCATGGATATTATGATGCAAGCGCTTGAGCAGGCACGCACCGGCCGCCTGCATATACTCGATGCTATGTACCAATGCATACCTGAGGCACGTACGGAAATGAAACCGCATACGCCGCGCATCATACAACTGAATATCGACCGCGAATTCATTGGCGCTATCATAGGCCCGGGTGGTAAAATAATACAGGAAATTCAGCGTGAGACCGGCACTACTATCAATATTGAAGAAGTGAACGACCGCGGTGAGGTGAAAATATTCTCTGCTAATAAAGAGAATATCGATAAAGCACTGGCCTGGATAAAAGGCATAGTAGCAGTACCTGAAGTAGGCACTGAATACGAAGGTACCGTGAAGAGCATCGTTCCTTTTGGTGCGTTCATCGAGTTCCTGCCGGGCAAGCAAGGTTTGCTGCACATATCTGAAGTTAGCTGGAGCCGTCTTGATACACTGGAAGGTGTAATGAAAGAGGGTGACAAGGTGAAGATAAAACTGGTAGGTACCGATCCTAAAACGGGTAAACTGCGCCTGAGCCGCAAAGCTTTGATGCCTAAGCCTGAAGGATACGTAGAACCAGCTCCACGCGAACGCAGTGAGCGTGGGGGTGACCGTGGCGACCGCCCTCAGCGCGACCGTAACGACCGCGGCGGAGATCGTGGTGACCGTCCGCAACGCGACCGCAACGACCGTGGTGGTGGTGAGCGCCGTGATAGTGGTAACCGCGATAACCGTGAAGACCGCCCGCAACGCGATGACCGCCCACGCGAACCACGCCCTGAAAATACACAGGCCGAACAACCACAACAACCAACAAATAACAACGACGATGCCGACCTGGCACTGTAGTTTGTAAATAGCACTCATGTAAACGCCCCGCTATTAGCGGGGCGTTTTTGATTCACTTTATTTTTATAAATATCATTTTATGAACTAAATTTACTTAGCTGCATAAGCAAAGTTCAAAGCTCTAAGCGTCTGCTGCATTTATATACGTAAGCAAATTGGTGCTTAACGGTGTACAATTTGAATCAGCCAAATCTTATCCCTGAGAGAATCTCCCAGAAGTGAGGTAAAGCAATCAAAGCGTACTATGGTGCTTCTTAAGGTTATCATAAGCGAAAGTTTAATGATGCTGCAAGTTAGTATTATAATCAAGGAATAGTGGTGATTATCCTATGATAGTAGCGGTTGTAAGTTAAGAGATAAAGAATAACCACGATGCTTGTGCAGCTTTTTTTATGTACAAAAAAAGCTGGTTTAAGAAAAAACATTATCCTCACTTCACACAAAGAATTGCTTCAAAGGAAGCAATCAAAAAATTACACAATTTAGTCAAAAACCCATCTTACATAGCGTCGCACTCCTTCTTTCCATTAATACATAAAAGCATTGTAGATAGAAAATACAAAAAAATTAAAGACTCTAATGGACTTATTGTTGGCCGCTTTCATAAATACATGGATAATGGCACTTTAATAGACAATAAAAAACCTAGACAAATCTACTTTGCTAATCATTTAGACAGTCACATATATGCTTTTTACGCAAAAGAAATCGTTGGCGATACTTACGACAAACTTTTATATTCAATAGGAAAAGATTTTTCCGATTGCATTTGCGCATATAGAAGAATAGAAGTTGAGTCTTCTCATAGAGGTAAAAACAACACACATTTTGCAAAAGAAGTCTTTGAATTTATTTCACAACAAGACGATTGTGTTGCACTAGCATTTGATATTAAAAGCTTCTTCGACACACTATGTCATCGTCTATTAAAAAAATCTTGGAAAGATCTATTACAAGTTGATGAATTACCAAAGGATCACTACAACATCTATAAGTCGATTACAAAATTCAAATACGTCAACTTAGATGACATATTTCGAACCTTAAACATTAAATCAGAGCGTGAAAGTAGAAGAAAAAAAATAGAAACGTACTTTGAAGATATTAAAGATTTTAGAGAGCTTATTATTTACAAAAAACTATTTAAAGAAAACCCATCAATTGATAGAAGGATAGGCATTCCACAAGGAACAGCAATAAGTGCTGTTTTAGCAAATTTATATCTACTTGACTTTGATAAATTTATTTATCAAACTTTACAATCAATCCCACACTCTCTTTATAGACGATATTCTGACGATATAATAATAGTTTGCCCACCTGAATACGAGCAAGCGATATCTGATATAGTTTATAAAAAAATAACTGACTATAAATTAGTTATTCAAAAAGAAAAAACTGAAGTTTTTCATTTTAAAAGAAATTCTTCCGATAATCTTGTTTGTACTTATCATGATAGAATACATAACATTAGCTCTAATAAAGTTGGATTGAAATATTTAGGCTTTGAATACGATGGCATGTCTATTAAACTAAAAGATGCTAGCGTATCTAAATATTATAGAGAGATGAAGGCTTCTGTTAGATCAAAATATAAATGGGCTAAAAAAGGTGTTTTAAATGAGCGACTAAACGGGAAACAGCCAAATTTTATTCATCGCAACAAATTATATAGAAGGTTTTCGCATTTACGAAATTCAAGCAAAAAGAGGAATTATTATCAATATGCAAAACAAGCAGCTATAGTATTTGGTGAAGACCTCCCCAATAATTTGATCAAAAAACAACTTAAAAATCATTTTAAAATTCTCACGTCAACTATTGACAGGTACGATAAAAAATTAAATCTACACGCCGATAAATTATTTAAAAGAAAATTATCTGGTAAAAAATAATACTATCATACCTTCGCAGCATGAATTTAGACCTCCAACACTTAGGCCAGTCGCCATTTGTTATTGTTGCTATTTCAGTTGATGAAGAAGGCAACGAAGACGTATATGCAGCCGATGGCAAAGCCATTTACAATGCGGCTACCAACACAATAGATATTTTCAGGGAAGGTGTTGATGAACCCCTGCTTATTTTGCAGGAAGAAGATTTTGATGAGATACAAATTGCCGACGAAGAAGAAAAAGAAGAGCTGGGTGCCGACTACTATATTGTAGTAGATATTGACCCTACTGAAGCAGGTGAAGAAGCGTAAAGTTTCCACCCTCTTTCTTCGCTTTTACACCGCTTATGTCTCTGCAATACATGCTTACTTTGTTCTAAACAAAAAAGCAATCACTATGTCGTTCCAGGCTTATATCAACAACATAAAAGAGAAAACAGGCAAAGGCCCTGAAGACTTTAAAAAGCTGGCTGAAAAGAAAGGCTTCCTGCAAAAAGGGCAACTGAAAGATGGTGTAAAAGCTACCGAGATCACCAACTGGCTGAAAGAAGAATTTCAACTGGGCCATGGCCATGCAATGGCTATATATGCACTCTTCAAAGGCATTAAAGACGAAAACAGTAAATAAAAAAAGCCCCTTGTAGAGAGGGGCCTTTTTGCGTTTTTAACAAAACCAACCTTATAAACCAATCTTAAAAAATCTTCGTCCCTATATGGTCGCGCACTGTTACGGTCGTTAAGTAAGCGCTCCTGTATATGTATTGCAAGTTCCGTTCCAGTTTTATCGTATTAAGTAATCTGCCTGTCATATAACTCCCGCTTCCACATCATTCAAAACCCTATGCAGCACTATATATGGTTGTTATTAGTAAAGACGAAAATCGGGCAGAATTTAGTTGGCTGGTTTCCCGGTTATTACATAGCCGTGACATGCCTGCTGTTTATGGATTATTAATGTCGGTTTGCAGCAATAACGCACTGCATACATTGGCCATTAAAAAATGTTCGTCATCGTTACCATTGCCCAGGTACACCTTGCCGTTATCTATCAGCGATACGGCAGCTACCGTTTTCCCGTTCCTATCTATTATTTCATAGCCCGCACTGCCAAAAGGCAGGTTGGCCAGCTCGCCATTCTTCTTTTCCACTTGCCACACAGGCATTATGGTATAGTAGTCATCGCCACGCATTACATAGCCTGCCTCCTGGCGGCGGCGCAGTTGCGCACCCGTATTATCCAGGAACAGCTCCCAGGGTAGTTCATTGCGCTTTGTATATATAGCCGCCGACAGGTTGTTCTGCTGCACTTCATTCTGCCTGAAGATCGATACCAGTGTACCCGGTATCCGGTTAGGGTGGCTGCCTATCAGCAGGTCGTTATTGGTTACATTGCTGGTGGCAATCACATCGCTTGTGTCAGCAGCGCCGTTCACCAGGCTGAAGTGTATCGATTGTTTGCCCTCCATGTGCTCCGTCCATATAAGGCCGGGAAAACCCGTTACCCCTACCCAGCTGCGTATAGCCGAGCGTTTCACTTTGGTAGTATAATAGTCGCCAAAGCTTAGCTTTTGCTTTATAAGCCAGCCCATGCGCCCCTTCACTTTAAGTTCCTGCTGTTGGCTGCGCAGCGGCTCGCCAAATGCCAGTTTAAAATTTTCGGCTTGCGCGGCAATGCTTGTACCCATTATTATTGCTGCTATCAGTATGCGTTTCATAACATTGTTTGCATTTACAGTACAACTATAAAACGCCATGCTGTTTAAATACCCCTATTGCCCCAGCACAAAATTTTTCAATACTGATAATGAAGAATAAATAACAGCAATTATGGAATAAAATGAGTATATTTGTTATTATAAATTGATTTATGAACATTTATATGTGTTGTTCATTTTTGATGATCCCCAATTTTGGCAGGTGCAGCATTTCACACCTCAAACAGCCACCCAGGGCGGTGTACAGTTTCTAAATGCCGCACCACGATTTTTTTTATTTTTTATTTTTTTCAACAAAACTGAACAACAGATATTAATTTAAATAATGCAATGTTGGCTCGCATGGTTTTTGCAAGTACACTTTACCAACTTTTAAAACTTTACAAAATGGGAACTCAGGAAATTGTGGCGTACATAAAGCTGAAACTGAAGCGCATTACGGAAATGCAGGATGTGGATACCCCTAATATTGGGGTTATCGAACTACTTACGGAACTACGCCAGCAGGGTGGCGAGTCTAATTATTTCCGTGTGCAGGATGCCTTGCAGGAAATGGCCAACAATGGCCTGGTAGCCAACAGGGATAAAGGAATAATATTCTTTAATAAAAGCGTTTTAAGCTGATCAATAAATAGCCCCGCGATTGCGGGGCTATTTGAACTTTACACAAATGAAGTATTTATAGAGAATGCCTGAATCATCAGGCGCTCATTTTATATTGGGTAGTATGCTTAAAGGTATGCCCCAACTCCAGCAAAGATTCTTCTATATGCCTGCGTACCACATTGTTACGCGTTAGCTGCATAGCTGCCGATAAGAACGTAGAAAGATCAACCGACATTGGGCTTCCTATTACTTTCCTTGCCTTGCTCATTTTGAAGTATAGTGCGTTCCTCTTTTTCATATTATCTGTGTTTTTAAGGGTAAAAACAAAACCGTGCCAAGCCCCTAATTCATATACATAAAAGTTAACAACCGCTCTTATCCCAACAATTTCATCCCACCTCCGAAAACCTTTACGATTTATTCATCGTAGGTATAGAGATAAGAATTATTGAAACTCAAAAAAACCGACTATTTTATGAAAGAACTATTAACAAAGGAAAATGCGCCACAAGGGTTTTCTCGCAGGCGTTTCCTGACACTCTCGGGCGGTCTTGTTGGTGCAACAGTGTTATTGAATGCATGCCATACCGACCCGGATGGTAATGTAACCCCAACCGACACTAGAGTAGATTTAGGTAAAGGCGATGTAGGTATTCTTAACTATGCCTATGCATTGGAACAACTGGAAGCTGCATTTTACACTAAAGTAGCTGAGAGCCCATATTCAGGTATTACTGCTGATGAAAAAGCATTGCTTACCGACATTCGCGACCACGAAATTGCTCACCGCAACTTCTTTAAGGCTGCATTGGGTGCAAGTGCTATCCAAGATCTCGAAGTAAACTTTTCCTCGATCAACTTTGGCGACCGCGCCAGTGTACTGGCAACGGCTAAAGCGTTTGAAGACTTGGGCGTTTCTGCTTATAACGGAGCCGGCCAACTGATTCAATCGGCCGATTACCTTGTACTTGCAGGTAAAATAGTATCTGTAGAAGCGAGGCATGCTGCATACATACGCGATCTGATAAGTAATGGCAGCTTTGCCGACAGTTCAGTAGTAGATGCTAACGGGCTTGATAAAAGCCGCACGCCAGCTGAAGTATTAGCAATAGCGGGCAGCTATATCAAAACAGCAATTAACGCAGATAATTTACCTAAATAAAAATACTGTCATGAATCTTCAAAATATATTAAACGAAATCGAAAAAGCTGATCCTGAAGTATATGAAAAACTCAGCCCCCGCAGGGATGTCATCAGGAAATGGGGCAAAACCGTTGCGCTGACCGCATTGCCTTTTGCCTTGGGTTCAATGTTTAAAAAAGCATACGGCCAGGTTAACTCAACTATCATCGATACACTGAATTTCGCATTGACACTTGAATACCTGGAAGCTGAATTTTACAATACCGGTTTAGCGTCAAGTACACTTACCATCCCTTCAGATGCGGCAAAGGGTGCAATTCAAACAATTGCCCTGCACGAGAATCAACACGTTGCTTTCCTGAGGAAAGTAATTAGCGACGCTGGTTCAATGCCGGTTGATAAACCAACTTTTGACCTTACAGGCGGTAACGGTAGTGGTGCAGGTCCGTTTGCACAAGCATTCTCTAATTACGATCTGTTCCTTGCAGTAGCACAAACGCTGGAAGACACAGGCGTACGCGCTTACAAAGGCCAGGCAGGCAACCTGATGGCCAATAACGCATACCTTACTGCTGCATTGAATATCCATTCTGTGGAGGCAAGGCACGCATCGCACATACGCCAGATGCGTAAGGCACGTGGTGCAAACCAAAAACCATGGATAACAGGTAAAGATACAGGTGGTATCGACCCTGCTTTGGTGGGTGCGAACTACGAAGGTGAGCAAGTGACCACGCAAGCAGGTGTAAACATAGCAGGTTTCCCAGGCATTTCTGCAGCTGCCGCAAGCGAAGCATTTGATGAAATACTGACTAAAGATGCAGTACTTAAGATCGTTGATCTGTTTATCGTTCCTTAATATAGTTTGTCAACTACAAAAGGGCACCACATTAGTGGTGCCCTTTGCTTTTTCCTAAATTTTCAGAAATAAAAAATGGAGCACCAATGATGCTCCATTCAAATAATATTGTTGCGATTTACTTGCTATCAGTAGTTGGTGTGGTTTCGTCGTCTTTACCCTCTTTAGCATCCTTGAATTCTTTCATGCCTTTACCTAAACCTCTTGCAAGATCCGGTATTTTCTTAGCCCCAAACAAAAGTACTACTATAAGAATGATCCAAAGCCATTCGCCACCACTGGGCATAGACATCAATAATGACGGATGAATGTTCAATAAAGCCATAATATCTTATTTAAAATGCAGTATATAATAATTGCGCTGCTTACAAATGTACGATAGTTTCTGTCATTGGGTTTTTCTCAAGACTACAATTGTTATTATTACCTGAACAAATTGTATCGCACACCAGCGAAGGCTCTTATACCTTGCAGCGATGCATAGTTATAACCGGGATCGAATGTATAGCCATTGGGATTATTTACAGGATCATTCACATTTTTGTCGAACGGATCGAACGGACGTAATATAGGATCGGCGGGTACAAAATTAAAAAGGTTCTTTACCCCCCCATATACCTCTAATCCACTCTTTAGCTTTCGGGTGATTTGTATATTGGCAATGCAATACCATGGTGAATATTCAGGGCGGTAATCATTGGGCAATATCGGCAAACGCATAGGGCCATTTACCTTGCCAGTAAGGTCGATAGTATAGCCTTTCATAAAACTATAGCTTACTACGAAATTGCCCGACCATTTTGGCGCATGCAATTGTTGTACACGCTGCTGCTGACCCTTGCCATTATCTTCTACCTGATACACATTCATATAGGTAGCGCCCAATATTAACTTCAGGGGGAAGTTGAATACAATATCTGTATTCAGCGATATACCCTGCGATATAGCATGCCCATGCAGGTTATTGTAAATGATCTTATTAGGATCGCTATCAAAATCGCCCACTATCTTATTGGTGAAGTAAGAATAAAAAGCAGTTGCGTCGAGGCCAATATAAAAATCGTTAGCGGGAATCTTTAGTACATAGTTCAGGTTGCCATTGTAAGACCTTTCAGGGTTCAATGCTTCTGCAATAATAACCTCTCTTGCACCTGTAAGTGCAGCATGGTCTTCAGTGAAGAGATTAACTACCCTGAAGCCAGTACCAAAACTTGCGCGTAGTGTGTTATTGGGGTTTGGTGCAAACTTATATGCAATGCGTGGTGAATGCACATTACCATGGTTCTTATCGTAATCGTAACGATAGCCACCCAACAGTTTATGCTTTTTAGAGAGTGTCCACTCATCTTGTACAAATACACCGGGCAATATAGTAACCGATGGCTCATTAGTTATGCCGTCTGCTTTCAGCGTACCGGGTGTATTATCATCGTACATAGTATATCGTAGCGAAGCACCCAATAATGTATTATGACCACCGCCCAATTGTTTATCCCAATAGGTTTGCACAAAACCTACCTGTTGAGTAGCCATATAGGGTGTTACTCCATACCATGAATCCTGGTTGTGCCAGTTGTAAGAGAATTGCGTGTAGATCTTTTCAGTGAATGGTAATTGATACAAACCGATCAACTCAATACGTTTGGTATAAATGCTCTCGCCATAGATGCTATCCGAACCCCGGTCTTTTTTAGTCCAATTCATTTCACCACCCCAGCGGTCTTCATATACATAACGCAAGCCTAAGCTTGCCATCCTGCTCTCTTTACGTTCCAGGCTCCATTTATTAAACAATGATATTCTGTTTTGCAAAGTGAGGTCAGTGAAATTATCCTTATTATTATCAATAGGATTTTGATAATTGAAATAGTTAACGCCCAGCAAGGCTGATGCTTTGCCTGCATTTATTTTCATAGCGGCATCTGCGCTTACTTCGCCCCAGGATGTAGCAAACAAATCGGCACTAAGAACCGGGGCATGTAAAGGCTTCTTAGTAATAACGTTGATAATACCGCCCATTGCCTCAGACCCATATAATGATGAGCCCGGCCCTTTTACCACTTCAATTCTTTCTACCATGCTATTGGGTATGCCGCTTAAGCCATACACGGTAGAAAGGGCACTTACAATGGGCATACCATCTATCAATATCATCGTATAAGGCCCTTCCATACCATTGATATGTATATCGCCGGTATTACACACGTTACAATTCAATTGTGGCTGTACGCCATTTACCATGCCTACCGCCTCAAATAAACTGGGTGTTGGATTTTTTTGAAATAATTTAGGTGTAATGATCTCAACCGGTATCGGACTTTCCGTACGACTGATCTCTTTCATAGTACCGGTCACCACTACTTCATCGAGCGAGGTATGAGGCTCTTTTTTGATAGTGATAGTGACTACCGCCGGCACACTGCTAGTAACGCTAACTTTTTGTTTCAGGGTCTTATACCCTATTGCACTTATTATTAATTCATAGTTCCCATAGGGTATATCGGGTATCATAAAAGTACCATCAACACCTGAGGTTGCCCCTTTATTCAACGTGGGTATGCCTATCGTCGCCAACTCAAACATATTGCCATCAGCATCGCTAATTGTGCCTCTTATATTGCCATATTGAGCATATACAGAGGCCGGAAGCAAACATAAAAGGAGTAAACACCTCAAGATCTTCATAAGCAATACAAATCTTTCGGCAAACCTATATATTATTTATATTACAACAAACTATTTTTTTAGATTAATCTAATTATTTATTCTTCTTTTCTTTAGGCGGCTATATATAGAAATATAAATGCCGGTATAAAACCGGCATTTATATTATTTTTTATTTAGTTTCTCCGGATCGGGCTCCTGAAGATTCACTTTGATCTGTGAAGTTTTACGGAGTTTCATATTGAGCAATTCAACACCAAATGAAAATGCCATAGCGAAATACACATAACCCTTAGGAATATGCTGATGATGTATAGGCTCCAGCCCTTCGAAAAACAGTGTAAAACCTACCATGACAAGAAATGCCAGTGCAAGCATTTTTAAAGTAGGATGCTTGTGTATGAAAGCAGCGATCTTAGCGCTGAACAAGAACATTATAAACATAGCAATAACTACTGCTACAATCATTACCTCCACATGCTTGGCAAGCCCTACCGCTGTTATCATACTATCGAAAGAGAATACTAAATCGATAAGTATAATTTGCCCTACTGCATTTGCAAAGCTGATACCTGCTTTTTTAATAGCGTTATTCTCCAACGCTTCTTCATCTCCTTCCAGTTTATGATGTATCTCTTTTATAGTCTTCCAGATAAGAAATAAGCCCCCCACCAGCATAACAAGGTTACCCAGCTCAAAGGTATAACCACCAACCGGTACTTTTAAAGGATTGCGTACCAGCCAACCCAGGCATACCAACAGCACTACCCTTACTGCAATACCGGTAACCATCCACACACGTCTTGCCTTTGGTTGCTGCGTATAGGGCAGGCGGCCCATTACTATAGATACAAATATTACATTGTCTATACCTAATACAATTTCCAGTAAGCTTAATGTTACCAGGCTTATTAATGCATCGAGCGTTAACAGATCTGCCATGTTATTTTGATGATTTTAAAATGCCTTTACAAATATTAGCTGCTATTGCAGGCCCTTCGTAAATGAAGCCTGTATATACCTGTACCAAAACTGCGCCCGCTTCCAGTTTTTCTAATGCGTCTTCAGCTGTGAAAATACCACCCACAGCTATTACAGGTATTGTGCCGTTGCTATTCTTATGTATATAACGTATTACTTCTGTTGCTCTTTGCTTAACAGGCAGCCCGCTTAATCCCCCGGCACCTATTTGTTTTATTTCTGCCTGTGAAGTTTTTAATCCCTCACGGCTAATTGTTGTATTAGTTGCCACCAGCCCGTCGATGCCTGTTTCTTTTACAATGCTTATTATATCATCCAGTTGCCCGTTGGTAAGATCGGGGGCAATTTTCAACAATAGCGGCTTGGGCTTACCCATTTCTTTGTTTAGCGCCATCAGCTTGTTCAGTATCTCCATTAGCGGACCTTTGTCCTGCAATGCACGTAAACCGGGCGTGTTCGGGCTGCTTACATTCACCACAAAGTAATCTACATCGTTATATAGATCTTTAAAGCAAGCCACATAGTCATCAATAGCCTGCTCATTAGGGGTATCCTTATTCTTGCCAATATTACCACCAATTATCAGGCGTTCCTTACGGTGTTTCAAACGTTCGGCAGCAGCTTTTGCACCATCGTTATTAAAACCCATGCGGTTGATAAGCCCCTTATCGGCAGGCACACGAAAAGACCGTGGCCTGGGGTTGCCGGGCTGAGGGCGCGGTGTTACGGTACCTATTTCTATAAAGCCAAAACCAAGGCACGCTAACGGATCGGTATATTTCGCGTCTTTATCGAAACCCGCAGCCAGGCCAACAGGATTAGGAAACTTTAAACCCCATAGCTCGCGCTCCAGTTGAGGGCTCTTAACAATGAACTGAGATTTTAACCAGTTTTTGATGACAGGAACAGAATAAGCAAATTTCAGCTGTTTCATAGCGAAATTATGCGCTTCTTCAGGCTGCAACGTAAATAATGCTTTGCGAATAAGTGCATACATAGCGGGGGCAAAGATACAGTGGGCTATTATATCTTTTTTAACAATTTAACGTGAACAGACAAGCATTTGAACACTTATCTTAGCATTGAATATGCCCCGATGTATTTGTTTGATAAACATGCTTTTATTTTGCATGGTTAGCCCTATTGCCTTTGCCCAGAGCATACAGGGACAAATATTGGATGCGGCTAATGGTAAGCCACTTACCGATGTTACCGTACAAAATATGTACACAGATGCAGAGGTGATTTGCGATGATAACGGCAAATTCACTATAGAGATAACAAGAGGGCAGCTGGTAGCATTTAAAAAAGAAGGATACAGGGTACTTAGGGTACGGATGCCACAAGGGAATATACCCTCATTTTTTAAAGTAGTGCTGGAAGAAAACATGGCTACACCCGTGGAAATAGCCGGTGCGGCACCTGATTATCATTCTGACAGCCTTAAATATTACCGGCTATATAAAAAGGAAATAGATTTCCCGCAACTTACAGGATTAGATGCTATACAGCATCCCTTCTGGGCGCTGAGCAAGCAAAACCAACAGATATGGGCTTTTCAAAAAGAATATATCTGGTACCAGAAACAAAAGTATATCGACTATAGCTTTAACGAAAAGGTTATTGAAAATGTTACAGGCCTGAAAGGCGACAGTGCCATGCAATACATGCAAATGTTCAGGCCTACATACGAGCAACTAAGAAGTATGAATGAGTACAACTTTTATAACTACATAAAGCAAACGGTTGCACTTTATAGAGAGCGGGGTATAAGGGCCAGGATGGGAAGAAGCAGATCGACCCATTAGTATTTATCGGCTCCTGAAAAAGGCAAATTGCTTTTTCATTACATCATAAAACTCTTCTGCAGTTTTATATACACTAAGCTGGTTGGAAACCCCATATATTTCGTTTTTAATATTAAAATAAGCAATTGCGCGTTCGGGGTTTTGTATATAATGCAGGCCTTGCTTTTCAGTAAAACCATCAAAAACCATCTGAATCCCGTTTAGTTCGAAGCGGCTTCTTCCATCTTTATTTTTTAAAATATTAAACCACATATTACGGGGTACCATTAGTTTCACAGATATGGTTTAAAAAACCAGGCTAATGAAGACGTTGCCTAAGGATGAGCTCATTTAAATTGTTCAATATGATTAAAATTGACATTTAAATGCCTTAATGAATTGATAATCAAGGCATATTTTACTAGTATTACCTAACTTGCGTTTATAATAAAATAATATTAATTATTAATAATCAACATATTTAAATATTTATTTGTCAGCAAACGTGGAATAGAATTCCCAAAATATTTTAAATAATACTGTTTCCTGCAGTGTCTTCCTCTTCAGCATCATTACCCTCCTCGGCCTCATTTTCAGAATTGGGAATATCTACACCGACAGCATTGGTGTATTTGCTTACAATTTTATAAGCAAGCATAGCCACACTTTGTTTTATTGCAGTTGCTGATATACCGGCACCTAAGGGGAAATCTATATGATAGGTTATAAGCAACTGAAAAACATTTTCACCAAAATTTTCCAGGGTGATATCAATTGGCTTTTTTACGTTATTAAGCCCGGGTATTTCTGTTTTAAGCTGATCAATTATCAACTCAAGGTCTTTGTAACTTAGGCCGTACTTTATATTAACAGGTATTTTTACGCGTGTTGTATTTCTATAAGTCAGGTTTTCCAGGTTTTCATTTACCAGTTTTTTATTAGGAATAATAAATGCCGAACCATCGGGGCTGCGCAACCTTGTGCTGCGAAAGCCAATGCGTTCTACCACTCCTTCAATAGTACCCAGCCTTATGTTATCTGATGCATGAAATGGCTTATCGGTAAGTATGGTAAAGGCAGCAAAAAGGTTCTCTACACTTTCTTTAGCAGCAAGAGCTATGGCGATACCGCCAATACCCAAACCTGTGATAAGTGCAGGTATATTAACGTGAAACACCGCTCCCAGCGTCCAAAACAAGCCAATGGTCCATAACAACAGCTTAGCCATTTCTTTCAGCAATGGTAATAGCTGCTGGCGTTCCCTATTCTCTTCATCTTCTGCTTTATCTTGCTGCACGAAGTATATAAAATCTACCACGCGCGATAATAGCAGTATAGTAAACAGGATAGTAAGAAAAAGGAATATGTGGTCAGTCACGTCGCCTATACGCAGATGTATACCATTAGCTTTATTAGCATAAGGCTCAAAAACAAACCGGCTAAGTATAATACTTAACTGACTGACAGCTATATAAAATAATATCGTCTGTAAAAGCTGCTCAAGGGGTTGGTGGATAAGTATGCGGAACTTGCTGCCATGATCTTTATCTGTAAACCGATTGGTAACAGCAGATATTAATTTTGACAGTAGCATTGTAATAGGCCGCTTCAATAATAGTGTACCTATTATTATGCCCAGGCACCACAGCAGGTTGTTGGCACGTTCGCCACCTATGCGCGTCTCCAGGTTGCCCCAGTTTATTTGCAGTAAAAAGCTAATCATTTGCTGTGCATACAAAATAATTATACCGAAACATTAAAATCGCGCAGGGCATCATTCAGGCTTGTTTTAAGGTCGGTAGAAGGCTTACGCTGACCGATAATAAGCGCACAATTTACATGGTACTCGCCAGCAGGAAATTTCTTAGCATAACTGCCCGGTATCACTACGCTACGTGCAGGTACACGGCCTTTATATTCAATAGGTTCACTACCGCTTACATCTATTATTTTAGTTGATTGTGTCAGCACTACATTAGCCCCAAGTACAGCTTCTTTTTCAACCACCACACCTTCTACCACTATACAGCGCGAACCTATAAAGCAACCATCTTCTATAATAACCGGCCCTGCCTGCAATGGCTCCAGTACACCGCCAATACCTACCCCACCGCTCAGGTGCACACCTTTACCTATTTGTGCGCAAGAGCCAACGGTGGCCCAGGTATCCACCATGGTACCTTCATCTACATAGGCACCTATGTTTACGTACGATGGCATGAGCACTACATTAGGGGCTATATATGCACCATAACGCGCCACAGCGTGTGGCACTGCGCGAACACCCAGCTCTGCATATCCTTTCTTCAGCAGCATTTTATCGTAAAACTCAAAAGGCTCCATCGTCCAGGTTTGCATGGGCTGTATGCCAAAATATAACAGAATAGCTTGTTTTACCCATTGGTTCACTTCCCAGCCGTTGCCTGTGGGCGATGCTACGCGCAGCCTTCCCTTGTCTATTTCTTCCATCGCCTGCCTTACTGCATCTTTATATTTCTCATCTTTTAGTAACTCCCTGTTCTGGTAAGCTTCTTCTATAAGCGCTTGCATAGTTTTGTTTTTGTGCTGCGAAAATAACCATTGTAAAACAGACTAGCTGCACCAAAGAACTGGTGAACATATTGCGATGATATTTTTTTGAAAAAGGATTTGGCAAAATCATTTAGGAGTGTATCTTTGCAATCCCAAAACGGAAGGAAGCATAGCTCAGCTGGTTCAGAGCATCTGCCTTACAAGCAGAGGGTCCGCGGTTCGAA
>CAMLFX010000079.1 GCA_946479435.1 uncultured Sphingobacteriales bacterium | reverse complement strand
GGCTCTTTACCCATAATTCACCCCTACTATTGAAAAAGCAATAGCTATCGTTGAAGCTAACCTTACCATTTCGTATCGATTTTATTTCAGACCCCATAAGCATAAGGCCGGCCGTCAGCGTATCTTCAATAGCGTATTCAAACCTTGCAGGGCGGTTCTTTATGTAAACTTTATCGATCAATATATAAGGAGACTTAACTCTATTTAGTGTACCACTCTATCACTGTGGCTAGTTTTTCTTTCAGGTTTTGGCGCTCTACAATAAAATCGAGGAAGCCATGTTCTAACAAAAATTCAGAACGCTGGAAACCTGCGGGCAGATCTTTCTTAATAGTTTCTTTAATAACACGCGGCCCCGCAAAACCGATCAGTGCTTTAGGCTCTGCAATATTTATATCGCCCAGCATAGCGTACGATGCCGTAACACCACCGGTAGTGGGATCGGTCATGAAAGAGATATACGGCAGCCCGGCTTTAGCCAGCTGTGTGAGCTTTGCAGATGTTTTGGCCATTTGCATCAGTGAGAAGGCACTTTCCATCATACGCGCACCACCCGATTTGGAAATGATCATGAACGGCAGCTTATTCTTTATTGCATGATCGATACCACGCGCGATCTTCTCGCCAACTACCGAACCCATAGAACCGCCAATGAAATTGAAGTTCATACAAGCTATTACCAAACCATTGCCATTTATTTTTCCTACACCTACAGTCATAGCATCGAGCAAGCCTGTAGCTTTTTGTGCATCGACCAGTCGTTTGTCGTATGGCTTTATATCAACAAAGTGCAATTTGTCTTTAGGGGCTATATTTTCAAACAGTAATTCAAACTCACTATTATCAAACAATATATTGAAATACTCAGCTGAATTAATACGATTATGGTAATTACATTTGGGGCAAACGTAATAGTGGTCTTCCAATTCTTTTACCGTAATAGTGGTTTTACATTCCGGGCATTTGTGCCATAGTCCGTCAGGTGCTTCTTTCTTCTCTTGTGTAGTGGTTGAAATGCCTTTTTTAATGCGCCTAAACCAGGTTGATGACATAAGTCTTGAAATTAGTTAACAAAAAGCTACCCCAAAAAGGTAAACAGTGGGCAAAGATACAACTTGCATAACAGTATTTAGCAGGTAAAAGCCTTAGAAATAGCTTTTGTTTTTACTATTATTGCCCAGAAAACAACCCTAAGTGCCCAAACAAAAATATAGTTTACTTTATTTGTTCAATGCTGTAGTATTAATATTTATAGCCACAGCATTTTTAGACCGGGCAGTACAGAATGGGATGTTTTTTGATGGTGTAACCTATGCCGCCATTTCCCGCAACCTTGCTATTGGCAAAGGCAGTTTTTGGGATGTCTATTACCGCGGTCCCTGGCGTTTTTCAGAACATCCGCCGCTGATGTTTGGCATAGAATCTCTTTTCTTTAAAGCACTGGGCGACAGCTATTATACCGAACGGGTGTATTGCTTTGTGTTGTGGTGTACTACAGTAGCCAGCCTATACGGCTTGTGGAGGAAAACAAATAAAAGCGTAGAGGCACGCAGATCTTTTAGCTTGCCACTATTATGTTGGGCTATAATGCCTTCGGTAATCTGGAGCTACCCAAATAACATATTGGATACTACAATGGCCTTGTTTGATATATGGGCAGTGTATTTTTTGTATGCAGGTATGGCGGATAAAAGGCACACTTATCTAAAGCTATTATTGGGCGGTTTGTTCGTTTTTCTCGCTACACTTACCAAAGGCCCTGTTGGTTTGTTTCCGTTGGCGCTACCGTTTGTATATTGGGTAGTGTATAGGGAGCAGCACTTATCACCGATCATATTTAAAAGCATAATACCGCTTGCCGTTGTTGCCGTTATCTATTGCTTATTGTTCAGTTATCAACCCGCAAAAATTTGCCTGAAGGAATATCTTAATGAACAGTTATTTAAAGCAATAGCCGGTAAACGAGAAGTTGTTGACAGCCCTTTTGGCCGATTTCAATTATTAATAGACATCTGCATACAAGCCTTACCTGCATTGATATTAGCATTGATACTATTTAATGTTATTAAGGTTTTAAAGTTACCTATTGCGAAACCCAATGAACAGAAGCGACTTGCTTTATTTTATTTTTTGCTGGCTCTATGCGGCTCGTTACCCATAATGATAAGCCTGAAGCAACGCACATTTTACCTGACACCTGTATTCCCTTTTTTAGCTTTCGCACTTGCACTATTGATATTGCCCTACTTCTATACAATAATGCAGCGCATAAGAATACCTCTGCAAAAAATGTTAGTGAATACTATAATAGGCCTGGCTGTAGTAATATGCAGCGTATATATATCGGGCAAGTTTGGTAAGAAAGGCCGAGATGAAGTACTGATAAGCGATATAGAGCAAATGAAAAAGTACATACCGGAAGGTGAACGTATTGGTGTTTGCCATGCAATGGATATGGACTTTACTTTTTTAGCCTATATACAACGCTACCATAAGCTGGAAGTGAATTTACAATACCATAAAGCACGGTATGTGCTGATAGATAAAACAATTTGCAGAGGAAGTTTTGATAAATGTCTGCCAAAGCTAGGCTTCGAAATAACACCTTACCAATTCAGCCAATATAGCCTGTACAAGAAACGCGCTATTCAGTAAACTCGCCTTTGCCAGATAGCAGGTATATAACTGCCATGCGGATTGCTACTCCATTTTCTACCTGGTCGAGTATGATAGACTGTTTGCTATCGGCTACATCAGAATTTATCTCTACGCCACGATTAATGGGACCAGGGTGCATTACCACTATATCCCTCTTCAAGCTATCCAACATATCCTTGTTAATACCGTAGTATAGCGAGTATTCACGTAATGTTGAAAACAAAGGTTTATGCTGACGTTCCAGTTGTATGCGCAATACGTTGGCCACGTCGCATGTTTCCAAAGCTTTCTTTACGTTATATTCCACCTTTACACCAAGGTCTTGTATATACTTAGGTATAAGCGTTGGCGGGCCTGCGACTGTAACTTCGGCACCTAGCTTATTTAAGCAGAAGATATTGCTCAGCGCCACGCGCGAGTGCATGATATCGCCAATTATAGATACGCGTTTACCCTTCAGGTCGCCCAATTTTTCGCGCATTGAGAATGCATCGAGCAAGGCCTGGGTAGGATGCTCGTTAATACCATCGCCTGCGTTGATAATGCTGGCGTCTATATGATTGGCAAGAAACCAGGGTGCACCACTTGCAGAATGGCGCATTACCACCATATCCACCTTCATGGCTAATATATTGTTAACCGTATCTATGAGAGTTTCGCCTTTTGAAACAGAAGAACCCGATGCAGAGAAGTTAACTACATCGGCACTCAGTCGTTTTTCAGCCAGCTCGAAAGAGATACGGGTGCGCGTGGAGTTTTCGAAGAAAATATTGGCAACAGTAGTATCGCGCAGTGCAGGCACTTTTTTTATCGGCCTTTGCAATACTTGTTTAAAATTATCAGCTGTCTGGAAAATACGGTGTATGTCTTCCGTCTGAAGTTCTTTTATGCCAAGTAAATGTTTAACCGATAGCGACATGTGTTGTTTAAATTTTTAATCAATAAGCACTACTTCGTCTTTTTCATCTTTTTCCTGCCAGTACACTTTCACCTTTTGCGTTATAATGGTATCGACTGTACGGCCAACATAATCTGGCTGTATAGGCAGCTCGCGGCTAAAGCGCCTGTCGATAAGTACCAGCAGCTCCATATTGCTGGGGCGGCCAAAATCTATGAGTGCATCCATTGCCGAGCGTATGGTACGGCCGGTATGCAGCACATCATCTATCAGGATAACTTTTTTGCCTTCTATACTGAAATTGATATCAGTAGTTGCAGGTACATGTATGCCACTACCGCTTTGGTGGACATCATCTCTGTAAAAAGTGATATCTAACCTGCCATAGTTTAGTTTAGCGCCGGTTATCTCTTTTACGAATTGAGCTATGCGATCGGAAAGCCAAACACCACGGGGCTGTATGCCCACTATCACGGTATTCTTAAAATCAAGATGATTTTCAACCAATTGATGAGCTAACCGCTGCAGCGTTATTTGGAGTTGATTATGATCCAGCAGGGTCTTCAATAGTTGCGATTTGAGCTCAAAAGTAACAAGCCTGAGCGGATTTTTAAAGATTGTGCTAAAAAAGGTTACAATGACGCTTTAATTTTATAGGCTTGCAGCCCGATAATTTCTTTAAAATAGGTATACCAGGCAGCCAGTGGCGTGGCATTGGGCAATAAATCGCCCAGATACCAATCTCCTTTCCCGAACGTATAATTGCATGGATAGGCAACTACAGGCATTTTTTCATGCCCGAATACCCAAAGCGAGCGTTTCATGTGAAAAGCGGAAGTAACCAATACATAAGGTGGTTTTAGCCCTGCAGCAACTAAAACTTTTTTAGAGAATTGGGCATTTTCAAACGTATTCCGCGATTCATCTTCCACAAGCACATCGTGCGCCGGCACGCCACATTTTACAAATTCATTTTTAGCCCAACTACTATAAAGGAGCGATGACTTACCCAACATACCGCTACCACCCGTTATAAGTATTTTATTTACATAGCCTTGCTTATATAGCGCCAATGCCTGTATAAACCTATCAGAACTAGCATTAAAATAGCCTCTTTCTTCTTTGTCTTGCGCCTGGAAGCCACCCAAAACAATTACGCAGCTATATTTACTACCGGCTGGTAAGTTTACAGGTGGTGCATCCCACCAGGCAGCTACCCTGTTCAGCAGGTAGCCGTTACTAAATACCAGAAAGAAAATAAGTGCGCATACATTAAAAAATCTCCTTTTCTTTTTAAAAATCAGCCCTAATAATAGGAGTATCAATACCCATGTTAGCGGGTAAAGAAAATAGGTAAGTATTTTTGAAAGGAAGAAAAACATAATGGCCAATAATTTACGCCAAAGAAAACAATATAGTTACCAATAATGATTAGCCCTATACTATAATCCTTTTATTTTTTTTATTGTGTTGACAAGTATTGGGGGCATAAGTTGCTTGATAACACCTTTCATTTTCATAATGCTTATATTATCGGCTTCAACCTCCTTTTGCCCCACTCTATTTACATATAAAGAGGAATGCTTTTCCAGACCAACGATCTTTTCATGAACAGGACGTCCGTTGGTATAATAATATATAGCTATTGATTTGCGACTCATATCATCGGGACAGGTAAGCGGGTCAGGATGGCCATGATATGATGTGCTATTGGTAGAAAATATCATAACCCTATTGAACACAGGCAAAACTTTCGCCTCGGCATGTGTCATATTTTTATTCCATAGCTCGAAATGGCCACCATATTCTTCCTTCCAGTTTTTGTTCAGGTAAACTATCAGATTTAGGCGACGATCGAGATTAGTTTTTGGATGTATATTGAAGTCGGCATGAATACGCAACATACCACCACTTAGTATCTGATGCAGTCCACCACCTTCCAGCGTGGGATCTGGTATTAACTCTTTAATTCCTGTAAGTTCTTCAACAAATTTTATAAAGGTTGATGAATGAAGAAAATGAATGAACCGCATAGTAGTATCACCAAATTGTGATTCATCGCGCGAAGCAAGTTTTCGTTCATTTTTAGAATCATATTTTATCCAGTCTATCTGTCTGCTATCAGGAAACTCATCAACAACAAGATCAAGTATTTCCGGATTGAAAAGATTATCGAGTATTATATGTGGGTAAGGTTTAGCATTTTGATATTTTTCGCGGTTATCCCGGGCTATCTTTTTTAGTTGTTCGTTATCAAGAATAGGTTTCATAAACAGATGTGTGACAAGGCTCTAAAATATCAATTTGAAATTGAAAAGTCTAGTATAAGTACGAAACCATAGTGTTAAATAATAACTATATTAATTAATAGCGTTGAAGAAATACAACACTTAATTTTTAGAAATACGCCCTTTCATGCGCAGCTATATGTTGTTATCCTATCCTTATATTATCTTCATGGCTTTTCATGTATATGAACCCAATAAAATTGCTAACGTTGCTGGCCCTGTTAATGTCTCATTTTTCAGCGGAGCTTTATGCCCAGAGGGATACCATATTATTAAATGTAGCCTCACTGCCAACAAAAAAAAGAGCAGAAGCTGAATATTACCGTTTTGTTGGCGTACCGGAATTTGGAAGAATTAAGGTTGAAGATTTTTATTTTTCAGGTAAGAAAAAGGCAATATTCTTTGTAAGCTCAAAGGATACTGCAACTTATGACGGCATTTTTACTTCTTATAACGAAAATGGGCGAAAAAATATGACTGGAACTTACATAAGTGGTACTCATAGCGGTGTTTGGAAGAGTTATTACAGCGATGCCAATCAAATTTGGTCGCAGGTTGAGTATTTCCCATACGGCGGAGATACTACAGAAATATTGAAAAGCTTTTACAGGAGTGGTAAGCTAAAACGTATAGAATACACAGGAAACAATTTCGATACAGGAGTATGCTATACAGAGGAAGGTACAATTAAATCATTCACTCCATTCAGTATAATGCCTGAACCAGAGTACGATTGGCAATACTATGTAAGTCAAAATATACATTATCCAAGCATCGCACTAAATGATGGCATGTATGGCAAAGTAGATGTTCAGTTCATGGTTGCAAAGGATGGAAGTATTATTAAAGCCGTAGCACTAAATGATGCTGAAACACCTCTTGCAAAAGAAGCAGTCAGGGTAGTCTTAAGCATGCCAAAATGGAATCCTGGAATAGAAGACGATGAAATAGTTAATGTATACTTTACTTTACCGGTAACATTCAGGATAGAAGATTAAGAAATTTAACAGGTAAGAATAAAAATAGCGCCTTTTCAGGCGCTATTTGCTTTTTTAGTGACCGCGTCAGGATTCAAACCTGAAACCTTCTCATCCGTAGTGAGATGCTCTATTCAGTTGAGCTACGCAGCCATTCCCGATTTGGGACTGCAAAGATATAGATTGATTTTCATTTTCCAAAACACTTTTAAAAAAACAACTAAAGCTTAAATTTATGGTACACAAATACAACACCACGTGAAAAAAATCCTTTTCGCAGCTGCAATAATGCTTTCTGTAGCTTCCTGTAAAAAAGACAAAAACATCATTTTACAACCACCGCCAAAACCCAATGACACCACGGTAATTACCGATACCTTTTTAACACAGGACATTTATAAGGTAACTGCTTACAATATTTCAAAACCAGCTTTAATTTTATTATCGCCCTACTCCATACTGCAACAAGATGAGATTGGCCACTTAATGATCTTTAACGAAAAAGGCCAGCTACTAATAGAAAAAAACACACCCGGCGCTGCTTTTTGCTTTAGAAGATGGGCTATAAACGGCCAAATAAGGTATACATATATAGTAAACAATGTGGACAACGCGCATATTCCTAACCAAAACCAGCTGACAGGATATGTTGTAATTGCGGATGAGAACCTAAACGAGATAAAAAAAGTGCATTTGAAAACGCACAACGACATTATAGCGGGCCCCGGATATGTAGATCTTGACGTTCATGATTTTATTTTGTTGAACGACGACCATTACATTACGATGTCTTATTATCCGAAAAAAGTTTCTAATATTCCTGCTACGCTTAACCCTGACCCCGACGTACAGGTTATATCGAATATTATACAGGAAATACAAAATGATGCAGTTATATGGCAATGGGATGCGACGGAACACCCAGAACTCTATGAGGCCAGTATGGAAAGCAATGACTTTACAAACACAATAGTGGCGCAAGATTATTTACACATGAATTCAATGACCATTGACCCTAAGGATAATCACCTTATTTGCTCATACAGGAACCTGGACCAGGTATTGAAAATAAACAGGACAACAGGTGCAATAGTGTGGCGATTAGGAGGCAAGAACAGTAACTTCCCCATATCAAACACCCAATATTTTATGCGTCAGCACAACGCTACTCTCATTAATAATAATCATACATTAATGCTGTTTGATAACGGAGAAGTAAAATCAAGGCCCTACTCCAGGGTATTAGAGTTCGACTTGAACGAAGTGAATAGAACAATTACAGGTTTCAGGTCTTTCAATATACCGGAACCATTTTCACAGTATATGGGTTCAGTACAAAAATTTGGCGACAATTATTTCATTGGCGGCGGCACTGGCAACTTTGCATTAGAAATAAATGCCAATACGAAAGAACGCAATATAGAGTTCCTCAGCGAACAGGCCTCTTACAGGGCTTATAAATACGAACTGAAATAGAATAATATTTAACACTAAGCCCTTCCGTTTTATGTAGAATGGAAGGGCTTTATCTTTGCACAATGAATATTGAGATATGGTCGGTTGGTAAAGAAAATGAACCATTTATTGCAGATGGATTAGCGTACTATTTTCAGAAAATAAGGCCATACAATAACATTGAGCTTGTAATATTGCAGCTACCCAAAAAAGCGGCAACAACTGATATAGAAAAAACTAAGTTGCAAGAAGAAGAACTCATTTTGAAAAAATTGCAAAGCAATCATTACCTGATACTACTGGATGAACGTGGTAAGCAACTGAACTCGATACAATGGTCGCAGCAGTTTCAACAATTAATGAACATGGGTACAAAAACACTGGTATTACTGATAGGTGGAGCATTTGGTGTAACAGATAATGTGCGTAAACACGCTAAACAGGTATGGTCTTTGTCTCCATTAGTATTCCCGCACCAAATGGTGCGGCTGATATTGGCAGAACAGGTTTATCGTGCATTCAGCATACTGAACAATTCACCATATCATCATTCATAAATCCTACATTCGTTTTTTTTAAAAGAGAAGCACTTTATTATGTCATATACACTTATTATTATAATTATTACAGCAGCCATTTCCATATATACATTCAGCAACGAATTAACCTACAACAAGCTCATACTTTGGCCAAAACGTATGGATAGCCCGAGTGAATATTACAGGCTACTTACCTCAGGCTTTATACATGCTGATTGGACGCACCTGATATTTAACATGCTGACACTTTATTTCTTCGGGCGTGTGGTTGAAATGTTCTATACAGAAATAGGGCACCCAATGCTATTCATTGTGCTGTACCTGGCTGGTATTGTGGCAGCTTCACTACCCTCTTTTGTAAAGAACCGTAATAATGGTTATTTCCGCTCGTTGGGAGCATCAGGTGGTGTTGCGGCTGTACTTTTTGCATTTGTGTACTTCGCACCCTGGGAAACAATTTATGTGTGGTTCATACCTATACCGGGCATATTAGCTGGTGTAGGTTACCTGGCCTATTCAGCTTACATGTCGCGCAAAGGTGGCGATTATGTGAACCATGATGCTCACTTCTGGGGCGCAGTATTCGGGTTTATATTCACTTTGATATTTGATCCTACACACGGACAAATATTCTTCCAGCAACTAGTAAACCCGCACTTTAATTTTTAACAGGCCGATAGTCTATACGTACAGCTTGCGATGTGCCGGGTGTTATTTTAAAACGTTCATCCAAACGGTGGCCGACAACCCATGCTATGCGGCTCTCGCATTCCAATATCCATACCCTTTCTTTTTCCTGGAGGGCAAACTTTTGATCTTTAAAGTACTTGCTGATCTTCTTCTTTTTCAGCCCCATCCCTAAGGGATAGAAATAATCACCAATACTCCATTTACGTAGCAATAGCGGAAAGCTGATTCGTTTTATATCGATGAAAGCGATGTTAGCATCGGTGGGTATTTTCTCCGGTACATCGACCAAGGTAAAATGAAAATGACCATGAGTCGTTTCTACGGAACATGGAAAACCTTCAATTTGTATAATATCGGTATCGACAGGCTGATTGGATGTAGCAACTATAAAATTGCGATTGCGGATAAGGCGATGTGTAGTTGATAAAATATACTTGCCACTATCGGCAGAAAGTAGTTTTAGTATTTCGGGTAATTGATCTGCGGTAAAGCCAAATGGCAGAAACAGCTCATAGCAAAGTGTTTCGAGCGGTGATAATTTTTGCAGTTTTAATATGGGTATGTAATAATCAGCACCACGTTGCTCCACCAATTTTTTTCGTTGTTGCTCTATAGCATTTCGATATATTTCTTCTACCTGTGTGAGCCTGTGTATTGTTTCGTTCACCTTTACAACCGCATCGGGAAATAAATTTTCAGCAGCAGGTACTAACCGATGCCTTACTGCATTACGCAGATAGTCATCGGTATTATTCGATACATCTGTACGATAAGCAACATTATTACTTGCAGCGTATTCGGCGATCTGGTTGCGTGTAGCAAACAATAATGGACGTATAATACTGCCATTCTTTTTGCGGATGCCATGCATACCTGCAATACCTGTGCCTTTAAAAAGGTTCATCAACAATGTCTCAGCATTATCGTTAGCATGGTGCGCAGTAGCCAGTTTTGAATAGCCAAATTCAGTTCTTATAGCATCCAGCCATTCGTATCTCAGTATCCTCGCAGTTTCCTGAACGCCTTTCTTCCATTCTTCACACTTTTGCTTGGTATTGAAGCGGATGGTATGTAAACGGACATTATTAGCTTCAGCCCATTCCGTTACCAATTGTTCATCCAGTTCAGAATCGTTTCCTCTTAATTGGTAGTTGCAATGCGCCAATGCAATTGATATACCTGCCTGTAAAAACAGATCGGCCATTACCATGGAGTCGACACCACCGCTTACAGCCAATAATACAGTTGAATCAGCTGCAGCAAATTGCTCCTTTTTCCAGTTATGTTTAAAACTATCCAGTAATTGCATCAGTAAACCAGGTCTTCGTAAGCTCCTTGTAATTCGTTATAGCTATGCATATCGTTAGCTGTTTTGGCTATTTGCATGCCTTTTTCATAAACACTTATTGCAGCATCTTGCTCACTAACCCTTTCCAGTAGTTTGCCGATATGATAGTAAGTAGCCACATACTTTTCATCAACCTGCAGGTTCTTTTCGAAAAGCTTCCTTGCTTCCGCATCATCACCCAGCTTTATATACTCCAGTGCCAATGCATGGTTCAAAAAACAATCATCGGGCGATTGAGCTAAAAAAGTGAGTAGCTTTTCTATCCTTTCGTTCATGCTGCAAAAGTATTGATGATAGGCTAAACTTATGATAGTTTTTGCAACATATATACCCGAAACCAGCTATATTATACGTACCTTTGCGCACTAATTCAAAATTATGGCGGGATTTACTGTAGCGATCGTAGGAAGGCCTAACGTGGGGAAATCGACCTTATTCAACAGGTTGCTGGAACAACGTAAAGCTATTGTTGATGATATAAGCGGCGTAACGCGCGATCGACAGTATGGTGTTGCTAACTGGAATGGTAAAACATTCAACGTAATAGATACGGGTGGTTTTGTTTCAAGAACAGACGATGTTTTTGAAAAAGAAATAAAAAAGCAGGTACAAATAGCTTTGGATGAAGCTGATCTTGTAATGTTTGTGGTTGATACGGCAACAGGTATTACCGACCAGGATGATGATATGGCACATTTACTGCGCCGCAGCACAAAACCTGTTTTGCTGGTTGTAAACAAGGTTGATAATTCAACCCGCGCACTAGAGGCTACTGAATTTTATTCTCTCGGTTTCGACAATACATTCTTTATCTCGTCTATTTCAGGTAGCGGTACCGGTGAGTTGCTGGACGAAGTAACTGATCACATTACCGATGAACACCAGATAGTAGTAAGAAAGAAAAAGAAACCTAAGGCACAAAAAGAAATACAAAAAGAGGAAGAAGAAGAAGAAATTATCCAGGACCTGGAAGCAGAAAGTGTTGAACTTGACTACCAGGATATGGAAGAAGGTAATGAGGCTGCTGACTTTGAAGAAGAAGAGTATGAGGGTGATGAAATAGTGGAAGATGATGAGATACCAAAGTTTGCTATTATCGGGCAACCTAATGCCGGTAAGTCAACCCTGTTGAATGCATTAGTAGGCCAGGAAAGAACGATCGTATCGAACGTTGCAGGTACTACCCGCGATACCATACACACTTACTACCAGCAATTTGGTAAAGAATTCATGCTGATAGATACAGCAGGTATCCGTAAAAAGAAAAATGTACATGAGAACCTTGAGTTCTATTCGGTAATACGTGCCATACGTGCTATGGATGAAGCAGACGTATGTATGCTGCTTATAGATGCATCGGTGGGCGTAACTGCGCAAGATGTAAGCATATTCAGCCTTGCAGCACGTAAGGGTAAAGGCATAGTTGTACTGGTGAACAAATGGGACCTGGTACAGAATAAGGAAACAAATACTGCACGCGATTATGAAAAAGCCCTGAAACAAAAGTTTGCACCGTTTACTGATGTACCTGTGATATTCATATCGGCAGAAGAAAAAACAAGGATATTCCAGGCGATGGAAAAAGCACTGGATGTGTATGATAACCGCAGAAGGCGTATACGTACTTCAACACTGAACGAAATAATGCTGAAAGAAATACAACGCTTTGCACCACCAATGATGCGCGGCCATTCGGTGAAAATAAAATTTGTAAACCAGGTGCCGACAGTCGTGCCATCGTTTGCATTCTTCGCTAACCACCCCGATGCTATTAAGACACCTTACAAGAATTTTCTTGAGAATAAATTACGCAGCCACTTCAATTTTAGTGGCGTACCTATCCGTATATTCCTTCGTAAAAAATAATTGGAGCTAATTAAATATTCGATTGAGTGAAAACGAAAAAACTTACCAGAGATAAAGTAAATATCATAACCCTTGGTTGCTCCAAGAACATGGTAGATAGTGAAGTACTGAGCGGTCAGTTGAACGCAAACGGAATAAAAGTTGCACACGAAAGTGGCAAACTTGACCATAATATAGTAGTAGTAAACACTTGCGGTTTTATAGACAAAGCAAAAGAAGAAAGCGTCAACACGATACTGGAGCAAGTAGAGCTGAAACGCGAGGGTAAGCTTGACAAAGTGTATATCACAGGTTGCCTCAGTGAGCGTTACCGCCACGACCTGATGAACGAGATACCGGAGGTAGATGCGTGGTTTGGTACTATGGAATTGCCTTTGATATTGAAGCAATTCAATGCCGACTATAAACAAGAACTGGTTGGTGAACGTCTATTAGCTACACCTAAGCACTACGCATATCTTAAAATATCTGAAGGCTGTAACCGTACCTGTTCTTTCTGTGCTATCCCATTGATGCGCGGTAACCACGTATCTAAAACCATAGAAGAGGTTGTTGCTGAAGCTCGGAAGCTGGTGAGCATGGGCGTGAAAGAAGTAATGCTAATAGCACAAGAGCTTACTTACTATGGCCTTGATATTTATAAGAAACGTGCACTAAGTGAATTGCTGAAGCACTTATCTGATGTACCGGGTTTACACTGGATACGTTTGCACTATGCCTACCCTACTAAATTTCCTCTGGAGATACTGGATGTAATGCGTGAACGTGATAACATCTGCAACTACCTGGACATGCCGCTTCAGCATATATCTAACAACATGCTGAAGGCTATGAAGCGCCAGATGGAAACCCAGGAGATATATGACCTTGTGGCAGCTATACGCGAGAAAGTACCGGGTATTTGTTTACGCAGCACATTGATAGCCGGCTTCCCGGGTGAAACGAGGGATGATGTAGACCAACTGAAACAATTTCTTGAAGATGTACGCCTTGACCGTGTAGGTATATTTACCTATTCGCATGAAGAGAATACTTCTGCTTACGACCTTATTGACAATATATCAGCAGAAGAGAAAGAAGCACGTGCACAGGAAATAATGGAAGTGCAGCAAGAAATATCGTACGAAAAGAACCAGGATAAAATAGGCAAAGAGTACAAAGTACTTGTAGATAAACTCGAAGCAGGCCGTTACCTGGCCCGCACTGAGTTTGATAGCGTTGAGGTAGATAATGAAGTGATCATAACTACTGATAAAAAATTACCCGTAGGAGATTTCGTGAACGTAAAGATCACCAAAGCTTATGATTACGATCTGGAAGGTGAGCTGGTATAACTCACCTGCTATTCTTTTATTAGTTTGTATTGTTTGCTATTACCATCAGTTGTGGTAATAATTACTGTATAATAACCGCTACTAAGGCTGCTTGAATTAAGCTGAATATTATTTTGTCTATCAATTAGCTTACTCAATACAATTCTGCCAGTTACATCTACAATAGCCACTTGTTTCAATAAAAACTTCTCAGTCCTAATATTCAAAACATCATCCATAGGATTAGGATAGATGCTGACCTCATTATTGAAGATCGTTGCGACATTGTCGGGAAATATTTTTATATGAATACAGTCAGATGTATCAATACAACCATTTTGATCGACTATAAACGCATAATCACCATCTCTATTCACATTGAAAATGGGGTACTTATCTTGGCTAATTATACTAGAAAAATCAGAACAATTCACCATATAATACATAGCACCCGGAGCAGGTCCGTGAACAATTAAAAATTTATATGGGCTTTTGTTATCGTATTCTATGCTATCAATCTTATTGGCACCGGTAATGATAATTGATTGAGAAAAAATATTGTAATCACTATCTTTTATTTCTAATTGATAATTGCCCGGCAATAAATTGAATAGGCTCTTTAATGTATCGCCTGTTGACCATTTATACCTATATGGAGGAACGCCCCACGCGCCACTCGTTACGATGGAACCATTACTATCGCAAGCAGGTTGAGTAGTTATATATGCACTTAGATTGTTTTGGTCACCTTTTCGTCCGATACCGTCTGTAAATGAACCTCCTGCTATTAGCCTACCATTAAATGATACCATCTTGTTTACCACACTATCTGCGCCAAACCAATCAGCACTATAACCAGCACGTACTGATAAGGAATTCATTATGCTGTACATTGAAAATAACTTAAAATCTCCGGCTGCAACCAAATTATTGCCATCAATGTTTAATGTATTAATGCTAAGGTTATTACTTGAACTGAAATACTGCATATTAAGTACCGGCAACCAAGTACCATTATAGTTTCGCAGAAGTAATGTTGTATCAAGTGATGACAATTTACAACCTACATATACCGATGTATCAAAATATTCAAAATCATTAACTTCATTTATTACACTGTTATTAAAATTTTCAAACTGTGCACCATCCCATTTAATAGCATTTTCAATATTAGTGCCGTAGCGGAATGCACCTCCAATAAATAAATTCCCATCTATAACTTTCCCCACATTTAGTGTACCGTTCAATCCTTGTATTGCAGTCCATTTAGTGCCATCCCATTTTGCAAAATTCACGTTGGCGACATCCTGGCAAATATCGAAATATCCTAAAGCAAATAATTCGTTATTATATTCAACAAGATCATTAATAATCCCTATTATACATCCAAAGGGAGCCCAATCTGTTCCGTCCCACTTTGCAATGTTATCAACCGCAATGCCATCTGCTGTTGTAAATGAGCCTGCTACAATAATATCGTTATTGTATTGGCAAATTGCTGTCACAGGACCGTTAAGTCCTCCTTTCATATTATGCCATATATACTCAGATGGTGTTTGTGTAACATAGGCGATGTTATTTACAATCAGACCGGTATCAACAGTAACGAAATCGCCCCCAACATATAAAACATCAGAAATACTATCTACAAAAAATTCTTTAACATTGCCATTAATACCATAACCAATATTATGGAGCGAATAGCGAGGTCCATATGCTGGTTGTATCCAAGCCAATTCGTCTTTGGTGAATCCATATTCCCTTGCCCAATTATCCAGTTCAGGGTAATGCATTTCGCGTACATAGGCCAAGTTAGTTGCTGATGATATCATGCGCGATACTTCTTCATGACCTGTTGCTTTTACGAGGTACCCTACCGCACAAAAATTATCATACTTATCAATGAATATGGGCGTTCTATAGTTGTATTCTGTATTCCGGGGAAATTTGCCAGCCAGCCAATATTCATGTAGATGATCTAATGCAGTATTGCGGTTAAGTTTCTGTTCAGCAGATA
>CAMLFX010000078.1 GCA_946479435.1 uncultured Sphingobacteriales bacterium | reverse complement strand
ATTTTTGACGTATATTTGCTATTGTAGCATGATGCATAATACTATGTGAAATATTATATATGTTGTTCATTTTTTCTAAAACCCGGATACTGCATTTGAAACCTGTAGTACTTACCAGTAAGAGCTTTCAGCCTTCAATTGTCGCACGAAATTTTTTTTATTTTTTATTTTTTCCAACAAAACTGAACAACATATATGAATTATATTAATTCAATTGGTAGCAGGTACATATATATATGTTAGGGGCTGTAAGGCTGGAATTAACAAGTATATGTAGTCGGTTTAAATAAGTTAACTTTAGTATATGGTACCGGAATGGCAAAAAGGAGTGGTTGTAAAAATAGTTCAGGCTACGCCTAACACGCGCAGGTACTGGATACAATTGCCCGAAACCGATTCATTTCAGTTCAAGCCGGGCCAGTTTGTAACGCTCGATTTGCCCATACACGAACAAAAGAACAGACGCTGGAGAAGTTATAGCATAGCCTCCATGCCCGATGGCAGTAACATAATAGAGTTGGTTATAGTATTGGTAGAAAATGGCATTGGTACAAAGTACTTTTTCGATGAAGTACATATAGGTACCGAGTTGACATTGAGAGGGCCACATGGGCTCTTTGTATTACCCGGTGAGATCGATAGAGATATTATAATGATATGCACCGGTACAGGCATTGCTCCTTTTAGAAGCATGCTGCATTATATAAACCGGTATCAAATACCTCATAAAAATCTATACCTCATCTTCGGCACGCGTAAGCGCGAGGATCTGCTATATGAAGAAGAAATGAGGCAACTGGAAAAAGAACTGCAGGGTTTTCATTTTTATCCTACGTTATCGCGCGAGGACTGGCGAGGCCTTAAAGGATATGTGCACCCTGTATATGAAAATATATGTAAAGATTGCCCGCCTGCCGATTTCTTATTGTGCGGGTGGCGTGTAATGATAGATGAGGCAAAACGCCGCATACTGGAGCTAGGCTATGATAAAAAGTCGATACACCAGGAGCTTTACGGGTAATGCTTTGATAATAAGTAGCTTAGCTCAATAAAATTCCATTAAGGGCTTTTCTCGTAAATTTGCATATCTCAAGAAGGTGGATAATCTTCTGTACGATATCCTGCTAAGTATTTAATTTCTTTTCCCGCAGGTGAAAACATTCGTATCAAATTCATGTTAAGTTGCTTGAAAGTTATCATGCAAGCATGATTTTTTGATTTGCAAAAAGAACTCAGTTTGTGTTATGAATAACAAAAGAATAATAATTGTTTCTAATAGATTGCCGGTAAAAGTTTCGAAAGTAGATGGTGTAAAAAAGTTTGTACCCAGTGAAGGGGGCTTAGCAACAGGCCTGGCTAGTGTGGCGCAAAATGGTAATAACTTATGGATAGGATGGCCGGGCGCAGTTATTGACGAAAATGAAAAACAAGATGTTGTTCATGAGTTGAACAAGCAAAATCTGCAACCGATATTTCTATCTAAAAAAGAGATAATTAATTTTTACGAAGGCTTTTCTAACGAAACATTGTGGCCATTATTCCACTACTTTCCAAGTTATATTACTTATAACCCCGAATACTGGGATGACTATTATAGCGTTAATAAAAAATTTGCCGATAGTATTACTTCCATAGCTACCAACGATGATATAATATGGATACATGATTACCAGCTGATGCTGGTGCCGGAAATGGTTCGTAGTGTATTGCCCAATGTTAGTATTGGTTTCTTTCAGCATATACCATTCCCATCGTATGAAATTTTCAGGGCATTACCATGGCGTAAAGAAATACTTAAAGGGGTATTAGGTGCCGATGTTATTGGTTTCCATACTTACGATGATGTAAGGCACTTTATAAGTTCAGCTAACAGAACAATAAATGTGCAAGGTATAAATAATGAATTGCGGATAGATAATAGGGTAGTTACGGTTGACGCCTTCCCTATGGGTATCGATTATCAAAAATTCAAGCAGCTATCTGAAGATAAAGCAGTAAGGCAGCATGAACGTAAGATCAAAAAGCTTGTTGATTATAAAAAACTTATTATTTCTATTGACAGGCTGGATTACAGTAAGGGAATTACGCAGCGACTGTTAGCCTACCAGCTTTTTCTTGAAAAGTACCCGGAGAACAGGGGTAAGGTTACTATGCTGCAATTGGTTGTGCCATCGAGAGATAATGTGCCTAAATACAAAGAGCTGAAAGAAGAGATGAACAGATTGATAGGTGAAATAAATGGGAAGTATGCCAAGCTTGACTGGCTTCCCATCCGTCACTTTTACCGGTCCTTTCCTGAAAAACTTTTGTCAGCCTTATACAAGGCAGCAGATGTGGCGTTAGTAACACCACTTAGGGACGGTATGAACCTGGTAAGTAAGGAGTTTGTTGCCAGTAAGCTGGATCATAAAGGTGTGCTGATATTGAGTGAAACTGCGGGCGCATCGAAAGAGTTATCCGATGCATTGATCATTAATCCTAACGATATATGGGATTACGCAGAAACACTGAATTATGCATTGAATATGCCTGAAGAAACGCAGAAGAAAAAAATGATTTCAATGCAGCAAATAGTTTCGCGGTTTGATGTATTTAATTGGGTGGACAACTTCATGCAAAAACTGGATGATGTGAAGCAAAAACAACAAATGTTGTTGACTAAAACCATCAACTATAATACCTACGAAAAGATAAGATCAAAATATCAGGAAGCAGGGAAGCGATTAATATTTCTTGATTATGACGGTACGCTGGTATCATTCAAAAACCAGGTAAATGCGGCAATGCCCGATGAAGAATTGTTACAATTAATTAAATCGCTTACAGACGACCCCAAAAATAAAATTGTGTTAACCAGCGGGCGTGATCATGAAACTTTACAAGCATGGTTAGGTTCTTTGGGGTTGGATATAATTGCGGAGCATGGCGCCTGGTATAGAGATAATGGCAGCGACTGGCATAACAGAAGAGATTTAAATAATGATTGGAGAGAACATGCTTATAACATGATGGAAAAGTATGTAAACCGAACGCCCGGCGCGTTTATTGAGGAGAAAAGCTATTCATTGGTATGGCACTACCGCCGTGTAGAAGAAGGTTTAGGAAACTTAAGAACAAGTGAGCTGCTGCAAGACCTGAAATATATAACTGCCGACCATGGCCTGCAAATGCTGAATGGCGATAAAGTACTTGAAGTGAAGAGTATTTCGGTAAATAAGGGTAAAGCAGCCCTTCGCTGGCTGGCGAAAGATAAGTTTGATTTTATTATGGCGATAGGAGATGACTATACCGATGAGGATACATTTAAGGCAATGCCCGAAAATGCATTTACAATAAAAGTTGGCAATTCAATATCAGAAGCCAATTATTTTGTCAGCTCACCTGTTGAAGTAAGAGAGTTGCTTGCCGGCTTATTGAAAAATTAAATTACATAAATGCTGGCCTGTCAAGCTTTTTGGCAATTCGGTACGCGGCATTCATTAAGCCTACATGACTATAAGCCTGTGGGAAGTTGCCCCATTGGCTACCATCGCTTGCGTCAACGTCTTCGCTTAAAAGGCCCAGATGGTTTGTATACTCCATTAGTTTGTTGAAGTTGTCTATAGCTTCATCCAGCCTGCCTACGCAAGCTAGTGCCTCAACATACCAAAACGCAGTAATAAGGAAAGTAGTTTTAGGCTTACCAAAATCATCGGCATGCAGATACCTGTAGAACAAACCATTGGTTGTTTTCAACTCTGCTTCAACGGCAGCAAGATGATCTTTTGCCTTTTGTGAGTTGGGGTCTAAATAGTTCATCATAATTAGTTGTAGTGTACTGGCGTCAAGACTTTTTACACCTATAGCCTGTGTATATACTTTCCGCTCAGGGTCGTAGCAGGCTTCTATTTTCTCTACAGCTTTATCGCGCAGTTTCTTTGCTGCCTTCAATAGTTTTTCATCGCCAATGTGCCGCGCCATTTTTATGGCTGCCATGCAGCCCGCCCATTGAAATAAATTTGTGTAGCAATGTTGTTGCACTGTGTTGCGAAATTCCCAAATACCCGCGTCGGGTTCGTCTATGGTTTTTTCAATCTTATTCAGGATGTTCTCAATCCACTTAGATGAGTCATGGCGTTCTTCGAAAATGAAACGGCGATCTGTATAAAGAGGGAGTAATGATAAAAGTACCTGGCCGTAAGAATCGTTTTGTATATGTTCTACTGCCTGGTTACCAATTCTAACCGGGCTGTTACCCAGATAACCCTCAAGGTCAACAATTGTCTCTTCAAAATCGGCCGTGCCTGTTATTTTATAAAGCGGATTGTAGCGACCTGTTTCGCTAACATCAAGATTGGCTATGTAATGAAAATATTGCTCCGCCTCTTCAAAATGCCCAATGTTATTAAAAGCGTTCAAAATGTAATAAGCATCTCTTAGCCAGCAAAAACGATAATCCCAGTTACGGCCACTGCCGGGCGACTCGGGCAGGCTGGTTGTACTAGCTGCTACGATAGCGCCAGTGTCTTCGTACTGATGAATTTTAAGCGCAAGCGATGACCGAATGACTTGTTGCTGATACATATTACCAATGCCGGTGTTTTTAACCCATTGGCGCCAATACGATATAGTACGGATAAGAAATTCTTCAGATGTAGTGATAAGCGGTGCTTCAAGCGGGGCACCATACGTTAACACTAAATATTTTGTCTCATTTAAAACAAAATATTTTTCATTTAGAATATAGTTGACAGATACATTGGCTGTAAGGCGTAATGGTTTCTCTATTCCTGTGAACTCAATATGATTGCTGCCTTGCATGGCTTGCAAGTGTTTCTCTCCGTAATTGCCTACAGGTTTGCAAGTGATCTTTATTTTAGGATAACCAACGATAGGCTCTATCTTCCGAATAATCATCAGCGGCCTGAAGTAGCGGTCGTATAATTTATAACGAGGGGCAAAGTCAGTAACGCGGTATTTACCATCATGACATTCTATTTCAGTAGTCAGCACATTGGTGTTTTCAATGTAGCGCTGTGAAGACTGGAATTCGCCCTGTGGCAGAATTGAGAATTCACCACCTTTATTTTTATCCAGAAGGCTGCCAAAAATAAAGCTGCTATCGAACCGCGGCCAACAAAGCCAGGATATGTTTGTGTTTTTTTGTACGTGTGCTAGATAACTGCAGTTGCCTATTATGCCTGAATCGTAAATGTGTTGCGCCATTACTTTAAGATAGTATAAGTAACAGCGTTAAAAAAATTATGCTCAGATTTTCACAAATCCTTATACTTCAATATACCAATAGCTTATGTAATGAAGATAATTGTTGATTAGTAATACTTTAGCCGGCTTCATTTTTAAAAGTGGTTGTATATGTTGCTTGTGATAATTGTTCCCGGCATCTGATAGGAGGCCAATAGCAAAAGCACCGGCGGTAGCATATTCACCACAAAACGCTTTGAAATTTATTACCGGTGTATTGACAAACTGCTTACTGATTGCGGAGTAAAAATTACACGTTCTGTCATCGTTGTACTGACCGGATAGAATGATGTCTGGGCTACCAATATTATTGACGCTTATAAAATCTTGTAGTTTTTGTTGCGCAATTCCGGCATCGGTAGTTGTGAACGTATATATGTCTTTAATGCAAATGGCATTTTCTGACAATGGCTCGTTGGTAGCTAATAAAAATACTGCACCTTCACCTGGCTTTATATTTTCATTATAAACATCAGCCTCTGTCATTATTGCAATACTGTTGTTGGTCAATTCATCTATGCCACCTACTAATACTTTTTCTGAAGGATGCTCCTGCAGATGCAGATAGGTATTGAGCATGGCGTGTTCGAAAGAATGCCCCCGTTGTACATAAGTCAGGTTGTGCCCATTGCAAGCTGTAACCAATGCTATCTGGCCAGCTACGGTGTTGTGGGTGGACTGAATGAAAGAAGTAGGCGTGAGCATTTGCTCGTTTTGTTCAATCATTTTACCTAAAAATACTTCAGTGTCTTGCAGGCAACCCATTGCCGTGCCAACGCTAATAGCATCTGCCCGCAGCCCACCGGCATTTTTTAAACAAAACTTTGCCGCACCAATACCCATACGCACAGCTTTACTCATGCGCCTTAGTTGCATTGGTGGTATATCTGTGGTATAGTCCGGTTCTTTTGCCAGGAACGCATTTTGTTCAGGCTCATTGTTAGTTATGCCTGTACCACTATTGCCGGCACCACTAATTATGCCCGTACTGTTCAGGTATAGTTTCATGGTTAGCTTTTTGAAAATATAAGCGATGAACAATTTCCGCCAAAACCAAAAGAGTTGGAAAGTACATGCTGTATATTCTTATTCTTTTGCAGTTGGGTGGTTGGTGACCAGTTTAGTTCTTCCATAGGTTGCTGCAGGCGTAAATTAGGATATACGATACCTTCTTTTATGCTCAGAGCAGCATATACAGCTTCTACGCCACCAGATGCGCCCAATGTATGCCCCGTATAAGCTTTAGTAGAAGATGCAGGCGGGATGTTATTGCCAAAAATGTTCTCTATTGCTTTACCTTCAGAGCTGTCATTATTAGCCGTACCTGTACCGTGCAGGTTTATATAATCGATATCGGCAGGTTGCAGTTTTGCTTTTTGTAACGCGTTTTTAATTGCTAATGCATTTCCCTTTCCTTCGGGCGATGAGGCTGTTTGGTGATAGGCATCATTAGCATTAGCATAGCCACTAACAGTACATATTGCAGTGGCATTGCATTGCTGCATAGCCATCTCACTCATCAATACAACATACCCTGCACCTTCACCTAAATTCAAACCTCTGCGATTATTGTCAAAAGGTTGGCAAGGCTGCTTGTCCAGTATCATTAAAGTATTAAAGCCATTCAAGGTAAACTTCGACAAACTATCCGCACCGCCAGCAATAGCAATATCAAGCATGCCATTGCGTATCATTTGTGTGGCCATCATAATACTATTGGCCGATGAAGAACATGCGGTACTGATAGTAGTAACAAAATGACTGAAGCCAAAATGCTGCGCTACCAGTTCGGTTATGGCACCACATTCATGATTTTTAAATTGTTCGAGAGCGATAGTGCCGGATTTAAGATCAGCATAGGCTTGCTCGCTTAGATCCATACCGCCTACTGTATTAGCGGATAAGAAACCTATGCGTAAACCGTTTGCTATTCGTGCAAACGGTTGCCAGGCTTCCTGTACTGCGATAGCACTTAACAGTGCAGTACGGGGCCACTTTGTTTGTACCTCTATTAAAGAGGCCAGTGCGTCGTTCGGTAGTTTTACTTCACCTACGGGGAAATCGTTTTGCCAATGTGTATCCAGAAATTCTGCTTTACTAATGCCTGTTTTTTCATTCAGTAAAGAGTTGAGGTTGGCTATTGTATCATTGCCTATTGCTGTAATGATACCTGTATTTACTACGTAGGCAGTTTCGCTCATCGTATGTTCTTGTTGCATACAGATGCGAAGATAGCATCTGAAACAGGAGCATTATTAGGTTTCTTGTTTAAAGAGATATTGCCTTCTTTTCTAACAGTATTTTGTTCAGGTATTTCGCCGACTGGGCCTGTGCAGGGTACTGCAGTTATGATTGTTACTTCATGGTTAGCTATCCCATCCAGCCTTTGATGTATTGGGTGTAGATACCAGGGTTTTATTAAACGTAACTTATTCATTGATATTAAAAGTAGAGAAACCCATTATTATAAGCGATAATGTGTTTTCCACATTTCCACACATCACTATTTCCGGGCTGTTATCCAATATAATAGAACGTCTTGCCTGCCATCTTTTACATTTACCCATCCGGCAATGCAAGCCTCCATTCCTCTGTTATATAACAAATCTGATGCCCAAAAGTTTAATTCCTGTTGGTTAAATGTGTCATTTAAAAGACATAATTGCTCGCCTTTGTACCCATGCCGAATACAAATTTCGCCTAACATGATATTGGGTAGCGTATATACAAATAACGCGGGACTTGGGATATCTGCAATGCTATCCTGGTATTTTTTATCTACATCAATACAACCTTCCGATGTCATTAATATTACCCCAATCCTGGTTTTATCCAAGCCTTCATCCAGTGAAGCAATTCCATTCTTTAAAAGGCACTCCGCACCAAGCCAGGCCCACTTGCTAAGTATATCCATCTTAAAAAATTTAGGATAGCTATAGCCTAACAAACGGTACACGTCTTCGGCAGTGGTAATATTTTCAGATATCAGTGGTTTGTTATCGCGTACAATTTTATCATCAGTAATATGTATGCTATGTGCGATAACGATTTCCTGCATCACGCTGTGTATATTTAAGCTTCAGATTTTTGTGCCTGAAGATACCTGCTTAATGTGCGGATGTTTTTCTCGTGGTTTTTCACAAATGGGTTGGTCTCATCCCAAACATAACCCGCCAATACTGAGCATATTTGCGACATGATCTCCTGGTTGCGGTTTTCGGCAAAGAATACATCAAATAGGGTACCGTTGTACCAGCTGTTTACATACGTGCGGAATACATCTACACCTGTCTGCATGTAATCGGTATATTCTTTTTGCCAATCAACAGGTTCACCATTCAGGTGTTTGATAACCAGGCTTGCTGCTTTTTGTGCAGAAACAGAAGCTAACGTAACGCCCGAAGAAAAAATCGGATCGAGGAACTCGGTAACATTGCCTGTAAGCACAAAACCATTTCCAAAAAATGTGTCGGTAGTTGCACTCCAGCCTTGTAAAACACGTGGTTCTTCCCATACCAGTTCAAAATCGCGGAAGCGCTGTTTCAAATCCGGCTCAGCATACAATGCACTTTTAAACTGTGTAGTAAGGTCGCCTTTATATTGGTCAAAGAAGCTCGGGTCGCCTACATAACCAACAGATGTAGTGCCATTGGAGAAAGGTATTACCCAAACCCATGTTTCGGGGGTATGTACATATACGATAATACGATCCGGCTCAAATGTTTCACCGCGATGAGGATCTTGTATATGTGAGAAGAGCGCTTTGCGTGTATATTGCGTGGAAGGTTTGTTCAGCCCGAATAGTGTAGGTATTACCCTGCCGTATCCGCTACCATCTACTATGAACTTTGCTTCAATAGTTTCGGTAGTCCCATCGCTCATTTTTACCGTGGTGGTTGAAGATCCGTCTTCACGAAACTTAATATCAATTACCTCCGTTTCGTAAGAAATAGAAACCCCTCTTTCTTCGCATGCATCAGCAAGTGTTTTATCAAAATCAGCTCTTTGAACCTGGTATGCATAATCCCAGCCCGGCGTGTATTGTTGTGAAAATCTGAAGTCGCACAGCTTATCGCCCCAGATAAATTTAGCTCCGGTTTTTTGTTGAAATCCTTTTGCTTCAACTGCACTCAACAGATCAGCTTCCTGTAAGGCTTCCATACAACGTGGCAATAAACTTTCACCAATAACAAACCTTGGGAATTTTACCTTTTCAACGATTTGTACTGAAAGTCCCGCTTTATGAAGGATAGCAGACGTAATACTTCCCGAAGGGCCCGCCCCGATAACAAGTACATCCACCTCTTTTTTTATGCTCATAAATATATTGTTAGCGTAAGTTTTATTTTTTTACCAGTTCTAAAATAGTATGGCCGAGCCCTACATCATCTGTTTGATTTACTATGGTAAAACCTGCTTTTTCAATTAGTTTAGAAAACAGCTCAAGTGAATACATCTGGCTGTTGCCGTTGGCCATAGTTGTGAAGTATAAAGAAGTCATTTGCAAGCTGAAGGCCGATGCTTCGAAGCGTTGCCTGTCCCAAAATGTTTCATTGGTAAATACGCGGCCACCGTCATTCAAAGCGTCATAACATTTCCTGAGTATCGACACAATTTCATCTTCAGCAAAACAATCCAGAAACTGGCTCATCCATATCACATCGTATCCTTCCGGCAGCTTTGCATTGGCATCAAGCACATTGCGTTCGTGGTAAGATACGCGATCGGTATAACCTGCCTCTTCAATGTTCTTTTTGGCTACATTAAGCTGCACGCCCAGGTCAACAAGGCCAACATGTACTTGCTTATCATATTCAAGACAAGCCAAAGTGAATTTGCCTGTATTAGCGCCAATATCCATTATTTTTTTAGGGTTATGTGCAAATACCAGTGGAAGTGCCTGCGGAAAAGCATTGTCGGAATAATAATGGTCGAAATTGAACCAGCTGGTATTGGCCGGTTCAGGTAGTATGGATAACCCCTGGTATATCGTTTCCCAATCGCCTAAATGTCTTAGGCCGCGGGGTTTCCCCTCAAGCAAAGAAGCTTTCAGATCTTGTGCACCATCATAGCATACATCCCTCATGAAGTCTGTATTTATTTTGGTCATTTGGTCGTTCAGGAAAAAGTGCCCTGTTTTGGCTAAGAAAAATTTGCCTTCTTTAGTATAGACTAAGCCGATACCTAAGCCTGCTTCTAATAAAACACGTACGGCATATGTTGACATGTTTACCTTGCTCACGATATCATCAACGGTCAGCCCTTCATTTCTGGCGCTTTCAATTTCTTTAAGAATATTGCTATCTCTTAAAATAACTGATGCCTGGAATATGTATGGTGCAAATGCTATGAATTGAGCCTGTGAAATTGCTTCAAGCGCACGTTTTTTGTCAGTATCAAAAGCAGCTCTTTTGATTTCAGTAGTTTCTGTCATAATAATCAGGGGACAATAAATTCAAAAATAAGAAATTTCAAGAGGGTGTAGCTATTCTACACCCTTATTTATATAGTCGAGAATGACATCAATCTCCCCATCGCTAAGGTGTGGCATTGGGGTCATCATTGTTTCATTCCATTCAGCATATACTTTTACTGCTCTTGGGTCGCCTTTTTTTATTACTTCCTGCGAGTTGTGAATGAAAGCCCTTACGCGGGCGGTATCATTATCCCAACGCGCCAGTACGCCTTCCAGTTTGGGGCCTATTTTATCTTTTTTTATGTTGTGGCATTGCACACAATTATTGATAAATAATTTCTGTCCGGGCGTTATTTCAGGTTCTATATCTGTACTGGTTGTATTGGTTTGCGTTGCCTCTTGCGTGCCACAGCTATATATAGCTACCGTCAGCAAAATTGCTAATATGCTAAAACTTGCTTTAGCTTTTGTACTAAACATTATAGGGGTATTATTTACTTAACGAATTTACTCCACGGAAAATACGGTTCCACCTGATGCCATTTTCACCATAGCTCAACCATACAAACCATGCTTTGCCTACTATATGATCTTCCGGTACAAAGCCCCAGAAGCGGGAATCTGCAGAATTATGCCTGTTATCCCCCATCATCCAGTAGTAATCCATTTTAAACGTATAAGTATTGGCAGGCTTACCATTGATAATAAACTGGCCATTGTTTTCCTGCAACGTATTGCCCTCGTAATTGGCGATGATTCGGCGGTATAGCGCAATATTCTGATTAGTAAGTGCAACCGACGCGCCTTTTTTAGGTAATGTAACAGGACCGTAATTATCCCGGTTCCATTTGTAGTTAACCGTATCGAAGGGGAAACACCAATTTTCGGGGTTAGGTGTTACGATACCGGCTTTATCGAAGTATGGCTCTATGCTTATAACCTGGGGTTGTTGTTTTAGTACTGCAATTTTATCATTAGCAAGTGTGTACGCATAAATACCATTACCCACTACCTGTGGCTGCATAATGCCATTTTCGTCTAAGAAGTCGAAGGGAATAGGTTGTCCATTGGTTTTTACTATGTAAGTACTTTGTACGTGAGAAAATTTTTGTCCCGGTTTGTCATTTACAAAAACAACACCATTGCGTATCTCGATTTTATCGCCCGGTATGCCAATACAACGTTTAATGAAATTTTCTTTCTTATCAACCGGGCGCGATAAAATTGTAAACTGATTGTTGATTGCTTCTCTGCCAAAAGCACGTACAAGGCTATGGTAATCTTTTTCCTGTTGTACTTCTAAAGCTACTGTATCGCCCGCGGGGAAGTTGAAGACCACCACATCATTACGCTCTACCTTACCAAAGCCGGGTAGGCGGTGATAATCCCAATGAACTGCTTCGGTATAAGATTTATCGCCGGTTATGGGCATAGTATTATGCACCAGAGGTACGGCCAGTGGCGTCATAGGAATTCTGGGGCCATAAGCCATTTTGCTGACGAACAGGTAATCGTTCACAAGCATACTGCCTTCCATCGATTCACTGGGTATTGTATATGCTTCCACAAAAAAAGTACGGATAATTGTTGCGGCTATAATGGCAAACAGAGCGGCGTCAACCCATTCTCTTAATACTGATTTCTTCTTTTTTTCTTTTTTAGGGTCTTTCTTCCAAAACGCTAATTGCATGTAATTAGTAGTATATGAGCCTCAAAAGTAACAACTTCCTTTTCATTTAAAGACATATAGCCACACCCTTTACGAATTTTAACAATGTTTATCTAACTACGGTAGTTTATTGATTTCTGATTACTTTGCCGAAAATTTAAAAGACATGACTCGTTCGGTAACTATATTAGGTGCAGGATTAGTAGGATCGTTACTCGCAATTATTTTAAGGAAAAAAGGGTATGGAGTAACAGTGTATGAAAGAAGGTCCGATATGCGCATTGCTACACTTGCAGCAGGCAGATCGATAAACCTGGCGATGAGCACCAGGGGCTGGCATGCGCTGGAACTGGCAGGATTGAAGGAGGAGATGGAAGAAATTGCTATACCCATGTATGGAAGGTACCTGCATCAGGCAGATGGTAGTTCGGCCTTTCAACCTTATGGTAAAAATAATGAAGCGATATATTCGGTAAGCAGGGGGGAATTGAATAAGAAACTGATGACGCTTGCTGAAAAGGAAGGAGTGAACATATATTTCGACCATCGCTGTACACGTGTAGATGTAGTAGATAATACACTGCATTTTGTTTTGGCTGACGGCACTGAAAAAGCCACCCAGGCAGATCTTTTGTTTGGTGCTGATGGTGCATTTTCGGCTTTACGCAATAGCTACTTACATATGGATAGGGTAAATGCAGCACATAACTACCTGGAGCATGGCTATAAAGAACTGAGCATACCCCCCAATGCAAGTGGGGAAATACAGATGGAGCAACATGCGCTGCACATATGGCCGAGGAAGAATTTTATGATGATAGCCTTGCCTAATACTGATGGAACATTTACCTGTACACTTTTTCTGCCATTTGAAGGCACACCATCTTTCGATAAGCTAAAGACAGAAGAAGAGATATTATCTTTTTTTAAAGAACAATTTCCGGATGCTGTACCTATGATGCCTACGCTACTGGAAGATTTTATGAACAACCCTACCTCATCGCTAATTACCACACACATTTCGCCGTGGCATTATAAAGATAAAAGCGCACTGATAGGTGATGCAGCACATGCAATAGTGCCTTTTTATGGGCAAGGTATGAACGCGGGCTTTGAAGACTGCTCGGTACTGGCATCGTTAATAGATAAGTATAATGAAGACTGGGCGACCATATTGAATGTGTTTGACGATAAGAGAAAGCCGAATGGTGACGCTGTTGCCCGGCTTGCATTGCTTAACTTCGTAGAAATGCGCGATAAGGTTGCCGACCCTGTGTTTTTGGAAAGGAAGAAAATAGAAAAGGAACTGGGCAAAAAATTTCCTGAACAGTTTACATCTATATACGAGATGGTGACATTCAGCCATACCCCATATAGCACAACGATGAGCTGTATTGAGGCGCAGGATGATTTGCTGCATAAGATTATGAACGAAGGCGATTTCTTTGAGAATATTTCGAAAAGCGATTTCAATAATAAATTGACAGATTGGGTAAACGAATATCACCAGACGGTACAAAAGTTTGACTTTAATAAATGAGGCGACAGGATAAGCGATGGACTATAAAACCTGCTGATGATAAGTACATTCAGGAGTTGTCGGAATGTTTACGGATACACCCTGCACTTTGCAGGGTGCTGGCGGTACGCGGTATCAGCAGTTTTGACAGCGCTAAAGATTTTTTCCGTCCGCAATTAAACCAGCTGCATGATCCTTTCCTGATGAAAGACATGCAAAAAGCAGTAGATAGAATAACGGATGCAATAGAATGGCATGAGCGTATTCTTATTTATGGCGATTATGATGTAGATGGTACCACAGCTGTAGCAGTTGTATATTCCTTCCTTAAAAAGAAATATAAAGGCGACCTGGCATACTATATACCGCACCGTTACCGTGAAGGCTATGGGGTATCAAAAGCAGGTATCGACTTTGCCCATCAAAATGGATATACCTTACTCATTACACTGGATTGCGGTATAAAATCGGCCGAATTAATTGCCTATGCGCAATCTCTGGGTATTGATGTAATTGTATGCGATCACCACACGCCCGATAAGAATTTGCCTAATGCACTTGCTATTCTTAACCCTAAGCAAGAAGATTGTAAATACCCTTATAAAGAACTAAGCGGATGTGGTATAGGCTTTAAGCTGATAAGTGCTTTGGCTAAAAAATGGGGCTGGGATAATGTAACTTATTTTGAATACCTGGACCTGGTAGCCACGAGTATAGCAGCCGATATAGTGCCTATAGACGGTGAAAATAGAATATTGGCTTACTATGGTGTGCAAAAAGTTAATGAAGCCCCTTCTTTAAGTATAAAGACACTAAAAGAACTTGCTAATGTTGACAGGAATTTATCAGTATCAGACCTTGTATTTGTAATAGGGCCCAGGGTAAATGCAGCCGGACGAATGGATGATGCCCGCAAAGCAGTGGATCTATTTATTGAAGATGATACGGATAAAATAAAAATTATTGCAGAGTCGCTGCAGTCTGATAATTATGAACGTAAAGAGGTAGATAAAAACACAACTGACGAAGCACTGGCTCTAATACAAGACAGCATTGAACTGGAAGAACGTAAATCGACAGTTTTATACAAGCCGCACTGGCACAAAGGAGTGGTAGGGATAGTTGCATCAAGGCTGATAGACCACTATTACCGGCCAACAATTATTTTGACATTATCGAACGATAAAGTAACAGGCTCTGCACGGTCTGTTAGCGGCTTTAATATTTATGAAGCGATACATGAATGCAGGGAGCTGCTAGACAACTATGGGGGGCACTTTTATGCAGCCGGCATGACTATGAGCCCCGGCAATGTGCATGCATTTGTAAATAAATTTGAAGAGGTTGTATCCCAAACAATTCCTCCCAACCTGCTAATACCGGAAATAGAGATAGATGCAGAGATAAATATTGAAGATATAAAACCTGCGTTTTACAATATTATTAACCAGTTTGAACCATTTGGCCCTACCAATTTAAAACCGGTATTCATTAGTAAAAATGTATATGATTTTCAGGGTAATTCAAGAATTGTAAAAGAGCAACACCTGAAGTTTGTAGTGCATCAAAATAACAGGTTTGTAATAGACGGTATTGGGTTTGGCCTGGCAGATAAACTGGAATTAGTGCAAAACGGCCCCTTTGACATTGTGTATACCATTGAAGAAAATGAATTTAACGGGGTAGTAAAATTGCAAATAAAGGTGTTAGACCTAAGGCCGTCTAATTAACCAAAGCTAAAAGGGGCAGCAGCGGTTTGCAGGAATTCGTTCCATACTTCCGCCACTATGTCTCCTGCAGGTTTTATTTCATTAATAATGCTACTCACTTGTCCTATTTCCAGTTCACCTTCATTAAGATCGCCTTCAAACATTCCTCTTTTTGCCCTTGCCCTGCCAAGTATGTCTTGTAATTCATCAGTAGTAGCACAGCTTTCTTCAGCCGCTGCAACCTGTTTGTAAAACTGGTTTTTTATCAGCCTTACAGGCGTTAGTTTTTTAAGCGTAAGAACTGTGTCGCCTTCGTTAGCAGATACAACAGTTTCTTTAAAGGAGATGTGGCTGGATGCCTCCGGTGTACAAACAAAACGGCTGCCCATTTGTACGCCTTCTGCACCTAATGCCATCATAGCGTACATAGCACGGCCTGTTGCAATACCACCAGCAGCTATCAATGGTATGGTGATACTGTTGCGCACTGAAGGTATGAGGCATAAAGTTGTTGTTTCTTCACGGCCATTATGGCCTCCGGCTTCAAAGCCTTCAGCTACAACTGCATCTACACCTGCATCCTGGCATTTTTTAGCGAATTTTGCACTGGATACTACATGTACAACTGTGATTCCCTTTTCTTTAAAAGTATTTGTCCATGTTTTTGGGTTGCCTGCTGAAGTAAATACAACAGGTACTTTTTCTTCAAGAATAACTTGTACATGTTTATCTATATCAGGATATAGCAAAGGCAGGTTAACACCAAAGGGTTTATCGGTGGCTGCCTTGCATTTT
>CAMLFX010000077.1 GCA_946479435.1 uncultured Sphingobacteriales bacterium | reverse complement strand
TTACTACTTCTGTTTCAGGATCGCCCATACGGCAGTTATATTCTATTACAAAAGGCTCACCTTTTACATTTATCAGCCCAAAGAATATAAAACCCTGGTAGGTAATGTTTTCTTTCTTAAGGCCCCTTACAGTAGGGTTAATAATGCGGTCTGTCACCATTTTCATAAACTTATCATCAGCAAACGGTACCGGCGATATAGCACCCATACCACCAGTGTTAGGGCCGTTATCTCCTTCACCAATACGTTTGTAATCTTTTGCTTCGGGCAGTAATAAATAATTAACACCATCACTCAGTACAAATACCGATAGCTCTACCCCATCTAAAAATTGTTCTACAACTACAGTCTTACTTGCATCACCAAACTGCGCTTCTTTTATCATCATAGTAAAGCTCTCTATAGCTTCATCGGTAGTTTGTGCTATCACCACACCTTTACCCGCTGCAAGACCATCTGCTTTTAATACTATCGGTAATGTATGCTGTTGCAGATAGCTGATACCTTCTTCAAAATTTGCCTCGGTAAATTCGGCATAGGCAGCGGTAGGTATATTGTGGCGCTGCATGAATTTCTTCGAAAATGCTTTACTCCCTTCCAATTGCGCGCCTTCTTTCGACGGGCCTGCTACTATTATATGTTTCAGTTCAGCATCGTTCTTTACAAAATCATATATACCAGCTACCAGCCCGTCTTCACCACCGGGCAATAAAATATCTATACTATATTCTTTGCAGGCATCCTTTATACTTTCAAAATCGGTAGGGGTAAAATTGAGGTTGGTACCATATTGCGCAGTACCCGCATTGCCCGGCGCTATGAACAGCTCTTTGCAAAACTTACTTTGTCTTAGCTTCCATGCCAGGGCCGATTCACGTCCGCCGGAGCCTAACAAAAGAATATTATACGCACTCATTATAATTATTTTATAGCTATTACTTGTTAAAAGAGGGTACAAAAGTATTCAATATTAAGATAGCGCCATAAAATACCACCGACAGGGGTATTTTACGTATACAGGGCTTTCATCTGAACATATTTTTACTATCTTTCGCCACTAAGAAAACAAATCATTAAGTATGTCTGATACGCACAAAGACCAGGAACTGGGAGCCACGCTTGACCAGCCAATAGATGACATGGCATTGAACGCCCCCAAAAGCCACCCTAAGGGACTGTGGGTTTTGTTTGGTACAGAAATGTGGGAGCGCTTCAACTTCTACGGCATGCGCGCCTTGCTTACCTTATTTCTGGTTAACTCTTTACTAATGAAGGAAGCCGATGTATCCATTATATATGGTGCATTTCTTGGCCTTTGTTATTTAACCCCTATGTTGGGTGGTTTTGTTTCCGATAGGTTTTTGGGCAACCGCAACTGTATTATACTGGGCGGTACATTAATGGCTATTGGCCAGCTATTCCTTTTTGCCAGTGCCAGTATATTCGATGCTAATCTGGATACTGCCAAAATAATGATGTGGGTAGCATTGGGCATCATCATATTTGGTAATGGCTTCTTTAAGCCCAACATATCCAGCATGGTGGGCAGTTTGTATCCCAAACAAGAAAAAAGCAGGCTTGATTCGGCGTTTACTATCTTTTACATGGGTATTAACGTTGGTGCACTACTAGGCCAGTTTATTTGCCCTATACTGGGCGATGTGAAAGATGCAGGTACAGGCATACGCGATATACACGCTTTTAAATGGGGCTTCCTTGCTGCGTCTATAGCTATGACGTTGGGTACCATCACTTTCTTCATACTTAAAAACAAATATGTAGTAACACCTGAAGGACGTGCTATAGGTGGTCTTCCTTCTAAAAACGAAGCGGGTGACTATGAAGAAGGTGAAGCTCAAAAAGCTAATTTCTCTAACAAGTCTTTAGGTATAGCAGTAGTAGCTTTCATAGTATTAGGTCTAATATTCCACTTTGTAATTGGCCAAAACTGGATATATTCATTCATATATGGTAGCGGTATCACACTGGCTGGCCTCATCCTTTCCGATACTTCGCTGACGAAAGTAGAAACACAGCGTATCCTTGTTATTTATATCGTATCGTTTTTTGTTATCTTCTTCTGGGCAGCATTCGAGCAGGCAGGTTCTTCACTCACCTTCATCGCCGATAACCAGACCGATCGCAGCTTTATGGGCACACAGATACCACCTTCAATGGTGCAAATTTTTAACGGGTTATTCGTAGTAATACTGGCAGTTCCATTCAGTATGTTTTGGGATTATCTGCGTAAGAAAAACGCCGAGCCTATTTCGCCCATGAAACAAGCCTTCGGTTTAATGCTGATAGCACTAAGTTATTTTATCATTGCCAATAATGTAAAAGACCTGGGCAATAGTGGCCTGCTGGCTGTAAAATGGTTGATACTTCTTTATCTGATACAAACATGTGGTGAGCTTTGTTTATCACCAATTGGCTTGTCGCTGGTATCTAAATTGGCGCCTAAACGATTTGCATCATTGCTATATGGCGTATTCTTTCTGTCAAACGCATCAGGCTATGCACTAGCTGGTACACTAGGTTCTATTCTGCCACCAACAGGCGATAAATATGTGGAAGCCGAGAAAATGGGTATCAACCTGCAAGGTGTGTTAGAGAAAACAGTAACCGCAACGCCTGAACAATTGAAACTGCTGAACGAGCACCAGATAGTAACACAATACCCTGTATTTGCAGGTTTCACCATCCATAGCCTGTACGAATTCTTCATGGTATTCGTAGTATTGTGTGGTGTTGCATCTGTTGTGTTATTCCTAATAACGCCTATACTGAAACGTATGATGCATGGAGTTAGATAATAAAATGTAGTAAAGAATTCTAATACTAAAGGCGGGAATAAACTCCCGCCTTTTTCTATGGCCAAAAACGGCGGGGGATAAAAGGTGTTAGTTGGAAATAATAATTAACTTGGCGGCAGGTTTAATTGATACCTCTCTATGGCACAAACAGATATCACTTTAGAACAGATCCAGAACTTTAAGGGTAAGTATCCCAAGCAACTTTATTTATTGTTCTTCACCGAGATGTGGGAGCGTTTTACCTTCTATGGTATGCGTGCGTTGCTCATCTTGTTCATGACCTCGCAACTCTTCTTCCCCGATGAGAAAGCAAACCTTACTTATGGCGCCTACCAGGCTTTGGTATATGCCATGCCCGTATTTGGTGGCATGATAGCCGACAGGTTGATGGGCTTTCGCCGGGCAATAGTTTGGGGAGGCATACTAATGATGCTGGGTAACTTCACACTGGCCATACCCAATAATATATGGACGTTTTACCTTGGGATGGGTTGCATAGTGGTAGGTAATGGTTTCTTCAAGCCAAATATCTCTTCTATTGTAGGTAACCTGTACAAACCCGGCGATCCTCGTCGCGATGGTGGTTTCTCTTTTTTCTACATGGGTATTAACGTAGGAGCTTTCCTGGGCAGCTTGCTTTGCGGCTGGATAGGACAAACCTATAGCTGGCATCTGGGCTTTGGCCTTGCAGGTGTATTTATGATATTGGGCCTTACCGTATTTATGCTCAATCAAAAGAAACTGGGCCCTATAGGTTTGCCACCCACCAGGAAACGTAAAGACCAGATAGTAATGGGCGATATGGCCGATTTGCCACAAGATAACCAAACCGAAATGCTGGTAACCGTAGGCGATGATACAGACAGAAAAAGCAAAGAGCGTATGGTGTTTATAGGCAGCGTTATTGCTATACCTGTATTTGCTGCATTGTTGTATTACTACAAAGTAATGGGTGCTGTATTCGTACCATTCGGTTTGCTATCGCTGGGCTATATCTTATACCTGGCGGGTAAAGAGCCGCTAGAGGCTCGTCTTAAAATATTCGCAGCATTGGTTCTTACTATATTCTCTATATTATTCTGGGGCTTTTACGAGCAAGGTGGTGGTTCACTTAACCTTTTTGCCGACCGCAACGTAAACATGAATTTCTTTGGTCTTGAGCTGTCTTCTGCTGCTGTTAATAACTCTGTAAACCCTGTATGGGTTATATTCTTAAGCCCGATATTCGGATACATATGGATAGCACTGGCCAATAAAAGACTGGAACCAAATTCATCTATCAAGTTTGCGCTAGGTCTTATATTGCTTGGTCTTAGTTTTTACATTTTCGTTATAGCAGGGCACTCAGCTGTAGATGGTAAAATATCATTAGGCATGTTTGTAGTTGGGTACTTTGTAATGTCTTGCGGTGAGCTTTGCTTATCACCTATTGGTTTATCAATGATCACTAAGTTATCGCCCGCTAAAATGGTAGGTTTGATGATGGGAATGTGGTTTCTTGCCAGTGCCTTTGGTCAGTATGTAGCTGGCCTTGTAGGTACTATGATGGCAGTACCGCAGGAAGGTGCAGGAACAACTGTCATCGACCCTGTTGCATCACTACCTATCTATACTAGTGTATTCCAGACCATAGCGTATGTATCTGTAGGCTGTGGCGTATTCCTGCTTATACTATCTCCATTGCTTAAGAAATGGATGAAGGACGTACGTTAATATCAGCTAACTTGATTTTCTAAAATAAAAAAGCTCCGTAACTATATGGAGCTTTTTTATTTTAGACTGGGAAACATTTATGCTAGTAATTGTTGGCACTCTTCTAGAAGTGCCTGCTTATCTATAGGCACTACCCCTACCTGCTCACAAACTAAACCACCTGCTATATTCGAAATTGCAGCCATTAAACCTGCATCTTTAGTTAGCGTGTACACTATAGCTGCGGTAGCTATAACTGTGTCACCCGCACCCGACACATCAGCTATTGTACGTAAATGAGAGGGCAACATACCTGCTTGCCCATTATTATAATAAACGCCTTTTTCAGAAAGGGTAATAAAGGTGATTTCGTGGTTTAATGCTTTCTTTAGTTGACCGTGGACTCCGGCTAATTCTTCTGCAGTTACATTAGCAACAGATACGCCCAATCCTTCCCGTACTTCTTTCAGGTTAGGCTTGAAGATAGTAACGTGTTTATAAGATAAGAAGTTTTTCAACTTAGGGTCAACAGCAGTAATGATACCAAGATGATTGCAATGCTCCGTTATACGGTTTATCACATTCTCCTTAAGCACACCTTTATTGTAATCTTCAAATATCAATACATCCGGTTTCTCTATCTGCAAAAACCGCAGTACCATATCTATAAAAGGATGCTCTTCTTCAGTGTACAGATCTTCAGTTACTTCATCATCCAGGCGCATTACATGTTTATCGTGCGCTATCACCCTGGTCTTCGTAACGGTAGGCCTATGCTTACTGTGCTGAAATAATGTATTGATACCTGCTTCTTTGGTAAGGCTATCCAGTACCTTCCCCTCATAATCATCACCCAATACGCTTGCCAGCGTAACCTTCGCACCAAGTGCTTTACAATTCAATGCTACATTAGCTGCGCCACCTAACCTACTTTCTCTTTTCTTTAAACTAACCACAGGCACAGGTGCTTCCGGCGACATGCGTTCTACATCGCCCCACCAGTATTTATCCAGCATTACATCGCCCACAACCACTACATGCAGTTGCCTCATCCCCTCAAATAGATCCGCTAACTCCTGCCTATGCATTATTTGTATTACGCTTGTTGAGATAATAATATATCGGGATACCGATCAGTACAATGATCAATCCCGGCCATGTATATTCTTGCTTATAAAGCAGCAGTACCACACAAATGAACGATGCCAGAAGAATATACAGCAATGGTATAAATGGATAACCAAACGCCTTGTACGGACGAGGCATATCAGGCTTTGTCTGGCGAAGTTTGAATATACCCGCAATGGTAAGTATGTAAAACAATAACACGGTGAAGATGATGAAGTCTAACAGATTACCATACTGGCCGCTAAGGCACAATACACAAGCCCACATGCATTGCATCCACAATGCTTTGCCAGGCACACCTTTGCTGTTCAGTTTACCAGCTGAAGGCAAAAACAAATTGTCTTTAGCCATGGTGTAGTACACACGTGCACCAGATAATATCAAACCATTATTACAGCCGAATGTAGATACCATGATAAGTACCGCGATAGCAATAGTACCCACAGAGCCAAATACTTTCAACGCAGCAGCAAGAGCTACCCTATCCGATGGTGCACTGGCAATTTCATTAATGCTCATCACATTCAGGTACATGAAATTCATCGATACATAAAGCAGGGTTACCACTACCGTACCTATAAACAAACTTAACCCTATATTCTTTTCAGGGCGTTTTATCTCGCCTGCTATAAAGGTCACATTATTCCAGGCATCACTGCTAAACAATGCACCCACCATCGATACACATATTGCTATTACAAGTGCAGCAGTATCTAAAGATTGATGGCTGATTAGGTCCGGTGTTATGGTTACTTTTCTTGGCATCCATGCGGTATCCCAGTTACCATTCCATGCTATACCATCGCGCACCAGTATAAAGCCAAATACTATTAAAGCAGCCATAGCTGCTATTTTAGCAAAGGTGAATATGAACTGTATCCACTTAGCGCTCTTTACGCCCAGGGTATTCAGAAAGGTTAAAAAAACGATGGTACCTATACCCGTTAGCTGTGCAGCCGTTATTTTAAAATTGCTGATAAAACCTAATTGTACAGGGCCGTACAATATATTTTCTTCACCTAAAGATGGAATAATATAGCCGGTGAATTTGCCAAAGCCAACCCCTACGGCAGCAATAGTACCTGTTTGTATTACGGCAAAAAAAGCCCAGCCATATAAGAACCCATATAACTTGCCGAAAGCCTCGCGCAGATACACATATTGCCCCCCGGCCTGCGGATACATGCCACTCAATTCGCCATAGCTAAGTGCTGCAGCCAGTGTTATAAATCCTGATAGCAGCCAGATAACGATCATCCAGCCGGAGCTACCTACATTGCGGGCTATATCCGAGCTTACAATAAATATACCCGACCCTATCATAGAGCCAATTACCAGCAATGCACCATCCAGCAATGTAAGCGAACGATGAAAATGAGCTTTGTTTTCCAATAAAGACGAGATTTAGAAAAAGAAAATTACTATTTCTTTTTCGTTGTTGTATCGCTTTTCGGTGTACTGCCGTTCATGCCTTTTATTATATCATCGGTAATATCAAGTGCTTTGTTTTTGTACAGTATTGAGCCTGAACGCGAATACGATAATATATAATCATACCCTTTCTCCTTGTTGTAGTCTTCCAGGTATGCCTCCAATTGGTCTTGCAGATTTTGATTGAATTCATCCTGCTCTTTTATCAGGGTCTGTGCCATCGATTCTTTACGCGCATACAGGCTTTGCTCCATTTGTCCCAGCCTCTTCATGGTAGCTTCGCCTTCTGCTTGCGATATAGTACCCGCCTGTACTTTACGCTGAAAATTATCCCTGTCTGTTTCGTATTGGCGGAAAGAACGTTCCAGTTCAGCATTCATGCTTTGCTGGCGCTGCATAAACTCCTCTTTTTTTGCTTTCAGGTATGTATAGTTGGCTTCCAGCGTATCAATATTTACGTATGCAATGCGCACACCGCCATCCTCTTTGGGCGCTGATGATGCTGTCTTCGACGATGAACCCTTGCCGCCAGACATTTGCATGCCAAACAATACAATGACCCCTACTAATGCTATTGCGCTAAGCGCTAATGATGCGTTTTTCATTTATACCTGAAAGATGTTGGTTAGAAAATTTGCGTGAATATAATTCACCATCGTGTTAACTATTATGTAAAAATACATTAATTCAACTTCTTGCCTGCTTTCAACACTGTTGTTTATAACGTTTATTCTCAAGCATTAGTATGCCACGAAAAACCAGCGCTGCCATTATGGATATTTAATAGCTGATAATAATTACAAGCCGCTTACGGGCAAAAAAATACCGCACGGTTGCGTACGGTATTTATTAAAATCATTGTATTAAAAATTACTCAAGTCTGAAGGTGATTGGCAGCGTAAAATAAACTTTTACAGCACGGCCGTTTTGCTTACCTGGCTTCCATTTAGGCATTGATGAAACTACGCGTACCGCTTCGTCTTCAAGCCCGCCACCATATCTTTTGCTACCTACTACTTTCGCACCGCTAATAGTCCCATCTTCGTTAACAACGAACTGAACGTTTACACGGCCTTCAATATTATTATCGCGGGCAGCATTAGGATAGTTTACATTTTTAGCAACATAAGCTTGCCAATCGTAACCCGATTCCGGCATTTGCTCCACAAATTTGAATATCTCGGGCGCAGCAGGTGCTTCTACTACACCTGTACCTGGTTTATCAACTATACCGGGGTCAATACCATTAGGGTCGCCTGCTACAGTTTTCAAACCTGCCGATTTATCTTCCAGTTCTTTAACTTCTGGTGGTTTTTCCTCCTCCTTCACCTCTTCATCTTTCTTAATGACCGGAGGTGTAAACTTCACCGTAGGTTTTACGGGTGGTGGGGGTTCCGGTGGTGGGGGTGGAGGTGGTTTTTTAGGATCTATCGGTGGTGGTTCTGCAAGTGTTACTTCCTTCATGATAGCTACAGGCTTTTTATCAGCATTACCTTTAATAGCTTTCACTACTAACGATCCGCCTACTATAAGCCCTACAACACCAATAACTATGATACCGGCATTGCGCATACGTTTTGGATATTTCTTGCGCAACTCATAGCCACCGTAGTTTTTATTACGGCCCTCGAACAATATATCGAGGTAGTCGCTTTTCAGAATTTTATTAATATCCATTGTTAATAATACCTTTTGTTAATTAAAGACGCATTTCAGCGAATTTTCCATACAGGGTGTTATTCACCACTGGCTTGCTCAGTCATGGTAATAAATTCTTTATCTACCGGTGTTATATCAACTATTGCATATACACGCACATCATTAATATTCATTTCATCCAGTATGTTCACCATGTCCTCGTAAGTACTTGTTTCGTCAGGCTTTATCAATATCGTTGCCTGGTCTTTGCCGCTCAAAGCACCACTGCGCCTTAATTCTTCTACTTTTTGTTTTTTTGCTATAATGGCATCTCTTATACCATCTTTCGCCCTGAAGTAAGTCACCTTCAATTCCGGTGGTGTATTAGGGTCGCTACCTATACCTTCATAATAGTATATACGGTGGTTTTTGCTCAGCAATATGGTCATAGCCGTACTTTCTTTGATCTTGGTTTCCTCTTCAGGTTTTACCACATCATCTTTATACGGCATATTGATCTGCATGGTCTTAGGCTTAGACATGGTTGTTGTGTACATAAAGAATGTAATCAACAAAAAACCTAAGTCCACCATCGGTGTCAGATCCACACGCGTGGAGAGCTTCTTCCCTTTTTTGACCCCGGGGCCTTTCTTATGCCCTCCACTACTGGAGGTATCCATTTCAGCCATGGAACAAAATATTTTATAACGTTAAACGAATAGTTACTCTTTTTTACCACCTTGTTGCATTTCCCATGCGGCAGTGCCCGGTGGCACAGCTTTCAAACTGGTAAGCAGATTGAATTTGAATATTTTCCAGCCTTCCAGCGTACGTATTACTTTTCTTACTTCGGGATATGATGTTGATCCGTCAGCTTTAATTACAATACGTAATTTGGGGTTGGTGTTTCTCGCAGTCCTTATCCATGCAGCCAGTTCATTGTTCTCATTGGTTACCGAAGTATCAGCAGGTACACCTTGTGTACTTAAATCAAATTCTTTTTGCTGCTCAGGTTGTGCATTAAGATATGATTTCAACTGGCTGAAAGGTACACCTACCGACGAACCGATGGCAAATTTGTTCATCTCGTCCGTAGTAAGGTTCAGGCCTTTATATTCGTCAATATTTTCTATCAACGACCTGCGCATGTTCTTATTATCTATCGAGAAGAATATGCGTCCTTTCGGGTCAATGGTTATTAGCATGATGTCGTTATCCGGAATAGGTATCTCCGATATAGAAGCCGGAGTTTTCACGGTAACTGGCTCATCCGGCTTAAACTTGGTTGCCAACATGAAGAATGTCAGCAGCAGGAAGGCTACGTCGCACATCGCCGTCATATCGACGGTGGTGCTTTTCCGTGGCATTTTTACTTTAGGCATCTTAGTTTTTTTCTGCTATTAATTAGTAATAAGATTCAAAACCGTCATTATTCCACAAATCTTTTTCACAATTTTCTGCTAACAGCTTATTTATTACCTGTAGTTAGTAGCAAAGCTTTGAGTTAAAGTAAAGCCGCTTTCATCAATACCATAAGTGATACCATCAATCAGGGTAGTGAAGAAGTTATAAGTTACAATTGCAAGGAATGACGTACCGATACCAAGCGCTGTATTGATCAGGGCTTCAGAAATACCAGCAGCAAGGGCGGCAGCATCAGGAGCACCTGCATTCGCCATTGCAGCAAATGAACGGATCATACCCAATACCGTACCAAACAGACCCAGTAGGGTTGCTACTGATGCGATAGTAGAAAGGAACACCAGGTTCTTTTCAAGCATAGGCAGTTCAAGCGAAGTAGCTTCTTCTATTTCTTTTTGAATGCTCAATACTTTCTGGTCAGTATCCATTTCAGTGTTGTTGATCATTTCGCGGTATTTTACCAGGCCTGCACGCATTACATTACCTACAGAACCGGCTTGCTTATCGCATTCAGCCAAAGCTGCATCAACATTTTTGTTAGCCAGGTGGTATTGTACTTTACGTACAAACTCTGCCGAATTTACTTTACCCTTTGCTTTTACAATGGTAAGTGCGCGCTCAACGCAGAAAGCGATAAGTGTTAATGTAGTGGCCATCAGGATAGGTACAACCCATCCACCCATGTACATGGTACCCAAAAAGTTGGCGGGCACGTGCTTGTCTGCGTCTTTAAAGTTTGCTGCTGATCCGAATACCATGTGAAAGATAAGCTCAGCCACACCAATACATACTAAAACAACAATCAGGTTGATACCGAAGTTGTTAGAATTCTTTGGTTTGCCTGCATGCGAACCTGTTTTAGCTGCGGCTGTTTTTACATCTGCCATAATTCTGTTTTTTTGGATTTTTTAAACTTGTTTAGTTATTAAAAACTCTTTGAGATATGTGTGGTTGCAAAGATATAGGTACGCTTCATAAAAACAACTCGTGCTTTTAATTTTTATTATTAACTTATTAGAGCTTTACAATGATATGACTTTACTAAAAATCGTGCCTTAAAACCTCCTGCCAATCAGCGTTTCTTTATTTATATAGCTAGAAATTTGGTACCCTGCCGAGGCAGTACCGAAGATATTATTTTTTTGTAAACAGCCCGCTCGCCATTGCAATTTTAACAATTACCTTTGCACCTCAAAGCAAACAGATAAACACAAATACATAATGAGCTTCAACCCATGGCATTCAGTGAGTTATGGCGACCATGTGCCGGACAAAGTAAATGCAATTATTGAAATACCCAGAAATTCAAGGGCGAAATACGAACTGGATAAAGAAACCGGCCTGCTAAGGCTGGATCGCGTACTATATTCATCAGTATATTACCCTGCTAATTATGGCTTTATCCCCCAAACCTATTGCGACGACAATGATCCGTTGGATATATTAGTACTATCGCAGATAGATATGCAACCTCTTTGCCTGGTTGAGGCTAAAATAATTGGCGTTATGCGCATGCTTGACCAGGGTGAAGCCGATGATAAACTGATAGCAGTTTGTGCTAACGATATGAGTGTGGCTCACATCAATGATATTAGCGAGCTCCCATCTTATTTTATTGAAGAGCTGCGCCACTTTTTTGAAGAATATAAAAAACTGGAAAATAAGGTGGTAAAAATCGAGGACTTCCAGGGCGCACGACTGGCAAAAAAAATATTGCAACACAGCATAAACGATTATCAGGTAAAATTTGGTAACAAACAAAAAGAAGCCAATACAACTATATAGTTAGTTTTGGTTTTTTGACTTTTGACTTCTGATTTTTTATAACACATGCCACGTACTAAGATCAAAGACATTTTACAGAACGAGAAGTTCAACTATCCGGTTAATGTAAAAGGATGGATTCGTTCTTTCCGCAACAACACATTTATAGCCTTGAACGATGGCTCCTGCATGAATAACATACAGGTAGTTATTGACTTCAATAACATGGATGACGCAGTGCTGAAGAATATTACCAACGGTGCATCTATTAGTGTGAATGGTACTGTTATCGCATCGCAGGGCAAGGGCCAAAAGGTAGAAATAAAAGCCGATGATGTAGAGATATTGGGTACTTGCGATGGTGAGAAATTCCCCTTGCAATTAAAAAACCGTCCAAGCCTCGAATATCTGCGAGAGATAGCACACCTGCGTTTCCGTACCAATACTTTTGGTGCAGTATTCCGTGTGCGCCACACCTTGGCTTATGCTATACACAAGTTCTTTAACGATCGTGGCTTTGTTTACCTGCATACACCTATCGTTACAGCATCAGATGCTGAAGGAGCAGGTGAAATGTTTCGTATTACAACATTACCTTTCGATAACCCACCACGTAAAGATGATGGACAGATAGACTATACCGAAGACTTCTTTGGCCGCAGTACGAACCTTACCGTTAGCGGGCAGCTGGAAGCAGAGTTAGGCGCTATGGCGTTTAGCGAGGTATATACATTTGGCCCTACATTCCGTGCTGAAAATTCAAACACAGCGCGACATCTTGCCGAGTTCTGGATGATAGAACCGGAGGTTGCATTTAACGATCTTACGGATAACATGAACCTCGCCGAGAATTTCATTAAATATATCATTAAGTATGCGCTGGAAAACAACCGTGAAGACCTTGAATTCCTTACGCAACGCCTGGCTGACGAAGAAAAACAAAAGCCACAAAACGAGCGTAGTGAAATGGGCCTGATAGAAAAGCTGGAGTTTGTTTTGAACAATGAGTTTGAGCGCATTACTTACACTAAGGCTATCGATATATTGCTTGATTCGCCTGCATACAAGAAGAAGAAATTCCAGTACGAAGTAAAATGGGGTGTTGATATGCAAAGTGAGCATGAACGCTACCTTGTGGAAAAGCACTTTAAAAAGCCGGTTATTGTTACCGATTATCCTAAGGACATCAAATCGTTCTACATGCGTATGAACGATGACGGTAAAACCGTGGCTGCTATGGATATACTGGCACCAGGTATTGGTGAAATAGTGGGTGGCTCGCAAAGGGAAGAACGCCTGGACAAGTTGGAACAAAGAATGCAGGAAATGCACATACCAACTGATGAAATGTACTGGTATTTAGATACACGCCGCTTTGGTACTGTACCGCATGCCGGCTTTGGTTTAGGCTTCGAGCGTATTGTTTTATTTGTTACGGGTATGACCAATATTCGAGATGTAATACCTTTCCCGCGCACGCCTAAGAACGCTGAATTCTAAATAAAACATATCGTAATAGAAAAAGCCTCACTATCCAGTGAGGCTTTTTCTATATGGGAATTATTTTAAACAACATGCACCACTTTAGTGGGTTCTAAATTGGCATTGCGTATCGAGATATTACGTGCTACACTTTGTGCTATATCTATAAATATATCTCTTGCAGGGTTGGCTTCATCCAGTATTGCAGGTATACCTTTATCACCACCCTCGCGTATGCCCTGTACTAATGGTAACTCGCCCAGAAAAGGTATCTCAAACTGGTCAGCCATTTGCCTTGCACCACCCTTGCCAAATATGTAGTATTTATTCTCCGGCAATTCAGCCGGTGTGAAATAAGCCATATTCTCTACCATACCCAGGATAGGTATGTTTATCTGTGGTTGTTTGAACATCATGATAGCTTTCTTAGCATCGGCAGCAGCCACAGCTTGCGGAGTAGATACTATTACAGCCCCTGTTACCGGTACAGCTTGCACCAGTGTAAGGTGCACATCGCCTGTACCCGGCGGCAGATCTATTATCAGGTAATCTAGTTCGCCCCACAATACGTCGCTTATAAATTGCTTTAATGCAGAACTGGCCATTGGCCCCCGCCATATCATAGCCTGCCTTTCATCTACTAATATACCTATCGACATAGCTTTTATACCGTGTGCATCAATAGGCACTATCATACCCTTGCCATTTACTTCGGTCATCATAGGCTTTTCGTTTCGTATACCCAACATTATAGGTATCGACGGGCCATATATGTCCGCATCCAGTATGCCAACTTTTGCCCCCTCTTGCGAAAGGCCCAAGGCAAGGTTTACCGATACGGTTGATTTACCTACCCCACCCTTACCCGATGCCACCATAATAATGTTTTTTACCCCTGGCAGCACGGCTTTACTGTCTTTACGGTTGCTGCCTACATTAGCCTCCATGCGCACAGTTACTACTGCATCTTTATCCACTCGTTCATGTATAGCATTTATGCAGTCTCTTTCTATCAGTTCTTTTAATGGGCAGGCAGGTGTGGTCAAAACCACCATAAAAGATATGTTCTTATCATGTACCACTATATCTTGTATCATATTCAGGGTCACCAGGTCTTTACCAAGATCCGGTTCCTGAACGTGGCCTAACGCAGCTAATACCGCTTCTTTCGTTATCATACTAAACCTTTGTTAAAGTAACTTATCGGAGTGCAAAAGTACGTCATACACTTCTTTCTTTGTGTAAGAATAGCAGCTAATTACGCTGATACATTTATTATCAATATTGATACATCAATACTTGCAGAAAAAAATTATAAACAATGTAACTTTGGGCTACATGCTAAGTAAATTAGGCTGTTTCATTTTTATTATTTGTCTTTTTGCTGCCCCCAAAGCATTTGCTCAAGACCCTTACGAGAATATCATACAGATAAACGGGGTCACTATGACTGCAGATAGCCTTCGCGCTGTACCCGGCGTTACGGTTTTGGTGCTTAATAAAGATAGAGGCGTAGAATCGAGCGATAAGGGTGTATTCTCTGTAGTAGTATATAAAGGCGATACCTTGCAGTTTTCCGCCTTGGGCTTTCGTAGCAAGCAATATGCTGTACCTAAAGACCTCAAGGGCCACTATTTTTCACTGATACAATTAATGGTGCAGGATACTTTTTATTTACCTGAAACCATTATCCGGCCAGTACCATCAAAAGAACAGTTTGACTATGCTTTCAAAAACTGGCATATTCCGGACGATCAATTAGAACTTGCCCGTAAAAATACAAATGCACTCACGCTACGTGCATTAGCATACACTATGCCACACGATGGTAACGAAAATCAGTCTGCATATCAAAACCAGCAGGCTGTATTATCAACTTATTACGGCCAGCAAAAGCCTATGAATATTTTCAATCCATTGGCTTGGGCAGAGTTTTATGAGGCCTGGAAACGGGGCGATTACCGTAATAAGAACAAAGTATATTAACTATACACTGTATTAAACGGATTATTTAGACGCACGTCAAATATTCATCTCAAATATCTTTTGTTCTTTTTTTTCTTCAAATCCGTTGTTTGTATAAAACCTGTGAGTATCATTACGTATCACATTCGATCGTACTACCAGTCTTTTGCAGTTATTTGCCTTTGTCCATTCAATTGCCTGTTCTACCATTTGCCTGCCTATTCCCTTACTACGCACCGTCGCATCAATAACAAGCCCTACTATTTCGCAAAACATTCCTGTCTCCAGGTGTATTAGTTTAGATACTTGTATCCAGCCTACAACCTTATTTTCATACTCTGCAACAAACACAATATCGCACTTGCTATTCAGGATATATTCGAGATTAGAAAAGCTACCAGATTCACTTATCTCATAGCCTAATTGATGTGATAACTGCGTTATTGCAGAAACATCAGTTACTCCTGCTTTTCTTAAAACTAACATCATTAATAGTTTTCAAAGATGCAATAATAATTCCTAAGAGTACGCCTGCTATCATAGTAACCACAAGGCTCCCAATATTAATACTTGCTACCAACAACATTCGTAAGCCTAACATCATCATTATAGTTAATACTATAATAAGCCAATAAAACCTATTGCTAGCGGCCACTACTTTTTGCCTGGGTAAGTTGTAGATCACTGCTATAATTAAAAGTAAGCCGATGACAGTGCTACTGTGCTGGATGATTTTATACACTGGAACATCCCAACCTGCTATTGATATAATCCTCATTAGCAACTGAATATTAGAAACAAAATACCCGTGTTCATGTGTAAAACTATCCCATAGAAGATGAGAACCTATACCTATCACTGCACTTATGATAATCACTATCCAATTCGCCTGAAAACATTTACTCCAATTAAACACAGATATACTATTTAATCTCTCAGCTAAAGCCGTTGGCAGATTAGTTACAAGTTTATCGCGCACTAATAAATGAAATGTAAAACACAGCAAAATAACTAATGGCAAGTCAAAGTAAAATATCCCCAGTATTGTATGACTATAAATACTCAATATGTTTAAACGCAGGAAGTATTCGAAGTCAGGAGTAATAGCGCCGATGATAAGTGCTGTGAGGGAATAATACCTGTGGGGCAGTTTGGTAAGTGGCAGTATGATAGCGGGATGGGCGAAAGTGAACGGCATGGCTGCAAGATAATTATTCTGTAAGTATAGCCTTGATGCAGGTG
>CAMLFX010000076.1 GCA_946479435.1 uncultured Sphingobacteriales bacterium | reverse complement strand
GAAATGCTGAAGCAGATTATGGATAAATACGATGCGCAAACATCGGCATACTACGCTGCTGCAAGGCTCTGGGTCGATGAGATAATTGACCCTGCCGAAACCCGCCGTGTTATATCAGAAGGTATCAATGCCGCTAATCATAATCCTGAAATAAAAGAATTTAAGACGGGGGTTTTTCAGGTGTAAAAATTGATATTATGAAATTCAACTTTGTTATACTTGTAAGCTTATTAATATCATCTTGTACTTCTGAAATAAAACAGGCAAGTGCTGAGGATATGCCACTTGAGCAACGATTAGGTATACTTGATGCTAAAGGTTTTATAGATACTTCTGATATTAAAGTTATTAGGATGAAGGTACTCTTAAATAAATTAGCAACTAGTTATGGCGAGCCGAAAGACAGTATTGCCGAATGGACTTCAAAAGCGCAAGGTGCATTGCATGATGAAGGTATCGAAGTTGCGAATTTAGAGATACTGGAAGAAGTAAATAGAATGGGACAAATAGAAAATTCAAAATATAGAGAAGTGGTTACTTTATATGCTACACTTAGATCTCAAAATAATTAGCATATTGTAGATGCTATTGAGAGTTTAAGATAGTGTATTTTAATATAGTTATAAATTAGGAGGCAAATAAAATCTATCAGTTAGATTGCTTAACAGTTTATATTCTTTAAACTGAATACCTACTGATTCAATACTTTCGAATACCGAATCAGCATTGGGATCCTGAATATATATATTGTCAAAAATAATGTCCTTGAAAAGCTCTCTATCAATTTTTCTATTAAAGAAGGGGAATGAGTAGCCTATTATCACAAGTGTTTTAGCATCTTTGATACAGTCATGTGCACAACTAACTAACGACTTTTCTGTTTCCCCTCCACCTGTTGACAATTCCCAAGCAAACATTATGTCTGGATTTTTTATTTTGTTCATCATATCATTAAATACATTGGCAAACTCAAAAATCTTGGTGTCTAAATTGTCTTTAGTGTAATTGTCAATATTCTTTCGCATAAAGCGATTATAATCCATTTGGTATGAAGTTTTATTTGCAGAGCCATTTAATTTATACAAAGTAAATCCATCATGGTCATTTGTGAACTTCAATTGTCTGGAATTAATTTGAAGATTTAGCCAATTTTCAACTTGCCGATAATCGCTATAATATTCCAATAATGAACATTCTATTTGGGCGTCATAGTTCCAAGAGATCATTTGTATGTTTTTAGGAAGGCTACCATTTTCGTTTATAATAGATGCCCAGAAAGAGTCGTAACGGCTATCGCATTTATAATTATCAAATAGCGAGGAAATCATAAAGTAAATTGAAATCACACTCTTGAGTTCATGCAACTTTTTGCCTTCATTTCTGACTAATAATTTCTTTGCATACGTATCAATTGTAAAATGCCCTTTTGCAACAGTGCCATATTCTTTTAGTTTATCTGATAGTTGTTTTAGATTAATTTGATCTTTGTCAGATGCATTATTGAAATAGTTTAATATCCTTTCTGAGACGACTATCATATCTGATCCTAAATCTTTGGCTAATTTTATCGCTCCAAAACTTGCACCTGCACCTATTAGGTAAGCCACTTTATTTTTAGTCATAGTACTTTATATAATGTAAATTTAAAAATTAATCATGTCAATTCATCTTGAAACACCCCGCTTTGTAATCCGCGATATCACTCTTGCAGACGAAGCGGATATGTTTGAAATGGATAGTGATCCTGAAGTGCACCGCTACCTGGGTAATAAGCCTATGCAAACACGCGAAGAGGTACGCAACTATATAACTATGCTGCTTAAGCAGCGTGCCGATAATGGCATATGCCGCTGGGCTGTGGTAGGTAAACAAACCAATGAAATGGTCGGTTGGGTAGGGTTTAGGTTAATGACCGAACCAGTGAATGGCCATGTCAATTATTACGATTTCGGTTACCGCCTGAAGCGCAGCTCCTGGAACAAAGGTGTGGCATCTGAAGCCGGTAAGGCATCGCTTGAATATGGCATTAATGTGCTGGGCTTCAAACCGGTTTATGCTATGACTGATGTAGGTAATGGCGCCTCAAGGCATGTGCTTGAAAAACTGGGCTTCCGTTTCGTGGAAGTATTTGAGTACGATGGGCCCATGCCATCATGGCGTACTGATGATCTTATGGCTACCTGGTACTAGCTGCCTGGAACATTAGGGTAGTTTATTTATTTGACAAATTGTTGTATATTTGTTTTTTAAGTATAATGCATATACAAAACAAAATATGTTGTTCAATTTTGTTCAATCATGAAAAAACAGTCGCGCTACAATTTAGCCCTGCACACCGCCACCCCAAATGGTTTCAGTACCCGATTGTCGCACGGAAATTTTTTTATTTTTTCTCTTTTTTCAACAAAATTGAACAACACATACAAATTTACACATGTAACATCAGGCTGCTTGTTTCCAGTCAAAATTGTTATCCAAGTGCCTATGGCACAATTATTTACCCTGCTGTTTGGAGGCGTACAAATACCCGCTTACATTTGATATATGATTGAAATGAAGAAAGTCAGCAAAAGCTTTGGCGAAAAGGTGGTACTTGAAGACGTGGATGCCATAATGGAGCCGGGCAAGGTCAATCTAATCATAGGTACCAGTGGTAGCGGTAAAACCGTAATGATGAAGTGCATGATTGGGCTGATAAGGCCTGAAAAAGGGCAAGTGCTGTACGAGGGTAAAGATATATTGACAATGGAGCAGGATGAGCTGAAAGAGATACGTATGCAGATAGGTATGCTATTCCAGGGCTCGGCATTGTTCGATAGTATGAACGTAGAGCATAACGTACGTTTCCCGCTCGATATGTTCACCAAAAAAACATCGAAGGAAAAGCGCGACCGGGTAAACGAAGTGCTTGACCGTGTAAACCTGAAAGAAGCGAATAAAAAATTTCCGGCCGAAATAAGTGGTGGTATGAAAAAACGTGTGGCTTTGGCCAGGGCGTTGGTACTAAACCCCAAATACCTGTTCTGCGATGAGCCTAACTCGGGCCTCGATCCGCAAACATCTCTGGTTATCGATAAACTGATAAAAGAGCTGACTGAAGAATTCAACATGACCACCATCATCAATACCCACGATATGAATACCGTTATGGAAAGCGGCGATCATATAGTGTTTATGTACAAAGGCCGTAAAAAATGGGAAGGCACTAATAAAGACATTATTTACAGCAAGGATGAGGAATTGAATAGCTTCATCTTCGCATCCGATTTCCTGAATAAGGCCAAGGAAATGAGTATGATGGAAGACAGGGGAGAAGTATAACTTCTCACCCTGCTGTTATGGTTATTCTATTGTAAGCCGGCCGGTGTAGGTTGTTTCACCATTGGTTACTTTGTAAAAGTACAGGCCCTTAGGTTGGGCGCTTAGGTCTAGATAGGGTTTATAGGGGCTGGTCATTACGATGCTGCCGGTTACATTAGTTATGATAGTGGTGTATTCGTGCTCATTCTTCAACTGGGGGAAGTTGATAAGGCCATCAAAGCTGGGGTTAGGATATACGCCAAGTGTGTTTAGCTTGCTTAGGCTCTTCGCTGCGCCCCAGTACCAGTCATGATCTACGCGTATGTCGTCTATCATCCAGCCGTCTAGTGTTTCAAGCGTATCATCGCTCACAAAGCGGAAGCGTATAAATACGGTGTCTTGCGCCATGCAATTGGAACTGGCTGTGGTCTTAAGAGGTATGGCCCCTACACCAAACTGTATAGCCGAGTTTGTCCAGCCGCTGGTGCCGCTAAAAGCCATCTCTCCATGCAGCAGCGTATCGGTTTTGCCATAGAAGTTCTCTGTAATGATGCCAAATCCATCCCAACCCGGTTCATCGTCAACATTGCAGCTATCCTTTACATTGGTCCAATTGGCGCCATTGTCGTAAGAGTACTCTACAATGCCACCATCATGTCCTGCAGTAGTCTGGTACTTGTGCCTGAATGATATGATAGCGCCCAGGTTGAAGTTGCGTTCCATCTTCACAACAAACCAGTCATTAGCGTTGACAGGATAAGTATCGGTGGTATCGGTCATTATAGAGTAGCTGTTTCCGGTACCTGACGAGAAGAAGACTTTTGAAGTGGTACCAATATCCCAGAGTATAGTGCCCGATGTGTCGATCACGTTATGGGTGGCACTGTTGTCTAATGAATCAAAAGGTTCAAAGCTAAACTCAGCTGAATCGACAGGTGTGCCCTGCCAGATACCATTGCCTGGCTGTGCAAAGGAGAAGGTCGCATAAAGCAATAACGGAAAGGTGAGTAATAGTTTTAGCATAGGTAAATGTTTGATTATAACGAAGGTAATCGTAATGTATTGCCGCAACGATTTTACGTGTCAGGGAAATGTAATATGAAAATTAAAAACAGATGAAAATCATAAAGGCCGGTAGAAACCGGCCTCAGAAATCTAGAATTGATTACCCATTACAATCTTAAATGTCAATGTCTTATATGCTTGAAACTGCTTATTAGTTTAGCTTGTACACCACATAAGACTGTGAGCGTATAAAAATGGTTGGTAGCTTTTTAAAAAAATATTCTATAGCGATGTTACTAATATGATATAAGATTTGAATTTGCCTGTATTTGCATTAATTTTGCCCGCGTCTTAAAACAAAAATATTTAGCTCATGGCTGTTTTGGTAAATAAAAACTCAAAAGTTATTGTTCAGGGGTTCACAGGTACTGAAGGTACTTTCCACGCTACCCAAATGATAGAATACGGTACTAATGTAGTAGGTGGTGTAACACCGGGTAAAGGTGGCCAGCAACACTTAGACCGCCCCGTGTTCAATACTGTGAAAGATGCAGTTACCAAAACAGGTGCTGATGTTTCTATCATATTTGTACCACCCGCATTTGCTGCCGATTCTATTATGGAAGCTGCTGAAGCGGGCATAAAAGTGATCATCTGTATCACTGAAGGTATTCCTGTACAGGATATGGTGAAAGCACGTGAGTACATAAAAGGTAAAGACACACGTCTGATAGGCCCTAACTGCCCTGGTGTTATCACAGCAGGCGAGGCTAAAGTAGGCATCATGCCGGGTTTCGTATTCAAACCGGGCCGTATAGGTATCGTATCAAAATCGGGTACCCTGACTTACGAAGCTGCTGACCAGGCTGTAAAAGCAGGTATGGGTGTTTCTACTGCTATTGGTATAGGTGGCGACCCGATAATTGGTACTACAACGCGCGAAGCTGTTGAACTGCTGATGAACGATCCTGAAACGGATGGTATCATTATGATAGGTGAAATAGGTGGTAATATGGAAGCTGAAGCTGCACAATGGCTGAAGACCAACATGCGTAAACCTGTTGTAGGTTTCATTGCAGGCCAAACAGCACCTCCGGGCCGCCGTATGGGCCATGCCGGTGCAATTATTGGCGGTGCCGATGATACTGCTGCTGCTAAAATGAAGATAATGGCTGAATGCGGTATTCATGTTGTGGATAGCCCAGCTAACATTGGTAAAACAATGGCTGAAGCAATGAATAAGAAAATGGTAGCTGCTAATTAGTTTCAGCTATAGAAAATATAAGGCGGGTACATATAATGTACCCGCTTTTTTGTTGGCATACTTTTGTCATATATCCCTGAAAGAGAACTACTATGAAACACCTGAATGATCCGGACCTGAAAGAAGGCGCGCAACCACCATTGAAAGATGAAGATGTACGCGAGGAAAAGACCGGCACTAAAACCGATGATAAGGAAGATGAAGAAGAACTGGATGAAGAAACCGCTAAGGATAGAACGGAATAACATACAATAAAGCCTTCTGATCAGAAGGCTTTATTTGAAAAGAACATTTACTATGGCTGTTTTACCAGTTGGGCTTTTGTAAAGCTGCCGTTAGTAATAACAACTGAATCCGTCTTATTGAAAGTATTGTTGTTATTATCGTATTTATATAGTGTACCTGAAAAGGTACCGCTTATCTTAAAATCAGCAGTGAATTCGCTCACACTTAGGTTGCCTTTTTCAGCCATATACATATCCGTATTATTAGGGAAGTAGTAGATACGTGCATTATCTGCTTTTCGCACATCAGTCACGTTGTAGTTTCCATTCTTTTGTCCGAATATATCTATTGATAGCTGTTTGCTCCCCTCTTCATATTTTACAAATAGGAAGGTATCTGCAAATACGTAGCCACCTGCAGTTTTTGATATATCAGTACCGTCAAGCGTAAAGCAAATACTACCGTCGGCACAACCGGGGTTATTGTTATTATTATTATTGTTCGCTGGGCTGGTCTCGTCTTTTTTACACGCGCTGAATATAACAGCAGTAATGAATGTAAGTAAAATTAATTTTTTCATATAGTAGATTTATTGCAAATCTACCTGTGTTGTAAAGCCTATATTATACACTACCGGTGGTATATTTATATCCGTGCCAGTACTTACTTTGCTAGTGTTTCAGCCATTCAATAGCAGCTTCCATACAACGTTCCCCATCTATGGCGGCAGAAACAATACCGCCTGCATAGCCCGCGCCTTCAGCGCAAGGATAGAGGCCTTTTATCTGTGTATGTTGCAAGGTTTCTTTATGGCGTGGTATACGCACAGGCGAACTGGTGCGCGATTCGGTACCTACCAATATAGCTTCATTGGTATAATAGCCTTTCATCTTTTTTCCAAAATCAACTACTGCTTTTACCAAGGCGTCATTCACTTCTTTGGGTAGTACATCTTTTATCGATGCACTTTTTATGCCCGGCAGGTAAGAACAATCGGGCAGGGTAGAGGATACTTTGTTGCTTGTAAAATCGGCCATGCGCTGTGCAGGTGCCACCAGGTTGCCGCCACCTATTTCAAATGCTCTTTGTTCTACCATTTGCTGGTATTGCATGCCTGCTAACGGACCAGTAAAGCCATATTGCGCATAGTCTTTCATATCTACGGCAACTACGGTGCCTGAGTTAGCATAAGGGTTGTTGCGCTTCGAGGGCGACCAGCCATTTACCACTACTTCACCTGGGTTAGTAGATGCCGGGGCAATGATACCACCGGGGCACATACAAAAAGAGAATACACCACGTCCATTCTCCTGCGCTACTACCGAGTAACTGGCAGGGGGCAAATGTTCATCACGTACTTCACAGCGGTATTGTATGCTATCAATTAATGCCTGCGGATGCTCAATACGCACACCCAATGCAAATGGCTTTGCTTCTACCTCTATACCTTTATAATGCAGTAAAGCAAAAATATCGCGCGCCGAATGGCCTGTAGCCAGTATCACGATCTTAGCATCGTAAGTACTGCCATCAGCTGTTTTTACTGCTTTTATACGGTCGCCATCCAACACTATATCGGTCAGTTTGCTATCAAATATTACTTCACCACCACAAGCAACTATCTGCTCGCGCATAGATGTGATAATGTTAGGTAGTTTATTGGTGCCTATATGCGGATGCGCTTCGTAGAGTATGTTTCGCTCAGCGCCAAAATAAGTGAACAGTTTCAATATGCGCTGCACATTGCCGCGCTTGGTTGAGCGTGTATAGAGTTTGCCATCGCTGTAAGTGCCTGCACCGCCTTCACCAAAACAATAGTTCGATTCAGGGTTCACGATACCTTCTTTGTTCATAGCAGCGAGGTCGCGCCTGCGGCTGCGTACATCTTTACCACGTTCCAGAACAATTGGTTTGTAGCCTAATGATATTGCACGCAATGCAGCAAATAAACCCGCTGGACCTGCACCAACTATCAGTACACTAGCTGCATTACTTACATCCTTAAGTTCCGGGTCGAATGCAGGTTGTTCCTTAACGGGTTCATCAATATAAACTTCCAGCTGCAATACCATCTTAGCTTGCCTTGAGCGGGCATCTATCGATTGACGCAGTACATGGAAACCTGTGATTGTTTTAAGGCTGATACCCGTTTCTTCGGCTATGCAATTCCTGATAGCTCTGTCATTTTCAGCCATAGCAGGCGCTATGGCAATGGTAATGTTTTGTATCATTATGCGTTAGGTTTTTATCCTAAAAGCTATTTCAATGCCCGGCTTGCAGGCCGGGCATTTGTTTATTTTTTATTCTTGTAAGCTGCTTTTACTTTCTCCAGATGATCTACAAACTTCTGTACGTTAGGGTCGTAGGGGTACCCATCTTCTGCCAGCTTTTTGCCATTCTCATCTACATAGAAATAGAACGGTTGTGAGTTAGCATTGAACTGTGTTGCCTGTATATCTTCATTACGGTCGCCCACGGTTACTACCTGTGCGCCCAATATTTTAGAATAGTATTGCTCTTCTTTAGGAAGGTCAGTTTTATCGTAATCGCAATACAGCGACGCTACGATAAAATCTTCTTTTAAGCGTTTCGCCACTTCGGGTTTCGACCATACCTGTGCTTCCATCTTACGACAGTTAACGCAGTTGATACCGGTAAAATCGAGCATCACCGGTTTGTGTAAAACCTTAGCTGCCGCCAATGCTTCTTCATAATTGAAGTAAGTGACAAGGCCCAGGTTCTTCACCACAGGTGGTTCGTATATCTTCATTTCCGAAACATATTTTACAGGTGCTACTTCGCTATTTGCATCTTGTCCTTGCGATGGTGTTCCGCCACCTTCACCTGTATTCAACACGAAATCCTGAGTACCCATAGGTGGTACAAACTGGCTCATGCCATTAAGCGGTGCGCCCCACATACCGGGTACTAAGTACACAGCAAAGGTGAAAGCGCATATAGCGAGGAACAGGCGGAAAATAGAAACATATTCCTGTCCGTAAATGTTTTTAGGTGAAGCATCATCGTGCGACATTTTCAGTTTGCCCAGCAGGTAGAAACCAAGCAATATTGCCAGCACTATCCATATAGCAAGGAATATTTCCCTATCCAGCAAACGCCAGCCTTGTGCAAGGTCTGCGTTTGATAAGAATTTCAACGCAAGCATTAATTCTACAAAACCCAATACCACTTTTACCTGGTTCAACCAGCCACCCGATGCAGCCATTTTATTCAGCATACCCGGGAATACAGCAAACAAAGCAAATGGTAATGCAAGGCCCACAGAAAAACCAAACATACCCAATGCAGGGCCTGCGATACCGCCTTTACCAGCCAGTACAAGCAATGGCCCTACTATAGGACCAGTGCAAGAGAAGGACACAATAACCAGCGTAAGCGCCATGAAGAAGATACCGCCAAAGCTGGTAAGCCCTGCTTTAGAATCGGTACTGCTGGTCCATGACGAAGGCAGTGTTATTTCGAATGCACCCAGGAATGAGATACCGAATACAACGAAAATGATGAAGAAAAATAAGTTAGCTATCCAGTTGGTAGAAAGGTTGTTCAATGCATTACCACCAAACAATACAGATATCAATACGCCTAGTATTGTAAAGATGATAATGATAGAAAGCGAATAGTAAATAGCATTGCGGATACCTTCAGCACGCGTTTTACTACGCTTGGTAAAGAAGCTTACCGTAATAGGTATCATAGAATACACACAAGGTGTAAGTACCGCCAGTATGCCCCCGCCAACTGCCATCAAAAACAGCCATAGCATCGATTTTTGCTCCTGTTTTTTACTTTGCTCCTGTGGGGTTTCCTGGGTAGCAGTATCCTTATTAGCAACTGTATTTACTGTAGTTGTAGCAATAGTATTCGTATCAGCAGTTGTGCTATCTGCCGTTGCGGCAATTATTGCTTCGTCATTTTTTTTTTCAGTATCAGCAGTAGCACTGCCGGCATCGTTAACTGTAAATGTAAACGACTTTGTTTTGGGTGGTAAACAGCCCTGATCGTTACAGGTCATGTACGTGTACTTACCTGTTATCTTTCCATTAGCGGTAATTGTTGCCGCTTGTATAAAATCTACTTTTTTGTAGTAGTGTACCGTACCGATGTCTTCTATAGTTTCATCGATACGCTTACCTTTTTCAGTTGTTTTACCCTTTAACTTATAGTTGCTGCTTTTATCAAATTCAAATTCAGGTGGCAGGAAGCTGCCATCGCCACCTGGGTTCAGGGAATACACATGGTAGCCATTGTTCACCGTAACATGGAAAATAAGCTCGTATTCGTTGCCGGTTTTTTTCTTAGCCTCGAAGGTCCATACCGTTGGGTCCTGGATGATTTGTGCGCTAAGCCCGGTAGATATAAGTAAACCCAGTACAAGGGTAAACGCCAGTTTTGATAAAAGCTTCATTGTGTGTATTTACTTCATAAAGAAAACGTACTACTCAGTTCCGTTGGGTCGGTTAGCCGGCTTTAAGAAAAGTTTAGCTATCACCCCGCACATATTACTATTAGTTCATCAGCGTGAACGCTTCCAGTATGGCGCGTCCATCTATATTGTGCAGCACATCGCTGCAGGCACGCTCAGGGTGCGGCATCATGCCAAACACATTTCGCCCACTGTTGCAAATGCCGGCAATATTAGTAGTAGCGCCATTGGGGTTGGCATTAATATGCACCTCACCGTTCTCATCGCAATAGCGAAAAACCACCTGGTTGTTCTTGTTCATTTGTTCCAGTGTAGTAGCATCGGCAAAATAGCGGCCTTCACCGTGGGCTACGGGTATTTTCAATACTTTATTGGCGCCTACATTCTTGCCTACAAAAGTGGCATCGCTTTCGGCTTTGATGAATACATTCTTGCAAACAAATTTCTGGTGGTCGTTCAGCAGCAAGGCTCCCGGTAGTAAACCTGCTTCGCAAAGTATCTGGAAGCCATTGCAAACGCCCAATACTTTGCCACCATTGTTAGCAAAGTTTATCAGTTGCTCTACCATAGGGCTAAAGCGCGCCAGGGCACCGCAACGCAGGTAATCGCCATAAGAGAAACCGCCCGGCAGTACAATGCAGTCATCTTTCGAGAACATGCTCAGGTCATTGTCTTTATGCCAAAGCATTACTACTTCCTGTTTCAGGTCGTCTTGTAAAGCATGCATCATGTCGCGGTCGCAGTTAGACCCTGGGAAAACGATTACTCCGAATTTCATTTATTTAGTTTAAAGCTATGATCTGTTTAAAGTACCCATTGGCAAGCAAGCACAACAAGCAGGGAAAAATAAAACGCAAAATTACTAAACCATTTACTTTTTTCAAGATATAGTGGGTGGGCAATAACAAGACTTGATGCTGGTATAGCGATCAGCCATATATTATGCATAGGTTTTACGGTAAAACAACATATAATGATAGATATAAATAAATATGTCATGATAAGCACCCAGTTGCGCCGCATGAATACACTCACTTTCGAAATGAATGCCTGTAAGGCAAATAAACCGCAGCACATTAATGTAACAATACCAATTATTAAAACTACGATATAAGCATGCGCGGTAATTTTTTGCGGAAAATGCAAGCCTATTGCCGGCCATAACTTAAACAGGCTTAGCTCATCGAAAAGGAATAATAGTGCTGTAAAAAAATAGATAGGGGTAAAATAACCCATCAGCCCTACCACCCATTCGGCAGGGTTAAAGCTGCGTAAAAGTAATAAGGCAGAGCAAAGTAAAATTATGTAGCCCAAAGCAGGGAAATGTAATAAGGCGGCTATACAGGCTAAAAAGCCTGCGTTGAATACCATTTTGCGTGGCTGGGTAGTGTTATGGAAATTGAGCAGTATATGCAGCGTGCCCAGCATACACCAGTTTATTAGCAATGCTTCGCTAAAGCTGCTTAAAGAAGGGTGCAGGGAAGAAAGTGTGATATATAAATATGCCGGTATGTACGTGGTTTTGGCGAAAAGTTTATGCCTGACTACAATAGCGTTGAGGTATATAGCCTGCATAAACAGCATAACTACCGACAGCAAAGTATAGGCAAATGCACTTTTGCCTAAAGCAAAACTGAATATGTTAACTATACTGCTGTACAGCAGGTGTTCGTTGTTGGTAATGGGCAACACGGGGTGGGCAAGCGCTTGCAGCTTAATAAGTAAGGTGTAAATAAGCAGGATAATTACCGTGTAAGGGCTCTTATCGCGTATCAGTCGCAGCACCGGTTATTCAGTTTTAGAAAGTAATTTTAGCAAAAGATATCTGTCTTTTGCGCAGGCAAGGTACAACCATTTCGCGGGCCGACACCTGCTTGCCCGACCGGGGCAACCAATCGGGGTCATCGCTTTTATTAGCTGCCAGCGATCTCATCTCCAGCCTGCCGCCGCCATCGATTGTAGCAAGTTGTATGCGTGAACGGGCCGAATTGAAATCATTGAAGAGAAAACCAAGCGAACCGCCTGTATTGAGTAGTGCGTAAGAAGAGAAGATACCCCCATCTTCCTGCGAGTATTGGTCTTTACGAATGAAAGTATGCCATTCCTTTACGCCTTCGCTGTTGTAAGACATGGCCAGTATGTCGTTATAATGATATTCGCGTATAGATGTGCCCATTGAAGGATAGTACATGGAGTAATAGCCAAAGCCCGGAGAATAATTATTGCGGGTAGTTATATAGTAGTCTTCTGCAATCAGTACAAAGCCACCGTCGTTCTTTACTATTAACTGGCGTGCCTGGTAGCCATCAAACGCGCGCTTTTTATTTCTTTCGCCGGTAGAAAGGCGCCATTGCTCGTCGAAGGCTATATTCTTCCTGCTTTCGAAAGACTGGTTTGCTATATCGTAATAAGTGTAGAGTACGCCTTCCAGGCTGCCATTCTTTTTATCGGAATAAAAGCCGCCAATATATATCCTGTTTTTTGCATTGTCGATCTTAGAATAAACACCCGCGGCAAATTTATTGTTCAGAGGTACAGATACGGGTTTGAACGTATTGTTGTTTTTAGTGAGCTCAAGCAACCAAAGCTGGTCAGCAAAGCTTCTGCCGCCAATTGGTGTATATACCGGAAGGTAAAAAGTGCCATTATTAGCTATCATCCCTTCGCCATTAGTCAGTGTATTGTCGGCGCTGAAATTTCCTGTTACGCGTTCGCTTATATTCAGTTGGTCATCTACCCACTTGCCTGTTAATATAAGTTCGCTGCCTTTTTCTTCGGTTTTGTAAATGAAGATGTGTTTTTTATCTTCTGATATTGCAGAGGTAAAGTATTCTTTATTAGGGCCAAACAGGCCGGTTTTTTCTTCGTCGAGTTTTACAGGTTGCTTTACAAGGCGTCCCATATCATCCAGCAGGGCGGCATATTGTATTACCGTATTACCTTCAACCGACTGGTATAGTACAATTATCTGGTTACTGTAAGCAATGAATTTGGTAGCATATATTCTTTTAGGAAAGAAGTCGAGCAGTACGGTCGCCAGCCTGTCCATCTTGTCATCATAAGCATCAAGGAAAAAACCATCCGCTGAGCCCCTGTAAGTGTAAATGCGGCTACCTACTTTGCCTACTACGGCGAAATCGCTGCCGCGAACATCAAATTTTTCGTAGGGCGAATAAACTACATCCTGGGCATTGACATGCAGATGTATAGTAAATAGAATGAGAATAAAAAAAATGGGTTTCAACAACTTCATGCTTTCAAAATTAGCGGTACAGGCTGTAATATTTTGGTAAATTTTTATTGCAGGAACCTCGCTTTGTTTTCAGGGGTGGGCAACATGCATTCATCGCGCTTGCCAAACCATTTGTATCGGTTGCGTGCTATAAGTCTATATACCGCATTGCGCAAAAAAGCAGGAACTATACCCAGTATTGAAAATGCGGCCCATGCGCCTCCCAGCAATTTCGTTGTTTGCAGTATGGCTGCCGATTGCAGGTAATACTTGCCGTTATAGTATAAAATGATGCTGCCGGGTTGCTGCGTGGCATCCATCCTGGTTTCGCGCATAGCCTCCGCCCCCTGCGGCGATTGCAACGATGCGAAAAGGAATTGCTGCTTTTTATCATGCCGCATTATGAATTGTACCGCCCCCGAGCACAGGTTGCATACACCATCGAAAAACAAAATGGGCTGTTGCTGGTCTTTATAACTCATAATAGCTATGGGCCTTGAAAAGGGCCTTATTTATTCTGCATACATATTTGTACCAGCGAATCGGTTTTGGCCTTTACTTCTATGGCCATACGGCGGTCAAGGTCTTCCATTGCCTGTGTATTTATTTCTTGCATTTTTATGCCTACCAGCGAGTCCACTTTCGCTTTCATCTGGCTGCGGCTAATGGCCTCTGTTTTGTTTTTGCACGATACGATGCTGGTGGCTAATACCAGCGTTATAAGAGCTAATCTATATTTCATCAAGTGATTTTTTTATGCCTACAAAGTTAAGCTATGACAAATTGTGGCAATAATGGCTGATACTGAATGTTTTTTGTAAAATATTTATAATTGTGGATATGTGAAATGAACCTAAAAAATAGGAATTTTACATAGTTGTCATACTATTGAAACCATTACGCTACATAAGTCTTCTGGCAAGTGTCATCTTGCTGCTCTTTCATTATCCCGCTAAAGCGCAAACGGGCAATGACACTATTATGCTGGGAGGCATAGTAGTAGGTGCCGATACTTTTGCAATGGTTTATCTCCCTGACGTGTATAAAACAGCGCCAATGCTGCGTAAATATGCCCGTAAACGTGCACAGGCCACCAGGCTGCGTTATAATGTGCAAAAGGTGTATCCCTATGCTATAATAGCCGCCGATGTGCTGAAGGATGTAGATGTAACACTGGCTAAATATGAAGATGACAAGAGGAAGAGAAAAGAATACCTGAAATCGCTGGAAAAAGAGCTGAACAGGCGTTTTAAAGGCGAGTTGGAAGATCTTACCATAACACAGGGGCAAATACTGGTAAAGCTTATCAATAGGCAGACAGGAAAAAATTGTTTTGGCATTATTAAAGAGCTGAAAGGTGGTTTTTCGGCGGTAGTATGGCAATCGCTTGCCCTGCTTTTCAACAACAGCCTGAAACGTGAATACGATCCTTACGATCGCGATAAAGAAATAGAAGATATAGTAGCCGAGCTGGAAGCGAATAACTACTACCAATATCGCTACCAAAGGCAACAGGTGTTAATGAAACAGCATCATTGATAGCGATTATAAGCCCAAATTTCAGCAGATGATGCCGATTATGTTATTTTGCACTGCATTCATCTAAAAAACATAGCCGGATACTCTGATTTATCCGGAACAGCATTATGAAACTACATATACTGGCAATAGCGGCACACCCCGACGATATTGAACTGGGCGCTGCCGGCACTTTGATAAAACATGCCCGTATGGGGCAGGCGGTAGGTATATTGGACCTTACTATGGGTGAATTGGGTACACGTGGCAGCGCAGAGCTACGCCTTCAGGAAGCGCAGGACGCTGCGAAAGCTATGGGCCTGTCGGTACGCGAAAATGTAGGCATGGAAGACGGGTTCTTTAAAAATGACAAAGAGCACCAACTAAAACTGGTACAATACATACGTAAATACCAGCCCGATATAATAATAGCTAATGCATTGGAAGACAGGCACCCCGACCATGGTAAAGGGGGCAGGCTGATAGCTGATGCCTGTTTTTTAGCAGGTTTACGTAAAATAGAAACGCGTTACGAAGCAAAAAGCCAGGAGCCCTGGCGCCCGAAACGGGTGTTTCACATGATACAAGACAGGTTTTTGGAACCTACTTTTGTAGTGGATATTACCGATTGTATGGACCAGAAAATGGAGGCTATACTGTGCTATAAAAGCCAGTTTCATGATCCATCGTCAAAAGAACCTATGACTTACATAGCCAGCAACGATTTTCTGGACAAAGTGAAGGCAAGGCATTCTTTGTTGGGCAAGCGTATAGGTACAACCTATGCGGAAGGATATATATCTGAAAATGTACCGGGCATTGATAACCTTGACCAACTGATATATCCTAAAATGGCTTAAATATTAGTTTCTGAAAATATTTTCTGAAATTCTCTGGTTGGTTATTATTTTTTCACTACCTTTGCAGTCCTAAAAAAAGTATAGCAATGGCACGCGTTTGTCAGGTAACAGGTAAAAAACCCATTACGGGCCACAAAGTATCTTTCTCTAACAAGAAGGCAAAGCGCCGCTTTCTGCCTAATCTGCAGACAAAGCGCTTTTTCCTTGTAGAAGAAGACCGTTGGGTAACAATTAAATTGGCGGCAGACGCTATTCGTACAATCAATAAAAATGGTTTGTACTCAGTAGTAAAACAACTGCGCGCTCAGGGCGAGAAAATCTAAATTTTAAGTAAAAGAAAACTCTTTATAAAATGGCAAAAAAAGGGAACCGCGTTCAGGTAATATTGGAATGCACCGAGCATAAAAACAGCGGTCTGCCAGGCACTAGCCGTTATATTTCCACTAAGAATAAAAAGAACACTCCTGAGCGTATCGAGCTGAAAAAATTCAACCCGATCATGAAGAAAGTGACTCTTCACAAAGAAATTAAATAATATATTTTAAAATATTAAGTCATGGCAAAAGCAGCTAAAACCGCGATCAAGAAAGACCCGAAGCAGGCAGCGGAAGCAAAGAACTATACGAAAGTGATCAAAGCTGTACGCAGTCCTAAAAGCGGTGCTTACACTTTTAAAGAGCAAATGGTACACAAGGATAAAGTAAAAGATTTCCTTGCTGCTAAGTAATATACGCACAGCCTCTATAAACTAGGACTTATAAAACCTTAGTTTTAACTATAACCACATTAGCCACTCT
>CAMLFX010000075.1 GCA_946479435.1 uncultured Sphingobacteriales bacterium | reverse complement strand
AGGCAGGTAGCCAGGGTATATTATTTACAGTAGTGTCTATACTGGGTACGTTACTACTGGGTACCTTGCTTGGCAAAGTGTTCAGTATCGATAAAAAGACCTCACACCTTATTTCTTCCGGCACAGCAATATGTGGTGGTAGCGCTATAGCAGCAGTAGCACCGGTTATACAGGCAGATGAACAGCAAATATCTGTAGCGTTAGGTATTGTATTTATCTTAAACTCCATAGCCTTATTTGTATTTCCTGTATTGGGGCATGCGCTGCATTTAAGTCAGCATCAGTTTGGTTTGTGGAGCGCTATTGCGATACATGATACAAGCTCGGTAGTTGGGGCTGCGTCGGCATACGGCAGCGAGGCACTGGAAACTGCTACTACTGTAAAGCTTGCCCGCGCTTTATGGATAATACCGGTTGCACTGGGTACTGCTATTGCCTATCGCAATGGCAAGCAGAAGATAAAAATTCCTTACTTCATAGGTGGCTTTATATTAGCAATGCTCATTTATACCTATGTTCCTGCTATTCGGCCTATGTCGCCTTACATAGTAGAAGTGGCTAAGAAAGGGCTGACTATTACATTGTTCCTGATAGGTGCCGGCTTGTCTCGTAAAGCCATAAAAGCAGTTGGTATGTTACCTCTGCTGCAGGGCGTAATACTATGGCTGGTTATTTCTGTGGCGGCACTTTGGGCAGTTACTACACTTGCTGCATAAAAATAAACCCCCGCATAATGCAGGGGTTTAACAGGTAAATCATTAACCTATTACTTTATTACCTGTAGCTTGTGGTTGAGCAATACACCATTTTTATTATGCACACGTAGTATGTACATACCCGTTGCGTGCATGCTGAGGTCTATTGTATTAGCATTAGCTTGTAAATACCCAACCTGTAATACACGGCCGCTTACATCCACCAGTTCATATTGACCTTCGCTAATAGCTCCCATATCAAGCTTTACAAAATTGCTGGCAGGGTTAGGGTATACTGATATTGAAGTGTTGTTTACTTCAGTTACACCGGTTGGCGGCATTTTGGTGGTTATCTTATGCAATGCCATTACTACTCTTGTAAAGAGAAATGCATTCTTCAGGCTATCTTGGTTACTGAATACAGTAATACAAACACCGTTCGTCTCATCCCAAAGATTTTCGTTGATATAACCGAAGTGTGTGCCACCATGTTGATAAATAGTTCTGCCATTTATGTTGTGATAATTGAAAACACCTAAGCCATAACCGTCACCACCACCAATGTCAACTGTTTCTTTGAATTGCGTCAGCGAACTGCTATTAATAATAGCGCCAGTCATCATCTTGTGCCAGAACATGACATTGTCTTCTGCTGTTGACATAATAGCGCCTGCTGAACATGAAGAGCTTAATGCTGCTGTCAAATCATAATCTGCTTCTACCTGCATATCGCCAAAATGCCCGCCACCAAAATACCAGCCATGAGGTACATTGGCAGGTATTGGCTCTTGTGGGCAGTAGTAAGTATTATTCAGCGATTGTGGGGTAAATATCATGTCACGATAACCTTTTTCAAGGGGCTGACCTGTAACTTGTTTTATGATCAAACCCAGGAGCACATAGTTCGTATTACAATAATCCCATGGAGATCCGGCTACATTTACGGGGGCGCCAATATATTGCAGCAATTCTTCGGGTAGCCAAACTCTTTTAAAATCTGCATTAAACGCTGTACTAAATGCAGGGTCATCACTGAAATCGTACAGGCCACTTTGATGATGCAGTAATTGCTTAATGGTTATTTGTCCGTTAATATTTGGGTGCTGTATCCATGTACCTATCGTATCATCAATACTTAGTTTCCCTTGTTCCTGAAGTTTAAGAATAATGGCTGCAGTAAATGTTTTGGTATTACTGCCAATAGGAAAGTACATATCAGTAGTGATAGGCACATTATCGTGCGATATACCTGCTGCGCCTTTCCATGTACCCTCGTTAGGTATGTAGATAGCTGCTGATGCGCCTTTAATATGGTACTTTGCACACAGGCTATCCAGCGTGTGTTGAAACATGTAGGTATATACAGGTGAGATTTGCGCTTGGCTACTGATTGCCATTGCTACAAAAGCAAAGAGTAATAATGTCTTTTTCATATACAGTTGTTTTTGTGTTTTAGACTAGGTCTCAAAGGAACAACTGCAACAACACCTTAGAAATTTATTTAGATGAAAGAGCCAATATTTTCGACGAAATACAGCTAAGAATTTGGTCGATAAAATCAGGCGTTTCGTCTATATTAGTTGTATGCCAATCGTATTTTACTGTTCTTTGTACCCGAATGGAAGTAGCAGGTAAATTTTGGAAGATACTTACAAGCCGCCTGGCAAGAAATATCTTGTTTTGGGTATGCATGATATATACTTTTCTCAGCCTGAATATTAACAATGCCGCTGCATTGGGTTACAACTTCAATTCACGCTGGTACTGGTATATACATGCAGTTACACTTGTACTTTATTTAATAGTTATATACACTAATAATTTACTGCTTGTACCAAAGTACCTCGTCAATAAAAAGCGCGTACAATATTTCCTGTTATTAATACCGATGTGCCTGCTTGCAGGTCTGGTTCAAACCAGCATTATCAGATTAGGTATTCCTCATTTCGATGCCAATGATATGCAACAAATAGGTGGCGCTTCTACAGTTGTCGATGCTCAGTGGACATTACCTAATATTGTTAATAATACTATTGCTTATGCACTTTGGGGTTATTTATTATGGACGTTCATATTTACCATGGCATGGTACATGCAAGATTATACGCGCCAAAAGCGCATAGCTGAAGGAGCAGCAAAAAAGCAAATTGAGACAGAATTGCATTTCCTTAAAGCGCAGATCAATCCCCATTTTTTATTCAATACATTGAACAATCTATACGGGCTCACTCTACATAAGCACGACGATGCACCGGAAAGTATTCTGAAACTATCTTCAATACTGAGGTACTTATTATACGAGTCAAATACCCCCTATGTAAGCTTTGAAGCAGAACAGCAGATCGTACAAGCATACATCGATCTGGAATTATTACGCTTGCAGAATGCAAAAGGCTTGCACTTCAATGTAGAAGCAGATAGAAATTATTCTATACCACCATTGTTATGGTTGCCGGTTCTGGAAAATTTATTCAAGCATGGTACACGCTATATTTCTGATGATCATAAAGCTCACTTTAACTTTACCATAAAAGATAACCACCTGTCTATAATCTCGAAGAATAATTATAAAGGTATAACCAATATTAAGAATGGCGATGTCAAACAAGAGGGCATTGGCATGGCTAATTTGCAAAAGCGGTTATCATTATTGTTTCCTGGAAAATACACTATGAGCGAAAATAAAACAGAGGACACTTATTGGGTAAACATACAGATATATTTAGCCTGATGTTGAACATATTAATAGTAGATGATGAGCCTATAGCGCAGGATATTATGGAAACCTATGTTTCTAAAATACCTGATTGTGTTGTTGCAGGCAAATGCAGCAATGCGCTGGAAGCATTTACGTTTATCAGTAAGAATAAAATAGATCTGCTTTTGCTGGATATCAATATACCCGAGATAACAGGCATGGATTTGCTGCGCACATTAAAGAATCCACCTTTAGTAATATTCGTAACAGCTTATTCCGAATACGCTATTGAAAGCTATGAGCTGAGTGCGGTTGATTATTTAATGAAACCTGTTTCTTTCGATCGTTTTCTTAAGGCCATTCAAAAAGCAAAAGAACTGGTTGCTGTTCCTAAAAAACAAAACGCATCTGTAAACACCATAGGCGATAATATGATCTTTGTAAAATCAGATGGCAAACTGGTGCGCATAGATCTGAAGCAACTGTTCTTCATTGAAGGGTTGAAAGACTATGTACGACTGTGGACATCGCAAAGCAAAGTGATTGTGCATAACACCATGAAAAATTTTGAAGAGCAGCTAACACAATATCCCAACTTCCTGCGCGTACATAAATCTTACATTGTCAACCTTGATTACGTGTCTGAGATAGACGGCAATGCAATAAAAATTCACGACCAACTCATAACAATCGGTAACACCTATCGCGATGATATCCTTTCTTTCTTTGAAAAGTACCGTATATAAAAAGAGCCGCTTAACAGCGGCTCTTTTCTTTTTTATTATGCTATTAGTTCAATTCAATTACGAGGTCATTAGTGTTTACCAGGCTGCCTTCTGATAATTGCAGGTTTTGTACACTGCAATCGAAAGGTGCTGCAATAACGGTTTCCATCTTCATAGCCTCTATCACAAACAGTGGCTGGTTCTTCTTTACCTTTTCATCTTTCTTCACCAATAGTTTTGATAACATGCCTTGTAATGGTGCACCTATTTGTTTCTCATTGCCTTTGTCTGCTTTCTTATTTTCAACTCGCTCTACTTTTACCGAGCGGTCTTGTATCTCTACGTTACGTGTTTGTCCGTTCAGTTTAAAGAATACGGTTCGTTTCCCTTTATCATCTACAGGGCCTATGCTTAGCAGGCGTATCAGTAGCGTTTTACCTTTTGCTATTTCAATTGTTGTATCCTCTCCTTGCTTCATGCCATAGAAAAAGAGTGGGGTAGGCACAACCGATACATCACCATACTCTCTCCAGAATTTTAGGCCTTCTTCAAATACTTTCGGATAGAATTTATAGCTCAGGAAGTCCAGTATTGTCAGGTCTTCGCCAAACTGCTGCTGAAATTCTTTTAGCTCTTTATCAAAATCTACCGGAGGTAAATGTTTATTGGGCCTGTCATTAAACGGTTCTTTGTCTTTCAATATAATACGTTGCAATTCTTTAGGAAAACCACCCTCAGGTTGGCCAATGCCACCCTGGAAGAATTGTTGTACCGATTCAGGGAAAGAGATGTTCTCACCTTTCGTCATCACATCTTCGCGTGTCAAACCATTAGCCACCATAAACTGCGCCATGTCACCGACTACTTTCGAGCTTGGGGTTACTTTCACTATATCACCAAACATATCATTCACTTCAGCAAACATCAGTTTGATGTCTTCAAACTTATCGCCTAGGCCTAATGCTACTGCCTGTGGTTTCAGGTTTGAATATTGTCCGCCCGGTATCTCGTGTTCAAATACTTCAGCTGCGCTCGATTTCATCCCCGATTCAAACGGATAATAGTATTCACGTACAGCTTCCCAATAGTTAGAAAATTGGTTCAGCGATTTTACATCATAACTATTTTCACGCTCATGGAATTTCATCATCTCCACCACCGCATTAAAATTGGGTTGCGATGTCAGCCCTGATAATGAGCCTAATGCACAATCCACCACATCCACACCTGCTTCAATAGCCATCAGGTAGCTGGCCGGTTGCAGCGATGATGTATCGTGCGTGTGCAGGTGTATTGGTATCTTAACAGTATCCTTCAGCGCTGTTACCAGTTCTTTCGCTGCATAAGGTTTCAGCAAGCCCGACATATCCTTGATAGCCAGTATATGCGCACCCGCATTCTCCAGGTCTTTAGCCAAACGCAGGTAATAGTCTAACGTGTATTTAGTACGTTTAGGGTCCAGTATATCGCCTGTATAGCACAGTGCACCTTCAGCAATACCTCCGGTGCGTTTCCGCACCATATCAATACACGGCGCAATATTTTCCATCCAGTTCAGTGAATCGAATATGCGAAACACATCCACACCCGTCTCCCACGATTTTTCTACAAATTTCTCTATAAGGTTATCTGGGTACGCAGCATAGCCCACACCGTTACAACCGCGTATCAGCATTTGCAATAGTATGTTAGGTACTGCTGCGCGTATCTGCTCCAAACGTTTCCACGGGTCTTCTTTCAGGAAACGGATGCATACATCAAATGTAGCACCGCCCCATACTTCCATACTAAATGTTTGTGGGTGTAGCTTGGCAAAATGCTTGGCCACCTTCAGCATATCGTACGTACGCATACGTGTAGCCAATAGCGACTGGTGTGCATCGCGAAGTGTAGTATCGGTATAGTGTATTTTCTTTTCTTTCAGTAACCATTGTGCAAAACCTTCAGGTCCAAGTTCTGTCAATAAATCCTTTGTGCCTTTAGGGTAAGGCATCAATGGGTCGGATAGTGGCACTACAGGCTTCTCAAATACTTTCTCTGCATCTTTCAATTTCACATCCGGGTTACCGTTCAGGGTTACATCGGCTAAAAAGTTCAGCATCTTTGTGCCCCTGTCTTGCCTTGTTTTGTAGGTAAAAAGTTCCGGGTGGTTTTGTATAAAGCCCACTGTTGCATTGCCCGATACAAACTCTTTATTTGTTATCAGGTTCTCTAAGAACTGTATGTTGTTATTCACACCACGTATCCTGAACTCGCGCAATGCGCGGTGCATTTTGCTTGCGGCACTTGCAAGGTCGTTGCCCCACGTACTCACTTTCACCAGCATCGAATCGAAGAACGGGCTGATCTTCATACCTGGGTAGGTGCTACCTTCATCAAGGCGTACACCAAAACCCGCCGCGTTGCGATAGGTTACCAGCGTACCATAGTCGGGTTTAAAATCGTTGGCCGGGTCTTCTGTTGTTATACGGCATTGTATGGCGAAACCATCTTTAGGTATAGCGTTCTGGTCACCTAAGCCAATTTCAGGATCGCTTAGTTTATAACCCGATGCAATGTATAGTTGTGTTTTAATAAGATCGATACCCGTTATCATTTCAGTAACGGTATGTTCAACCTGTATACGCGGATTTACTTCTATAAAGTAAATACCACCTTCCGAATCTACCAGGAATTCAACAGTACCTACGTTGTTATAGTTAACTGCCTTAGCAATATTAACTGCGTAATTATACAGGTCTTCGCGTGTTTTATCTCTAAGCGTAACCGACGGTGCAATCTCCACTACCTTCTGGAAACGGCGCTGCACTGAGCAGTCGCGCTCGTACAGGTGTACCGTATTACCAAAATTGTCAGCAGCTATCTGTACTTCTATATGTTTAGGGTTCTCTACATATTTCTCAAGGAATACCGTATCATCTCCGAAAGCATTCTTTGCTTCACTCCTCGCTTCGTGGAAGGATTTTTTCAAACCTTCATCATCTCGCACCACACGCATACCGCGGCCGCCGCCACCTGATGCAGCTTTCAGCATTAGTGGGTAGCCTATGCGGTTAGCTTCTTTCAGTGCAATGCTTTCCTCTGTGAGGTCAGCTTCATTGCTTTCTATGATGGGTATGTTTGTTTTCTTCGCTACTTCTTTGGCCGTTATTTTATCGCCCAGTGCCGACATCACCTCGGGCCTTGGCCCTACAAAGGTGATACCATGTTCCGCACACTTAGCAGCAAATGTTGCATTCTCGCTCAAAAAGCCATAACCGGGATGTATTGCATTAGCGCCACATTCCTTGGCCACAGCTATTATTTCATCCATATTCAGGTAGGGCTTTAGCGGATCGTTATCCGCACCTATCTGGTAGGCTTCATCTGCTTTGTATCGGTGTAGTGAATACCTGTCTTCGTATGTATATACGGCAACAGTGGGTATATTCAGTTCGGTAGCGGCACGCGATATACGAATGGCGATCTCGCCCCTGTTGGCGATGAGTAGTTTCTTAATGTTCATTGCTATGTTTAACGTTGCAAAAATGATTAATTTTTAACCTAAAACGAAAACGCCGGCAAAGATAATGCCGGCGTTAACATCTATTTAATCAAAATATCACCAAAGTCTTACGCGAAGGTTATCCGGCAAGTACATTTTGTTACCCGGTTTCACATTAAATGCTTCATAAAATTCCGGTACGTGCGGGAAAGGGCCATTTACCCTGTATTTAGCAGGTGAGTGCACATCTGTAAGTAATTGGCTGGCAAGCTGCTCCTTCCGTATTTGGTACATCCAGCCCAATGAATAACCCAGGAAGTAGCGTTGCAATGGGGTCAGTCCGTTTATTTTTTCGCCTTTTTTGTATGCTTCTGTTTTTTTGAAAGCATCTAAACCTATTAATATACCGCCAAGATCAGCAAGGTTTTCACCCAATGTAGCTTTACCGTTTATGCGTTGTGTATCAACCGGCATCATATTGTTGAATTGTTTTACCAATACTTCAGCGCGTTTGTTGAACTGTGCTTCATCTTCTTTGCTCCACCAGTTTTTCAGGTTGCCTTTTTCATCAAACTGGCGGCCTTCATCGTCAAAACCGTGTGTTATTTCATGGCCAATGGTCGATGCCGCTGCATAACCATATACCAATGCATCATCCAGTTGCTCATCGCGGTAGCCCGGTACAGTGAAGATACCTGCAGGTAACACGATCTCGTTGTTCGATGGATTATAGTATGCATTGTAGGTTTGTGGTGTCATATCCCATTCATTACGGTCAACAGGTTTGCCCAGTTTATCCATATAGTAATCATTCCACCATTTGTTAGCGCGCATTATATTTTGCACATAAGCATTGCGGTCTATTTGCAGTTTCGAAAAGTCTTTCCATTTATCAGGATAACCTACTTTTTTAGTGATGGCAGCGAGTTTTTTCAAAGCCTTCTTTTTGGTGCTATCGCTCATCCAATCCAGTTTTTCCATACGCGCTTTATAGGCGTCACGTACGTTTTCTACCATGTCTTCGTAGCGCTTCTTGGCTTTTTCATCAAAATACTCTTTGGCAAACATTTTACCTACAGCCTCGCCCATTGCGTTGCCTTCAGCATCTAATACGCGCTTCCAGCGTGGGCGTTGCTGTTCTGCGCCACGTATGGTCTTGCCATAAAAGTCGAAATTATTATCAGCGAAAGCATTGTTCAGGTAGTTAGCGTTGGCACGCACCACTTGAAAAGCCATATAGTCTTTTAAGGTTTGCAGGTTTTCACCCGCTATTATATTATCCAGTTGTTTGAAGAATTCGGGCTGTCCTACTATTACGCTGTCCACATGTTTTACTCCCATTATGTTTAATAGCTCAGGCCATTCAATATGTGGCGACATGCTTTTCAGTTGAGATATAGCCATTTTATTGTAGTTGGCATAAGGATCACGAAACGCTTCCAGCTTGCGCGATGATTTGGCCAGCTTGGTTTCCAGTGCTACAATACCGGCAGCTTTTGTTTTCGCCGTAGCACTATCAGCACCGATCAGTACAAAAGTGCGCGTTATGTAAGCAGGGTATTCTTCACGTATTTTGGTAGTACGTGCATCTGTATTGAAATAGTAGTCACGGTTGGGTAGGCCCAGTCCACCCTGGTTCATATAATAAGCCATCACATCGCTGGCCTTGGCATCCTGCGATACGCCTTCGCTAAAAAACAGGCCAACCCCCTGTGTATGCATTTCTGCTGCTACCTTCATTAGGGTATTCGCATCTTTTATAGCGTCTATCTTATCTAGTTCAGGCTTTAGTGAGGCGATGCCCTGGCGTTCTATGCTTGTAGTATCCATGCCACTGAACCAGAAATCGCCTATCTGTTGCTCCACACCATTTTTGGCGTTTTGTTTCAGGGCCTCTTCATTAATGTGTAACAGGCGCTTGTATAGCTCTTCCTGTACCAGGTGCCCGATGCCCCAACTCGATTCTTCAGCGGGGATAGGTGTGTTTTTTATCCATCTGCCTTCAGCGTATTCAAAAAAATCTTCAGCGGGGTTTATCGTGGTGTCCATATTGGTTACCAGAATATCCTCTTTAGGCGTACTGTCTTTTTTTTCGTTCGGTTTGCAGGCGGTAAATAGCATGGTTAGGGCTATGCCGCTATAAATGAACTTTTTGTTCATAAAATTATAAGTTGCTGTGTTAAGATTAGGGGTAAAAATAAAGAAGTTTACACAGCGTTCTGCACTGGGGCTATAAAATCACCCTTTCTACTCTATAGGATGTTCCTTTTTCAATCTTTCCAGCTGGGTTTCGGCGGTCAAGTCGAGGCGTAGCGGCGTAATTGATACCAGTCCGTTATCTACAGCCCATCGGTCGGTGCCTTCTTCTGCCGGTTCCAGGGGGATAACCGTAAACCAATAGTGTTTACGTCCCATTGGGTCAACACCGGGTACTATTTTGCCGTCGTAAAGCCGTACCGATTGGCGGGTCCATTGCATTCCCTGAGGCTGTTGCGGAAAGTTAACATTGAACAATCCCAGCTCAGTATCTGCGAGTAATAGCTCCAGCGTTTTGGTTACATACGGCTCCAGCGCATCGAAGTTTGGCTCATCTTTGCCTATAGGCGTACTTAGTGCTATACCGCGAATACCTAATAACACTGCTTGCTTGGCGCCGGCCAATGTACCTGAGTGCCACATGGAGTTGCCCAGGTTAGGCCCCATATTAATGCCCGACAATACTACATCGGTATGCGACCAGGTATGTGTACCCAATGCCACACAGTCGGCAGGTGTGCCATTCACCCTGTATGCTTCAATACCCGGTTCAAAATTAATAGGCGATTTTCTGAACGATAATGGCCTGCTATGGGTAACAGCATGCCCCATAGACGATTGTTCTACATCTGGCGCTACTACACGTACTTCCCCGAACTTTTGCGCCACTTTGGCCAGGAAGGCTATGCCGGGACTGTAAATTCCATCGTCGTTAGTGATAAGTATTTTCATAGTACCCCAAAAATCTATACTATCATGCCAGCACCATTGGAACGTTTTTATTAAAGCAATTTTATATGAATACACCACACCCGATAAAAAAAGTGCAATTGCTGCATAACCCAAATGCCGGCGATAAAAATCACACAAAAGAAACACTGGTAAAACAGATAACAGATAAAGGTTTCAAATGCCGCTACAGGTCTATAAAAGAAGAGGGCTGGGAAGAGGTAGGTGAAGATATAGATATGCTGGTTGTTGCCAGTGGCGATGGTGCCATACGCAAGGTTGTGCGCATATTGCTGAACCGCAGCATAAAACAAAAGACTTTCCCCATCGGCATCATACCTATGGGCACAGCGAATAATATTGCCAAATCATTGGGTGCACCTATCGATAATAATGAAGCCATCGATGTATGGTCGAAAGGTATCGTACAAAAGCACGATATCGGTATCCTCTATAATGTGCCCGATGAGGAGTTTTTTATGGAAGGGGTAGGCTATGGTATTTTCCCCGAGTTGATGAAGCAAATGAAAAAGCGAGGCAAGGAGAAGATAGAAAACCCTGAAAAGAAATTAACCACCACGCTCAAACTACTGCATGAATTGATATTGAATTATAAAGCTACACCTTGCCAGATAGATGTAGATGGCCGCCAGTTTGCGGGCAATTATTTACTGGTAGAGGTAATGAATACAAAAGCCATTGGCCCTAACCTGGTGCTCAGCGAGAAAGCAGTACCCGATGATAGTGTTTTTGAAGTGGTGATGGTACCTGAATCGCAACGCCAGCTTTTGGCCGATTATGTAGCCGGTAAACTGGAAGGCAGTGAAAACGCGCCCACCCTGCAAATGGTGCAGGGCGCACATATAGAAATAGATTGGCTGGGTAAAGAAATGCACGTGGACGATAAATTCATGACCCTGAAGAAAAGCGCCGTCATCACTGTCGAATTGAGGGAAAAACTAATAAGTTTCATCCTGCCTGAACGCCCCACACCGGGTTTAAGCGAATAGCATTTATCGGGTCAATATCCCTTAAATTTGCTAACCTTATTATTATGGCAGAAAAGAAAGTAGCGAAAGCTAAGAAGACGGTCGAGAGCAAGAAAAAGATCAAGCATATTGAGGGTATATCAGAGCCCCTGGTAGAGCATGAGGATAATGGCAGCTACGGCAACAATGATGAAGAAATATTCATCAAAGGTGCGCGTATGCACAACCTGAAAAATATAAGTGTAGCTATTCCCCGCAATAAACTGGTAGTGGTAACGGGTGTATCGGGTTCAGGTAAATCGAGCCTGACGATGGATACTCTTTTTGCAGAAGGCCAGCGCCGCTATGCAGAAAGTCTCAGCGCCTATGCGCGCCAGTTCCTGATGCGTATGGATAAACCCGATGTAGATTATATACATGGTATTTGTCCTGCTATTGCCATAGAACAAAAAGTAACTACCCGCACACCGCGCAGTACCGTGGGCAGTATGACGGAGATATACGATTACCTGCGTTTGCTATTTGCACGTGCAGGCCATACTTATTCACCAATAAGCGGTAAAGAAGTAAAGAAGGATAGTGTGACCGATGTGATAGAATACATCAAGACATTACCTAAAGGACTAAAGATACAGTTCATAGTTCCCTTGGTTACGCGTTACAAACGCAGTGTACCCGAAGAGTTGAATATACTGATGCAAAAAGGTTTCAGTCGTGTATATGCAAAAGGCAGCGATGAAAAACCGATACGTATTGAAGATGTACTGAACGGCGAATACAAACTACCTGCAAAAAATATATACCTGCTGGTAGATAGGATAGTGACGAAAGATTTTGATGAAGATGACCTGCACCGCATGGCCGATAGTATCCAGACTGCTTTTTACGAAAGTGAAGGGGAGTGCTTGCTGGAAATAGACGGCGAGAAAGTAGAGATATTCAATAACCGATTCGAAGCCGACGGTATGGTCTTCGAAGAGCCAACACCCAACCTGTTCTCATTCAACAATCCTTATGGCGCATGCCCTACCTGCGAAGGTTTTGGGCAGGTGCTGGGTGTAGATGATGACCTGGTAATACCCGATAAACGCCTGAGTGTGTATGAAGGTGCGGTAGCCTGCTGGCGTGGTGATAAAATGAGCGAATGGCAGCAGGCATTTATACGCGCTGCTTCTAAATTCGATTTCCCGGTACACAAAGCCATCATCGATCTTTCAGCAAAAGAATACGACCTGCTATGGAATGGTAATAGCAAAGTAAACGGTATCCGCGATTTCTTTAAGATGGTAGAGCAAAACCTGTACAAGGTGCAATACCGTGTGATGCAGGCGCGCTACCGTGGCCGCACTGTTTGCGGTACATGCCATGGCTCAAGGTTGCGACCTGAAGCTATGTATGTAAAAGTAGCAGGCACCACCATTGCCGACCTGATGATGATGCCCAGCAGCGATCTTGCTGTGTGGTTCGATGGATTGAAGCTGAACGAAAATGATACGGCCGTTGCAAAACGTATCATGATAGAGTTAAGCCAGCGCATCAAAACATTGTTGGATGTTGGTTTGGGTTACCTCACACTCAACCGTCTTGCCAATAGTCTGAGCGGTGGTGAAAGCCAGCGCATACAACTGACCAAATTCTTAGGCAGCAACCTTACCGATTCATTATATATACTCGATGAACCAAGCATTGGCCTCCACTCGCGCGATACAGAGCGATTGATAAAAGTGCTGAAAAACCTCCGCGACCTAGGCAATACAGTAGTGGTTGTTGAGCACGATGAAATGATGATGCGAGAAGCAGATTACATCATCGATATGGGCCCGCTGGCTAGTCACCTGGGTGGTGAAGTTGTTGCGGCCGGTCCGTATAAAGAACTGATAAAAAATAAATTGAGCCTCACGGGTCAGTACCTGAGTGGCGCATTATCAATAGAGGCACCTGCCACAAAACGCAAACCCAAGGGCGCCATACGTATTGAAGGTTGCCGACAAAACAACCTGAAAGATGTATCTGTCGATTTTCCTTTGAACCTGCTTTGTGTGGTAACGGGTGTAAGCGGTAGTGGTAAAACAACGTTGGTAAAACAAACGCTGTACCCTGCTCTGCAAAAGCATTATGGCGAGGGTACCGACCGCCCCGGTCTGCACCGTGCACTTGCCGGCGATCTCGACCGCATAACGCATGTGGAAATGGTCGATCAGAATCCTATAGGTAAATCATCGCGCAGTAACCCGGTTACTTATGTAAAGGCATGGGATGAGATACGCAAGCTATTCACCAAGCAGCCACTCGCTAAGATGCGTGGCTTTGCGGAAAAGCATTTCTCTTTCAATACCGATGGTGGCCGTTGTGACACCTGCAAAGGTGATGGTGAAGTTATTGTTGAAATGCAGTTCCTCGCCGATGTGCATTTGATTTGTGAAAGCTGCAAAGGCAAACGCTTTAAAGAAGAAGTGCTGGAAGTAACTTACAAAACAAAGAACGTTTACGAGGTACTTGATATGAGTGTGGATGATTCTATTGAATTCTTTAAAGATGAAAAGAAGATAGTAAAAGCAATACAGCCCTTGAGTGATGTAGGTTTAGGCTATGTAAAGCTGGGCCAAAGCAGCGATACCCTGAGTGGTGGTGAAGCGCAGCGTGTGAAGCTGGCATCATTCCTCGGCAAGAGCAACGATAAAGAAAAGATACTGTTCATCTTCGATGAACCTACTACCGGCCTGCATTTTCACGATATAAAAAAACTGTTGAAGTCGTTCGATGCCCTCATTGAGCAGGGGCATTCCATTATAGTTATTGAGCACAATACCGACGTCATCAAATCAGCCGACTGGGTCATTGACCTTGGCCCTGAAGGTGGTGTAGGTGGTGGACATTTGCTTTATGAAGGCAAACCGGAAGGCTTGGTTAAAGTAAAGGATAGCTATACGGGGAAGTATATGTAAGATGAGCAGACAAGAAAAATTGCAAATGCTATTGAGGCAGAATGAAGGCCGTTCAAAACGGCCTTCATTTGTTAATCGCATGGCTGATTTAACTGGGAGCATCTTGCTCCATTCCGACTTTCTATCATTAGAGGAAACTGATAAGTTGCGCGAAAAAATAACTACGTTATGGCGCAATGCAGGTAAGCATAAATTTGCAAGTGTTCACGAGGCTCAGGAATTTATAAGGCATTTAAATATACCTGAAAAGATGACTGGTGTGATGCTTTTAAGTATTAGCGAATATCTGGGCGGAATGAAAGTTGTAATACCTGAAATGGTATCGAAAATTGAAGAGATATTTAGAATTGAAAGCGACACAATCAATTTTTATAGTGTCTCAGGCTCGTTTTTCCTGGGGATAGATTTTTTTGAAGATTTTGGAGAATGGAAGTACGAAGTATCTTACATAGTTAATTAGGGCTAACTTTCATTGTTCCCAATACGCATAACGCCGTTCTTATTAAATACTATCACTTTATTGAATTCATTATCCCAGATTGAAAAATCATGCTTTCCCAAAATGTCTTTTATAGCTAATTCTACATTTACTTTAGAAACTATTCTCGAATCGTTTCTAGTAAAAGAAACATAGAGCGTCTCATCTGCAAAATGATTGTTGATGTATTTTAAAACCAGTGCTTTATCAACATTATCCCCATCGCCAATAAATACCCACCCACCATTTTCATGGGTCCAATCGAGCCATGAAATATTATGAATTCTATGGCTGACTATATATATTAAGCGCGAGTCCAAGAGGTAAAGATAGAAATAGCTAGGATACTAAATTATTACAGTATACGTTAATTTTAGCCTATACATACAACACTCATGTCTGCTAATCTCACTTACAAACGCATCACAACCGATCATATCGACGAGTTTCTCAAACTCCGTATCGAATTCCTGCAATCTATAAAAGGTGAGCAAACACAGGAGGTCATCGATAATTTCCTGTATCATCTGCGCGAATACTGTAAAGAAGCTTTGCCAAGTGGTGAACTGGTTGGCTGGATGGCTTGGGATGATGATAAAGCAGTTGGGGTGGGTATCATGGCTGTGCGCAGACAATTAGGGCAGTTCACATGGCCCGAAGGCAAATTGGCATATATCCAGAATATGTACACGCTGGAAGCATACCGCAAGCAGGGCATTTGCAAAACCATATTGCAAAATATGATCGATTATGCAAAAGAACACGGCTTCGGCAGGCTCGAATTACATGCTTCTGAAGACGGCGCACCTGTTTACCGCAAACAAGGTTTTGCCGAATATCATGAGCCATTCCTCATGCACTGGCTTAGGTAATATTTACGTTTTTTATTTGTATATTTGCTATGTTCTATCTCTTCGGGTAGGCCATAGATCTTTTATATGAATTAAATATGTATTCGTTGTTCAAATTTGCTACAAGGCAAAAACAGCATTTCAGTCACCAAACACAGATGCACCGCGCATCTCAGCCGCCAATTGTCGCACGGATTTTTTTTTATTTTTTTATTTTTTCAACAAAATTGAACAACAGATAAAATAAATAATAATGGATGCCTTTTTAAACGATATTGAACATGAAAAAATCCTATTCTTTCGTAACTTTGCGCGCATCCAAAACAGCATTTAATACTATGACTCCACAGAAAATTACAATGGGCGCCGATGGCAAACTTCAGATACCTGAAAACCCGGTCATTCCTTTTATTGAAGGTGATGGTATAGGCCCTGATGTATGGACTGCCAGTCGCAGGGTTTTGGATGCTGCAGTTGAAAAAAGCTATAATGGCAAACGCAAAATAGAGTGGAAGGAAATGCTTGCCGGCGAAAAAGCCTTCAAACAAACAGGTGAGTGGTTGCCTGCTGAAACGCTGGATGTAGCACGCGAATATATTGTCTCGATAAAAGGCCCTTTGACAACACCTGTTGGTGGTGGTATCCGCTCACTCAACGTGGCTATGCGCCAGGAACTTGATCTCTATGTTTGTCTTCGCCCGGTGCATTGGTTCCAGGGTGTTCCTTCACCGGTAGTACATCCTGAAAAAGTGGATATGGTCATTTTCCGCGAAAACACGGAAGATATATATGCAGGCATCGAATTCAAATACGATAGCCCCGAAGCAAAAAAATTACTCGACTTCCTGACCAACGAGTTAGGCGTTTCTAAAAAGATACGTTTCCCTGAAACTTCTTCTTTCGGTATCAAGCCCGTTT
>CAMLFX010000074.1 GCA_946479435.1 uncultured Sphingobacteriales bacterium | reverse complement strand
GTCCATGCATAAGTAGTTCCTGTCACCGAACTACCAAAGGTAATCGCCGTTGTTGCCGCACCATTACATACCGATTGGTTAGATACCGCATTGACTGTTGGCGTTGGCTTTACTGTTATAGTAAATGTATCTGGCGTACCGGGGCAACCATTAGCAGTTGGTGTAACAATAATTTGCGCTGTAACCGGTGCCGATGTTGCATTAGCCGCAGTAAATGAGGCAATATCACCACTGCCGCTCGCAGCAAGGCCTATTGATGTTGTATTATTTGTCCAGCTATAAGTAGTACCTGCTACTGCACTGCTGAAACTGATAGCTGTTGCAGCGTCTCCATTACATACTGATTGATCGCTGGTTGCAATGACTGATGGTGTTGGCTTCACGACTATCATAAAGGTATCGGGTGTGCCTGTACAAACTATTGATGCTGCATATTCTATTAAAACATACCCATTACCGGTATTAGTACCTTCAATATTAGTTTGTGATGCACCTATGTTATAAGAGCCACCTCCGCCACCAGGACCAAAATTGCCACCCGCACCGCCACCAGAGTACCCTCCTCCACCACCAGATATACCATAAATACCACTGGCACCACCACCACCACCAAGACCCCAGCAACCGTTTGCACTACTGCCATTTGTACCAAAAGAGCCTAATAGCCCGGCATCTACTCCATTACCTCCTCTACCATTAACACCTGAATTAAAGACATCCCCGCCACTTGCACCGTTAATACCTGCGGTACCCGAAGTAAATGACCCGGTACCTGGCCCGCCAGGCATAGCAGTATTAGTGGTAACACCATCAAAACCCGCATAAGAATACGGTGAACCGCCTCCACCGGCTCCTGCTGCTATTAACAAGGTGCCGCTCCTTACTACACCCGAACCGCCGCCGCCGCCGCCGGTTTGATAATTATCATTACCTTTTCCCCCAACAACCACTTGTAAAACATCGCCAGGGGTTACACTAAAGAGACCCGACATGATTGCGCCTTTACCGCCAGGTGTAACTCCGGAGAAGCCTGCGCCACCTTGTGCACCAGCCGCTGTAATTTTTACCGTAGTGTAGCCGGCCGGAACCGTCGCAGTTTGTAATGAGCCAGTATAAGCAAAACTATCTTTAATAATATTGGATGTATTAATTGACGGAGTAACTATAACGGTTGCAACCGCATCAGTTATAGTTGCATTTACTGCTGTAAAAGCACTGATATCGCCAGTACCACTTGACGCTAAACCTATTGATGTATTATTATTTGCCCAGCTATAATCATTACCAACAGAGCCACTAAAATTGATGGCAGTTGTTGAAGTATTATTACATAATACCTGGTCGCCTGTTGCCACAATTGTAGGTGTTGGATTTACTTGTATAAAAAAGGTATCAGGCACACCAGTACACCCACCTGCCGAAGCCGTAACAATAACACGCGATGAAATAGGCGATGTAGTATTATTTGTACCTGTAAATGAAGCAATATCACCACTGCCGCTTGCAGCAAGGCCCGTAGCGGTGTTATTATTGGTCCAGGTATAGGTAGCTGAAGGCGAAGAACTTGTAAAAGTTATGGCTGTTACAGATTCATTATTACAAACTGTTTGATTACTTACCTCGTTCAAAAGAGGTCCGCCAAGTGTATTTCCTGAAGCTGTAATGGTAGCGCCGGAAGCGATCCAGTTGGAAGTGGAACCTGATAATGCGAAATTATTCAATGTGCCATTGAAAGCATTGCCTGATATATCAGATAAAGTTGTTATGCCAGTATTTGTACCCGCAGCAGTGCCGTGATTGAAATGATAATTAACAGCAAGGCTGGCCTGCGCAACTGTAAAGCTGTTATTCATATTACTTAATATCTCACAATCGGTACGGGCAGCGCCCCATACCCGTAGCTCATCTATAGCGCCGGTAAAATATTGGAAACCACCCGGCCTGCTACCTACCGTCATCAACCCGTCGGTACCGGTTGAGGAACTGCCACCACCTACAGTTGGCTGAAGTGTTCCATTAAAAAAGACTTCAGGCGTATTTGTTGCCGAGGTCCAACGGGCAGCAATATGAGACCATGTATTAATAGGTATAGATGATGTTGTTGCTACGCTATAAGTAACCCCACCAGATATCACATAAAAATAGATAACATTACCAATGCCAGTACCTAATGAAACAAAATTGCTTGTGTTTGGCTGAGCAAAGAAAATACGCTGGAAAGCTGAACCACGCGGGTACACCCACGCCTCGACCGTAAAGTTATTTGAGCCGGGATTACTAAAAAATGAAGGCAGAGTGCTACTAACAACCATATCGTTATTGCCATCAAAATCTAATGCGTTCCCGGAGTACTGTGCTTTAACAGAAAAAAAACTGAGCACTAAGAGAGTGGATAAAAAGATGCTTTTAGTCATAGGTATAGTTTGTGTAAAGTATTATAGACTTACTATGTAGCAAGTATGTACAATGTGTATACAAGAAACACATCGCAAAGAATATAAAAAAAACATTAAAATCAAAGCACTTAATATCTATATACTAATGAATTACAAATTGATAACGTTGCTTATTGCGATAACAAGCTATATATTTATGGTAGCAAATACCTTGATTTGAAGAAACTTATTACTGTTGTTATACTATTGCTGATTGCAATAGCCCCGGCTACAGCCCAGCCGGAAATACCATCATTACTTAATGAACTAAAAAGTAAACCTGCTGACACTGGTAAAGTAATCCTCTATGGCCGTGTGGCTACTGCCTATGAATTTAAAAATGCCGATTCAGCTATGTTTTATATTCATAAAGGCCTTGAGCTGGCAAGGAAAATCAAATCTGAGGTTGGAGAAGGGCGGTTGCTGCAACAGACGGGTATTTTTTATTTCAGGCACGGCGAGCTGGATACAGCCGAGATGTACTTTAAGCAGGCTATGGCCATTTTCCAGAAAAACAGTTACCGTAAAGGAATAGCTCTTTGTTATAATAGTATGGGGGTTATACAAGGGCAACGCGGCAATTACACTTTGGCTGTTAAAGATTTTCTGTCCGCCTTGAAAATATTTAAGGAGGATAAAGATGAGCAGGGCGAAATGGAGACTTATATAAAACTAGGTCTGGCCAATGAACTAAGCAAAAATGTAAACGAAGCCCTGAAATACTACACCCAGGCAAAAGCAATATGCGATAAATACCCTCCATCGAAAATGACCATAACACTGCTCAACAATTTGGGTATTTTGTATGGCAAAAAAGGTGATTACCATAAAGCCCTGGAGTATTTTGAAGAAGGGATAAAGCTGAGTAAAAATATAGAATTTAGTACGGTGCACATAGGGCTTACTACCGATGCCGGTAATGCGTATAGCCGCCTTGGCGACAAAAAACGTGCACTAAAAAATTACCAGGAATCGTACAAAAATGCTGTAAAATACAATTTGCCGGAAGAAGAGGCACATGCTCTTGTAAACATGGCTTCAAACCTTGACAGTGCACATTGGGCCCAGGGCATACCCTACCTGAAAAGAGCCATGGAAATTGCCAAGAACATTAAGCAGGATGGCCTATTAACCGATGTGTACCATGCAATATCGGAAGTATATGCAGTGGGGGGAATGTTTAAAGAGGCTTATGGCAATGCGGTTATTTATCACAATATGTCCGACTCTATAATGAGTGTGCAACGGTCGAGTGAGATAGCTGAGATGCAAGCAAAATTTGATCTGGGAATATCAGAAAATAAGATTCAACAACTTGAGATTACCAACCAAAAAACAACTATGCAGCGAAATATGGTAATTGTTGCCATAGCTGCTATTTGCATTATCATTTGCATCTTGTTTTTTTCCTACACAAGAGTAAACAAACTGAATAAAGAACTACGCGCATCGAACCATGTTAAAGACAAATTGTTCTCTGTAATAGGGCACGATCTTCGATCGCCAATAGGGGGAATTGTACAAACACTAGAGCTATTAGATAGCAATATGCTGACTAAAGAAGAAAGCCAGGAAGTGATAAAAGAACTAAAAAGCAGAGGTGAAGGTGCCTATGAAATACTTAACTCGATGCTGTTATGGGGTAAAGCACAACTGCAAGGTACAAACATTACAATGGTTAGTTTCGACCCTAAGTCGCATATTGAAAAAACGATTCAATCTTTAACCAAACAAGCGCAAGACAAAAACATTGACATACGTAATACGATTCAAGGTGAGTTAACATTGAATGCCGATGCAGATCATTTCGATTTTATACTACGAAACTTAATTTCAAACGCTATAAAATTCAGTTATGAATCGAGCACAATAGAAATAGGCGCACGCGCTACAAACGATAAAGTAGTTTTTTCAGTCAGCGATCAGGGTATTGGTATCAGCCCTGCTGCCCAACAAGATTTCATACACACCAACCTAGAGGTAACATACGGTACCAAGGGCGAGAAAGGCACAGGCATTGGCCTGCTGATGATAAAAGAATATGTTGTAGCCAACGGTGGCAGGCTTTGGTTTGAAAGCGTTGAAGGAAAAGGTACAATTTTTTACTTTTCGCTTACCGGAAATATTACAGCAGTATCTGCAAGCGTGACGTCGCAGGCATCTGTTGGTTAATTTAAGTATTTCTTAGTTACAATTAACTACATCAAATAGCTTTCAACATCCAGGTAGCCTGTATTTTGGGTGGCGGGGTTTTACTATTACGCATCTCTTCAGGCAATGTTTTTTGCAAATGAGGCATTACACTTAATGCCGGGTAATTGGGGGTTGCCTCTTTTACTAATTGAAAACCTTGCTGTTTAAAAAAAGTTTCCGCAGCCTCATAGCTATCAAACTTATTTTCTTCAATATTGTGTTGTTCAAAAAAAGCAGCCTCACTTTTGCTTTGTGGTAAAGCAGCCTGCATTTCTTCGCTACGCTTCACATATATATCAGCAGTTATCCAGCATCCACTTTTTCTTTTTAGTAGGCCATGTATTGTTTTACACAACTGCACTTTCTCTTCAATATTCAAATACATCAGCAGCCCTTCATTTACAATTGTAAGCGGGCCGTCTTCAAACATACCTGCTATCTCATTAAACGCAACAATATCCATTACATTAAGCGGCAACAGATCTAGTTTACCTTTTAAATGTTCATTCAGCTTAAGCTCGTTTATCATTTTTTGCTTTGTGGCAATTACTTTGGGCAAATCTGTATCTATATAATGCACATCATTTTTAACGCACATATCGAGGCTGCGCAGCGAATAGCCTGATGATAGCTCAAGTATATTTTTACTATCGGTTTCTTTCAATAACTGATCAATTGTCCAGTAGCGATTTTCGAAATGCATTACACGTATCCAGAACCAAAAATCTTTATCATCGAAACTAAGATCGAATACTTCAGGCCCTTGCATCAACGCGGCAGTCTGCTTTGCATAAGGAATGTTTGTATATCCTTTCATAAGCAATAAAGATTTTGCCGATGGGCTTACACTTGTAAAGTCTTTTTCTGTTTGCGACATGGATGTAATTGTTTTCTCTTACAAATATCCTGAATACTGACAATGCAAATATTAAATATTTACCGCAGTGGTTCAGTTTCAAAAAAAATCAGGAGATCAGATAATAAGATATAACCTTAGATGTATGCTACTTTCCCTTGGGGAATGAAATAGATATTTTTAAAAACAAAAATGCCTCGTAGGATAACGTGGATTAAATATTCAATTATTTATACTTGTCTATTATCTGCACTAACTGGTTAGCTGGTACAACACCACTTTGCCGCCACTGCACAACCCCATTTTTGAAAAGTATAAGTGTAGGAACTCCCTGAATTTGAAATTGTGAAGCAATAGCAGGATTTTTATCAATATCTATTTTTACAATGGTTGCTTTATCGCCAATTTTTGACTTTAAGTCTTCCAGTATTGGCTTCATCATTTTGCATGGACCGCACCATTCAGCAAAGAAATCAACTAAAACCGGTTGCGGTTGCTTTATTAATTCCGAAAAAGAAAGTGCCATATATAAATAGTATTATAAGGCAACACACAAACATCATTCCTAAAACCATTATTCTATAAGAAGCACTCAAATTAGATAACACTTTTAGAAAGCAGGTTTAAGTCTTAAAAGAAAATGATAGTTTGATTATGTTAATTTTGCGGGATGGAAACAGGAATTCCAGGATTGAGCTGGGATGAGTTAAAACTGAAGGGTTTTAAGGTGCATGAATTATCGGCATCGATGGATATACCTGTGAGGACAGGAAGGCGTGACTTTTATAAAATGGGGCTGGTGCATGGAGATATGACGATAGAACATGGTGACCAGGTAGTAGAGATTAAGGGAAACGTGCTATTCTTTGTCAATCCGAAAGTGCAGCATTCCGTAGTAAGGCGGGTGAACCGCACCGGCGGCTATGCCTGCATCTTTACCGAAACTTTTATGAATAACCGGGAATTGCAGGACTCGCCGCTGTTCCGTGTTGGGGAAAATCCTGTTGTACCTTTAAATGACCAACAGGCATTATTTATTAGCGGCATCTTTCAGAAGATGATGGCAGCCTATAATGGTGATTATCCGCACAAAGCTGACCTGATCAAAAGCTGTATTGCATTGGTCATCCACGAAGCCCTGAACATCCAACCCTCAAAGCAAACAGCGCCTTTCAAAAATGGCGCGAGCCGGATGACCCATTTGTTTATGGACCTGTTGGAAAGGCAATTCCCAATCGAGCGCAGCAATGACCCGCTCCGTTTGCGTAGCCCGAAGGATTTTGCGGCGAGCCTCGCCGTCCATATTAATTACCTTAACCGTGCTGTCAAGGAAGTAACCGGTAAACCGATCTCCGCGCATATCGCTGCGCGTATTACAGCTGAAGCGAAAGCCCTGTTACAACATACCGACTGGAGCATAGCGGATATAGCCTATGCTTTAGGGTTTGATTATCCTTCTTATTTCAATAACTACTTTAAGCGCGTCACGGGAACCACTCCCAATGCTTTCCGCAAGGTTTGAAAATCATAATTATTGGTTTGATTATCGTTCGTCTGCCGAGTTTTTTCCTGAGAACTTTGCCTTATGAAAATTTTAGTTACAGGAGCAACAGGAAAGGTAGGGAGCAGGTTTGTGCCTCGCCTAGTAGCCAAAGGCTATGATGTTACAATATTAGTCCGGGATGCGGCTAAAGCGTTACCGGGCGTCAAAGTGGTTGTTGGCGATCTCTATGAGCCCAACACTTTGCCACCTGCGGTAGCGGGTATGGACGCCATCATCCACCTGGCAGCACTATTCCGGACCTTCACCGATAATGACGGCATCACTAGAACCAATCATACAGGCACGGTAGCGTTGGCTCAGGCTGCAGTAGCCGCTGGTGTTAAGCAATTTATTTTTGTGAGCACCGGCAATGTCTATGGCTCAGGTTATGGCCACCCAGCCAAAGAAGATGATATCGTCGACATTAATGACCCCAGGGCTTATTCTTCCAGCAAGATTGCCGCAGAACAAGAATTGCTGAAAATGACGCTGGATGTACGCGTACTGCGTTTGGGTTTTGTGTATGGTGAAAATGACCCGCATATCGAAGAGATCATGCCAATACTTAAAAACTGGAAACGTCATCCGGGTTCAAGGATGCATATGGTGCATCACCTAGATGTAGCCCAAGGATTATTTTTACTATTGCAGCAGGATAATTTGAATGGCCAGATCTTTAACATTGTGGATGATGCGCCCATCACCTTATATGAGTTAGCCGATTCTGTTGGGAAGGCCAACGAAATATTTGACAATGAGCAAGGAGCACTGCCCGATCCCTTCGAAGGCATTATGGATAGCGCTAAGATTCGTAAGATTGGATTCAGGCCCCTGGTACCCAGCTATTATGTAGCGAGAGACATGGATATATTGTAGTCATATTTACTGGAGGAAGAAGGTTTTCCTGTAAATTCGGTTTGCATTATTTACCTGAGCGGCGAAGCTCTATGCTTCGCCCTTGTCTTTATGGTTTAATGTATCGTTTTGCTGCAGTACTTTTTTATGATTGTCTGCCTTCAGAGTAGCCAGTTTATTCCGGAGATTCTCATCAGCGATTGAGAGCATCTGTACCGCCAACAGGCCGGCATTATGTGCTCCGTTGACTGCTACTGTTGCAACCGGGATATCATTTGGCATCTGTACAATAGAGAGTAGGCTGTCCCATCCATCGAGCGAATTAGTCGATTTTATCGGCACCCCTATTACCGGGATAGTTGTAATAGCAGCGATCATGCCCGGAAGGTGTGCAGAGCCACCTGCTCCTGCAATGATAACGCTGAGCCCGCGTTCATCTGCCGTTTCAGCGTATTCGAACATACGCGTTGGGCTGCGGTGCGCTGATACCACTAAAAATTCATAGCTAATACCAAATTGCTTTAGTACTGCAGCAGCTTTTTCCATTATCGGTGCATCGGAGCTGCTCCCCATGATGATCCCTACCTGTAGCTTATTCATTTATATTCTTTAGGATGTTACGTACTATTACCGCCTTGGTTAAGGCATTTTCCATTGTATGTTCTGTAATCGTGATGTGCCCGATCTTTCTCCCCGTGCGTCCTTCCCGCTTGCCATACCAGTGCAAGTGCAAGGATCCTACCCCCAGCAAGGTCTTGAGCGCCTGCTGCATAGATTCTCTACGCATAGCAGCTGGTTCCAATATATTGATCATTACCGTGCTGCCTGTAAGTTTTGTATCCCCCAGCGGCAATCCGAGTATGGCCCGTAAATGTTGCTCATACTGAGATGTGGTGCAACCCTCTATAGTATGATGGCCACTGTTGTGTGGTCGTGGGGCTAGCTCGTTTACCAACAGTTTGCCATCCTCTGTTATGAACATTTCCACTGCAAGTATGCCCACCAGGCCAAGCGCTTCTGCAATTCGTATAGCGAGACTACATGCTTCGATCGCTTGTTCGTTACTGATATTGGCGGGGCACAACTGGAAATCTAGTACGAACCGCTCTTTGTTAAAGATCATCATTACAGGGTCGTAGCATTGAATGGCTCCCGCTTCATTTCTGGAGACAATCACAGATATCTCATGTTTTATGGAAACTAACTCTTCGAGTACAGATGGTTCATCAAAAGCATTGGATATATCTTCAGGCTTTTTGAGCATCATGACACCGTAGCCGTCATACCCGCTTTTACATTTCTTCAGACATCCGGGTAGTTTGTCAGTAAACCGGTACAGTGCTGCCTGGTCTTCAACCAGTATGCCCGGCACCACTGGAATCGCTTTTGAGAGAAGAAATTCTTTCTGTTTGGCTTTATCCTGTATGACCTCAATAACAGCTGCTGAAGGGTGGATTTTGACTCCCGACCTCTCGAGGGCTTTTAGGGCCTCAACATTTACCTGTTCTTTTTCTATGGTTATAATATCAAGACCTGCTCCAAATGACATCACATCTTCATAGGCGGCATGATCACCACACATAAATGATTTTGTGTATCGGGAACACGGAGCATCCGGATCTTTGTCCATTACGGAAACATCAATACCATAATCTATCGCATAGCGTATCAGCATTGAACCTAACTGGCCGCCACCTAAAATTCCAACTCTAGCGCTTGGTAACATCGTTTCTTAATTTCCGGCAAAGAAATAAATCTATTCCAAATAATAGCAATACTATTATTTATGATATTATAAATATAGTTTATGGTAGTTATATCTCATGTCACATATTTTTATGCTGTTCTATCAAAATGAGTTGTCGGGCGTCATGATACCCAGTGATTTTTATATAGACGTAGTAGTCTTTACATTGCTAAACTCCATACTGTTGATTACTATCCAGATAGAAATGGATCGCTTGTATTATTATAGTAAAACTACCTTACATAGTAGTGTAGATATTATTTATCAGTGTATTCATCTATGATGGTTAACTTTGCTTTCAAATACTCAGAGATGGAATTACAGCTTCAGATTAAAATGAATCCTAAGCTATATGTAAGGGACCCGGAGACTTCGGAGCTGGGGCGGAATATTGTAAGCAATGGCATCAGGATGATAGATGAACTGGGTTTCGAAGAGTTTACGTTCAAGAAACTTGCCATTCAAGTGGGCACAACAGAAGCGAGTATTTACCGGTATTTTGAGAATAAGCACCGTTTGCTTACCTATATAACAACCTGGTTCTGGACATGGATGGAATATCAACTCATCTTCCATACCAATAATGTAAAGGATGCACAGCAGAAGATAAAAACGATCATTCGCCTGTTAACCTTCCAGGAAACCGATCAATTTATACTGGAGCATATTGATAAAAGCGTACTGCACAGGATCGTGATAGCGGAAGGTGACAAATCATACCTTACAAAACATGTAACAGAAGATAACAAGGCTATGCTATTCAAGCCTTATAAAGACCTGTGTCACCGTATTGCTGAAGTTTTTCTGGAATATAAGCGGGGGTTTACTTTCCCTCATTCGCTGGCAAGCACCTTGATAGAGACGGCGCATCATCAGATGTATTTCCAAGAAAACCTCCCCAGGCTTACAGACTTCGGTCATGCTAAGACAGCTGGCCCGCTTGTTGACTTTCTGCATCACCTTGTGTTCAGCACGCTTGATAGCTTCAGCAAAACCCGAAAATAGATGTTACTGCAGTACTCCGGCTGCCCATAGGAGACCTGCATAGCTTTTTTGCCATTTTGCCCTGAGTTCTGTCAGCTTTTGAGTCACTTCCAGCACCTTATTCTCTCTTGTATTGAGCACAAACAATGTGCTTTCACCTCCTTCAAAACGGATTTTTTCGCCCTGAAAAAGCCTGATATTATTTTGAAGGTTCTGCTCATATAGCTCCAACTGCTGTTGCAATAGTAAAACATCGTTATAGTAGGCTTTTACCTTGTTTTGCAACTGAAGGGTCATACGCTCCTGCTCTGTAGTGTTCTCCTGAAGTTTGATTCCGGCTGCTTGAAATGAGCCTCTCGCTTCGCGAAGAAATAGCGGTATGCTGAAATCAACCCCCAGTTTGTAGTTGTTTTCAAGCAAGGGTACCGATACTTGATCTGGCAAACCGTACCCTTTGCTAAGCAGGTTTGCATTGAGATTCAGTTTGGGCAGCAAGTATTGTGCCTTAAGACGCCTTTCTGTTTCCAGAACGTCCGTTTTATACCGGAGCGACTGCAATTTGGGATGGCTGTCAAGCGTTTCTGTTAAGAGGTTTTCCAACGCGGGCACTTCAGGCCGGCTTATAAGCTCGGCTTCCGGAGGGCGTATATTAGCACTCCACTCAAAAGGCATGTTGCGGTCCAGCCACAAATAATTCGACAGTTCAAGCCCTGCGTTCTGGAAAGACAGCCAAGCGTTGTTCTGCTGAAGGTAAAAACCCTGAAGTTGCGTCATAGCTTCGGTAGTATCTATAGCTGGCCTGTTGCCCTGCTCATATTCCGTTACTACAAACCTCATACGCTCTTCGTTTACCAGTACAGCAGTAGCAATTATTTTATACAACTGGTATTCCCGCACCCAATTCCAATAGGCACTGAGTGCATCAAAAACCAGATCGTTGATTATAAGCGAACGTTCCGCTTCACTAAGCTGCCGGAGGCTCTGTGCCTGTCTCAATGTAGCCCTCCTGCTGTCGAAGAACAGGTTGTTAGCTGGTATCTTTACACCGAGATAGCTGGTTCTACCAAGTGTAGCTTCAGTTGTTACGCGCTCACCAAGCACCTCTTCAGCACCCGCCTTGATGTCTATACCATACCAGGTCGGGATAGTTATCTGGGGGTTGAAATAACTATAGTAAAGCTTATCATCAAAAGTTTTTCGGTCCAGCCCCGCATCGATTCTCGGATCGAAAGCTCCGCGTGCCTCCAGAATTCCTGCTGCAGCACGTTCTACCTGCAAGTCAGCCTGCCTGAGAACCGGGTGGTATTTGCGTAAAATGCTTATAAACTCATCTCTGCCCAATATTGCAGTAGTATCCTGTGCCTGGCAGAAGATACAGCATAACAGCAGGCATGCAAGCAAACAGGACCTATTGCTTATTTTTTTCATCTTTCTTTTCTTTATCCTGGTAGTAGTCCGGCGGAAACCCATTGATGTTGCGCCACAGTTCGTACCATATGGGAACATCCCTGAGCAAGGCTATGGAAGATGCACCGGTGCCCATTTTCAACGCTTTAGGCCATGGCCGGTCAGAGGGGTCTTCACCTACGAGTACCCTGAATTTTCCATTGCTGCTTACAGAACTCTCAATAGCGACTATACGACCACCAAACGTACCATACGAAGCCTCGGGCCAACCACTGAATACGATAGCAGGAAAGCCGTCAAACATAAACCTTACCTGCTGCCCTTTTGATAATAAAGGCAAGTCGAGCGGGCGAACGAACATCTCTACAGCATAGTCGGGTTTTGATGGCACGATCTCCACTAGTTTTTCACCTTCCTTTACGATCTCGTTTATACCAGCCTTTGTAGCCTTTACGATCTGCCCACTCTGGGGCGCCAGCAGGTAGTATTGGCCGGCCCGTATTGTATAGTTGGCATACTGATTTGAAAGTTTAGACAACTCTCCCTGGCCTGATGCGATCTCACTCTGTGCAGCTGCCCGGTCCGCCTCAGCTTTATATATTTTCTCTGCATATTCCTGGGCTACCTGATTAAGTTCCAGCCTGGTATTGGTGAGGTCTGTTTTTGTATTTGTAAATTTTATCTCAGCACTTATTTTTTTTGCCATTGCATTCTGATATCCCGCCATACGCTGCTCAACCTGTACGAGTGATGCAAGTCCGCTATCCCGCATGATCTGCTGACGTCTGTATTGTTCTTCGGCTATTCGGAAGTCATTCCTTGCAGCTATCATTTCCATGCTATCGCTGGTTATCTTCAGATCCAGCTGCTTCAGTTTATTTTCCAGTTGTTCCTGCTTGAGCACCCGCGCTTTTTCGATGGCAGTCATCTGCGCTGTATTAGCAGCTGCCTTCCTGCTGTAAGATGTTATAGATGCAGATTTAGCATTTATCTGCTCCTGAGTCCGGGTTAGCAATTCAGGGTCGAGGTAATTATCTTTTATCTCCGCCAACTGGGCAATGGTATCACCTTCCTTTACAAAATCACCTTCCTTTATATACCATTTAACGATGCGTCCCGCGATGATCGTATTGAGTTCCTGCGGCCGATACTCCTGGCTGAGCGTCGTTACAGAGCCCCTTGCGCGAATGTTTTGTGTCCAGGGCAGGAACAGTACAATCAAAAGGGCCAGCAAAATACCATATACCCAAATCCTGATGTTACTTTTCACATTTGAACGGTACACAGTTGCAAATGATCTCACCGGTTTCCCAGCCACCTCCGCTTCCACTATTTTTCTAACTTCTTGCATGTTTATTATTGCATTATCTGTGTGATGGTTCCTTTATCCAGCATAAAGATTTTGTCGCATTGGCTGCTGAACTGCTGATCGTTGGTAACTACCATGACGGTGGTACCAGGCAGGTCTTTCAATAAATATTGTTGTAGCCTTTGCTGGTATATCAGCTCCATACCTTGCCAGGGCTCTTCAAGCAGCAACAGTTTAGGGTGTTGTACGAGTGCCCGCATCAGAAGTATTTTTTTGATGATCCGGCCCGACAGGTGTTGCCCTGCTGGTTGTATCAGAAATTCGTAGCCTTCTTTTTTCGAATGGATAAAAGTTTTTAGCCCGACAAGATCTGCCAGAAAATCTAATTCACGATAGTTCACCTGTTCATTACCCATGCAGATATTTTCCTGGATAGTTCCATGAAAGAGTTCTTGGTGGTGCAGCATGATACCTGTTTGGCTACGCAAAGAATAGAGATTGTAGGTATAAATTGGAATTCCGTCAATTAGCAGGTTGCCACCAAAATCAGTATAGGTTCCGCTGAGCAGACGAAGCAATGTAGATTTTCCAACGCCATATGCTCCCTGAAGACATACTTTCTCTCCTTTTCTGACGCTGAAAGAAATATCTGTCAGCAGGTTTTCTTCGCCCTCGTACCCAAATGAAAGGTTTTGCGCATCGATCGATACACCGTTGGCCCCGGTATCCAGATCTATACCACCTTGTTTCTCTGTTGGTTTGTCAGTAACCTTAGTGATCTTCTCTATCGAGGTCATTACGTCGTATATTTTATCGAGGTTCATAATCAGCTTTTCGATGGAACTTATGATCAGCAGGATCACGATTTCAGCAGCTATAAACTGGCCAATATTCAGTTGCTGTGTTATCAGCAGGTAAGCACCAACAATCAGCATAGCTGAAGTGATCAGTATCTTAAAAGCAACGAGCGTCCAATACTGGAAGAGCAATATTTTAAAATGTGCGGTGCGAGCATTTAGATACCCTGCAACATATTCGTCCGTTTTAACCAGGTGATGCGATTTGTTTTTTGAAAACTTAAAGGATGTTACAACGCGGGCCAATTCTTCCAGGTATCCCAGCACTTTATATTTGTAATCGCTTTCCAGCAGGCTTGTTTCCATACCCTTACTTGCAGTAGAGCGGAGAATGAGGTACAAAATGAATAAAAGGGAGATGCCGAAAACGATAAATACCGGGTGGTAAAAAGAAAGCAATATCAGTCCAAACAAGATCTGTATGCTAGCCGCAGGTATGTCCAGCAGCAATTTGGAAATACTTTTTTGTAATGGTATTGTGTCAAAAAATCGGTTTACCAATTCAGGGAGGTAGTAGCCGTCAACACCTTTAAGATTAAAGTTCGGTATGATATGGGCGTATTGAAAAGAATACCTGACAAAAAGCTGCTGTTGTATTTTTTCAATAAGTTTCATTTGGTTGATCTGTAACAGTCCTCCAACGAATACACCAGCAATCACAAAAATGATCAGTAGGACAAGAGAAGTGGATACAGCCCCACCTAGTACGAAGCTTATGATCGACTGTATGCCCAATGGAACAGAAAGCTGTACGAGACCATTCAGAATAGCATAAAAGTAGATAGCCGATATCTCTGACTTTTCATATTTGAGCAGTTCCAGAAACTTTTTAAAAGGTGTGATCTTTACCATTCCTTAGAAGATTGCAGCAAAATTAAAGTAAATGTTCTATTTTGGATAGTAATACTATTATAGAAGTGTTAAATGCTACTATCTATTATTGTTATAGATTGGCCAATGTTCACTATAGTGGCAGACCTATAGTGATATTGAATGGGAAGTTAAGTACAAGCGTAATTTCCCTTAAGCGATCTATATGAAAGCCACGTCAGGCCGATCGCCTTGTTACCAAATACCGCAGTTGAGAAGAGGCAGGCATAATGATCTGGAAGTGCAACTTTCTCGCTTGGTTCACCAAGAATATCAACCCCGATTGCCGCTGATTAGATGCATATGCGAAGGTATTTTGGGGATTAATTATCTCCGAAGAATTTAAGCAGAAGTTGTGGGAGTGTCGAGATGACTTCATGAGGATTACTGCATCAATGCCTCATTCATAGCTTTTCTTTTTGCTTATTTCGCACTCATCTGTTGCGTACTTTGAATGTGATAAACCTAAAGGGTTTGACATTACTGATAGGTTAAAAAATAAAAGCCGCTACTATAGCGGCTTTTATTACGTGTGCCCAGAACAGGAATCGAACTTTATTCGTTTCCCTGCGCCTGGTGCGCTTTTTAGTTCTTTCAAATCGGAAGTGCCACGAATGACGCAACCTTTTTGTTTTTGTGGTCATTTGCTGACCTAGTAGCCCGTCCCTTAGTGTTACAGCTTGTCTGCTGAGTGACTTGTCTTTACCTGTATTGGTATAGAATAAGATCCCGGTGGTCAAAACCAATATGGCTGCGATCGCTGCAGCGATACGCATATAACCTGAAATGCGTGAATGCTTTGGCCCCGCGTCAATGTCAATTCTATGATTGACCCTTTCAAGGGCGGATGCGACATCCACTTGCTGCATGTGCTCAATGGCACTCGTTCTCTTGGATTCATTGATCAGTTCTTCAAAAAGCAAAAGGTTTTCATTCCTTGCGCTCTTCCATGCGTCCAGTTCCTGCGACTCTGCTAAACTGATCGTTCCGTGAATATACTGCAGGGTCAGATAAATGATCCTTTGTCCTTCTGTTATGGATGCTGGAGATGCCATATTTAGTTGTATTTACCATCAATACAACTGAAAGTCAGATATAACCTATTGGTTCAACAATTTATTTATCAAGGAAAGAATAAAAGATCAGAAGGGAAAGCAGGTGTTCAGGCAAAGAATCTTTTAAGGCCCTTAAACCTCTCATTTTAGTATTTCGGACGGTTTGTGGGGATAGGTCTAACTTGGTGGCTATTTCATCGGTGGTCATGCCTTCAAGGAAACTCATGCTGATTACTTTTTTGCATTGTAGCGGAAGGTTTTCAATGGCCCTGTACAACTCTCCCCAAACCTCGGCGCGTATCATATCACTCATATGGTCCTGCTCAATCACTTCCGTGGTATGAAGTAGCATGTCATGGGTGATCCTGACAACTCTGCCGTGCTTGATATAGTTCAGGCAGGCATTCCGTATGGATCGATAAAAAAATGATTGCGCGTGCAGCGCATCAGTAAAGGTCTGTTGCCGCTCCCATAGCTTAACAAATAGGTCTTCGACAATATCACCGGCGTCATCGGGGTTTTCAATTATTCGCCCGGCAAAAAAACAAAGCGGCGCATAGTAAGCCCGGAACAGGTCATTAAAAACCGCCCGATCTCTCATATTTAATGAAATATCTACCGGAACATCCATTTGCTATATCCTATCTTGTTCTATAATATAAAGTTAAATAAAATTTAAAACAATGTAAAATTGCTATCCTTCATACGCAATAAAGCCATCTTTTCAGATGGCTTATAGTTCGATTGGAAATCCTAATATGGAAAAATGATTAGTCCTTTACGATCTTCCTGATCACATTCCCTCCGTTCTTGTCTATTAAACGAATGATGTAGCTGC
>CAMLFX010000073.1 GCA_946479435.1 uncultured Sphingobacteriales bacterium | reverse complement strand
AAACGTATACGTGGTACCAAAAACCTAACTACTGCCGAAGAATATATACGCATGATAGCTATGAGCCGTATCATGCTGCCGAATGTGAAGAACATAGCGGCATCGTGGCTGACTGTTGGTAAGCAAACGGCACAGATATGTATGCATGCAGGTGCTAACGATTTTGGTTCTATAATGATAGAAGAGAACGTTGTAAGTGCGGCAGGCGCACCGCACCGTTTTACAGCTGATGGTATACAGGAAGCAATCAGGGAATCGGGTTTTGAACCACAATTGCGTAACCAGCAATATGAGTTCCGTAAAATGCCGGAGTATATTGAACAACAGGTAATAACCTACTAATAGTACTTAGCCGCTCTTGTAGCGGCTAATTTTTTGTCTTTAATTTATTTACTTTCAGGCCATGGAAATGGCGCTGCTGTTCTTCTTTGCTTTTCTCGCAGGCTTTATTGAGGCCATGGTAGGTGGTGGTGGTTTGATACAACTACCTGCTATGTTCTTATTGCAACCCAATCTTACCCTTGCGCAAACCTTAGCTACTAATAAAACAGCATCATTCCTGGGTACTACAGTATCGGCAGTAAAATATATGAAGCGGGTGACTATCGATTGGTCGCATTTGACACCTGCTTTATTGGCTGCATTTGTAGGTTCTTTCAGCGGTGCGCTGCTTGTAAGCCATGTGCACAAGGAGCAATTCATGCCTGTAATTATTGGCATATTGATATTGGTGCTTATCTATACCATCTTGAGAAGAAACTTCGGCTTGCATCACCAACAAAAAACTTTAACCACAGTACGCTACTATGCATACGCAATAGGAACGGGTTTAATGGTAGGCTTCTACGACGGTTTGATAGGACCGGGTACAGGTAGCTTTTTTGTATTTGCATTCATATCTCTTTTCGGCTACGATTTTTTGCACGCATCAGCCAATGCCAAGATCATCAATTGCATTACTAATATATCGGCCCTGATATTCTTTTTTATAAAAGGCAATATACTTTGGGAGATAGCGATACCGGTAGGAGTGAGCAATATGCTGGGTAACTATATAGGCGCGCACTTTGCCCTGAAAAAAGGAAGCGGATTTATCAGGGTGTTTTTTATTATCGTAGTATCGCTACTGATAATGAAACTGGCTTACGATTATTTGTAGCATTATGCAGGGATACTGCGTAACTCTTTCAACCGGGTGAACGCTGCTGCCAATGTTTCTTCTTTTTTTGCAAAGCAAAAGCGTATCAGCTTATCATCTTTCCTATTGCTGTAAAATGCACTGATAGGAATAGTAGCAACACCATGCTCTTTAGTCAACCATTGTGCAAATTCGGTATCCGGCATATCGCTGATAGCTGAATAGCTAACTGTTTGAAAATAGCTACCAGCTGCCGGCTGATAAATAGTAAAAGGTGTTTGTTTTAAATGCTCCAGAAAGAAATCTCTTTTCCCTTGCATCAGCATAGTAACATCGGGAAGTTGTGGTTGCGATAAGTATTTGCCTAAGGCATACTGTGCGGGTGTATTTACCGAGAAGCATAAGAACTGGTGTATACGCCTGAAAGCTTGTGTAAATGAGGGTGGGGCAATGCAATAGCCTATCTTCCAGCCGGTATTATGAAACACTTTGCCAAATGAATAGAGTGCAAAGCTTCGTGCTCTTAATTCAGGATGCTGCAATACTGTGTAGTGCTTCTGTCCATCATAGATAAGTTGCTCATACACCTCATCAGAAAGAATAATGATCTCAGTACCGCGAACTATATCAGCCAGTTTATCCCAATCTTCTTTACTCCAAACAGCACCTGTGGGGTTGTGCGGCGTATTTACAATTATAGCTTTGGTCTTTGCCGTAACTGCAGCTTTTACTCTATCCCAATCAACTTCAAAGCCTGGTGCAGATAGCGGTACTAAAACTGCTTTTGCGCCATTGGTTTCAATATTAGGTATGTAGCTATCATAAGCGGGTTCTAATACTATTACTTCATCGCTAGCCTTCAGTATAGCAGTGAAAGCATTATAGATAGCATAAGTAGCGCCCGGGGTAATAGTTATTTCTGTATCGGCATTGATGTTTACATCATACCGCCTGGCAAAATCATTCGCAATAGCTTCGCGCAGTACGGGCAGGCCCGGCATTGGTGCATACTGGTTGAAACCACTAAGAGTAGCTTCATGTAGTAATGAGCTTATCTGTTCATCAATAGCAAAATCAGGAAAACCTTGCGATAGATTGATGGCATTGTGCTGTGCAGCCAGTGCACTCATTACTGTAAATATGGTAGTGCCTTCAGCTGAATGTTTGCGCGGTAATTGCATATTAAAAACTACAAATAGTTTTCGCCTTTGTTACGTTTTACTTCAGCTACATATTCTTTTATCTGCTGCTCGCGACTGCGTTCGCATATCAACAGTACATCAGGTGTATCGATAACAATAAATTGTTCAAGACCCTGTAATACCACCAGCTTTTTATCGGGTGCCTTTACCATACATTCATTGGCATCGATGATCATTACATTTTTACCATATACAGCATTTCCCAGGTAGTCTTTCTCGGAATTATCGTACGCGCTTTCCCATGTACCCAGATCGCACCAGCCAAAGTAGGAAGGTATTACAAATACATTTTTCGCTTTCTCCATGATGCCATAGTCTATAGAGATATTGGTACATTGAGAATAAAGGTCATTGATGACGCCTGCTTCCTCTGGCGTATTATACACATCTTTAGCTTGTTCAAAAACTTCATTCATTTCAGGCAAGTGTTTGCCCAATTCATTCATTATGGTTTTTACATTCCACACGAATATGCCTGAATTCCAAAGAAAATCGCCGCTTTTAAGGAATGTTCGTGCAAGATCAAGCGACGGTTTTTCAGTAAATGTTTTTACGCGGTACACTTTGTCTATTTCATCTTCTACATCGTACTGAATATAGCCATATCCCGTATCAGGACGTGTGGGTTTGATGCCCAATGTAAGCAATGCATCGTTTTTGCTAACAAAATCAAGCGCATCATAGCAAGTACGTTCAAATGCACGTTCATCCATAATCAGGTGGTCGGCAGGCGACATGATTATATTTGCATTAGGGTTTAACGCCATCATTTTATGAGCAAAGTATGCTGCGCAGGGTGCAGTGTTTTTGCGCGATGGTTCACTTATAATGTTTTCATCGCTCACTTCAGGTATTTGCTCTTTAAGCGTAGTAATATATTGCTGGTTAGTTATGAAGTAAATATTTTCTTTCGGACAAATATGCTTGAACCTATGATAGGTCCATTGTATAAGTGAACGACCTGTACCCAGTAAGTCAATAAATTGTTTAGGGTGTTTAGTGCGGCTTACCGGCCAAAACCGGCTTCCAATTCCACCCGCCATTATTGCGACGTAATTATTTTGAATACTCATTAGGGAGCTATAATGTTTAAAAATAAGATAAACAGTACATACTGTAAAATAAAAACGATAGCCGTATGGCTATCGTTTTTAATGCTATATATATGTTTTAAAATTATTCAGATTCAGCAACTACTTCCTGCACTTCAGGTATCATACGTTTCATCATGCCCTCAATACCTGCTTTCAGTGTTATCATAGAAGAAGGACAGCCTGAGCAAGAGCCTTGCATCATTAGTTTTACAGTTCCGTTCTCATAACCCTTAAAGCTGATAGCACCACCATCCATTTCTACAGCTGGCTTTACATAATTTTCAAGAAGTTCTTTAATGCGTTTCACAACATCAGTATCATCAGCATTTACTTCATTAGCCTGCTTCTTTACTACTATTTGATCTTCGTTAATAACTACTTTGCCCTCTTCAAGATATTGCTTCAGAAACTCGCGTATTGAAGGGATAACCTCATCCCACTGCGTATCGGGTGTTTTAGTAAGTGTAACAAAATTGCTGGCTATGAATACACTACGGATGAACGGGAACGCGAATAGCTCTTTGGCTAAAGGTGATGGTTCAGCGCTTGATTCATCAGCAAAATCGATACTCTTACCAGGATACAGCAATTTGTTGGCAACAAATTTCATTGTCTCCGGGTTAGGAGTCATTTCAGTATATATACTCACAATAGTGTTTCCAGTCTTTAACATCAGATACGATAATTTGTACAAAAGTACTTAATTAATGGGTTTATCTGCATCAATAAGTCTGATAATACAATAAGAAAGATGGATATAAATAATGGGATATGTGTAGCTGTGGGATTGATTTTTGAATAGGTAATAGTATAAAAACACTATGAAATGAAAAAGTTACTCTTTATACTAATAGCCGCCGGTTTTATAAGTCCTGCGATGGGACAACAGACAGGAGCAGCTGTGACAAACCAACCTGCTACATATATACCATCAGCTGAAAATGCAACCTATCAGAATAATAGCCTGTTCTATAATAAGGACAACACTATTGATATGAATAGTACGCAGCTTACAGGTAATGCACAATACACCACGCCGGGATACAGTAACCCAATTAATTCGAGCCCTAATGGTAGAGTTGAATCGAATAACGAACGTCAGTATAATATTATAATTACTGGTTATGAGAATTTTAATCTTACAAAACCGACTTATTATAATGAAGTTCCCAAAGTTGAAAAAGTATCCGGTAAGTAACGGATATATGGGGAAATATACCCACCATTCTACATAATTTATTTACATCATGTTTTTATAAATGATTGAATATCAGTAATTAAATGATGACGGAATGGTTTTAACTAGAGTAAGAATGAAAGATTATAACAACCACATTTAAAATTGATTTTATGAAACAGATACTTTTTGCACTTGGTTTAACATGTTTTGTACAATTAAATGCCGGTGCACAAACTAAAGCGAATCCTAATGCATTAAACTATAATGTGTGTATGCATGGTAATGGCTACAAGGTATGCGATGAGCATACTGCTAAAACACAAAAACAGGGTGGCCAGGTAGTAACTGAAGCTCCGGACCCATCATTAAACCTGCTAAATACGCAAGTAAATATGGGCTATAGGGCAGCCGTGGCTAATAGTAACAGGAGGAATCCAAGGTTCAGGGTAAGTTTTGACGATCCTAATGGCGCTTACCAGGGAAAAGAAACAAAAATTAATGATGGTGTACAAAAGAACAAACAACGTAATCTAAACTACCTTGATGCTACTGTACAATTACCGCCTAATGATGGTAGCTCGAACTAATAATGGTAGCCAAATAAATTGTGTGGTGATGAATAACAGTGAGTGAATGATAGATAGGAAGGCCTGTAACAGGCCTTCTTTTTTTGTGTTTTTATTTATACGGCAAAGCTCTCCCCGCAGCCACAAGTACGGCTGGCATTTGGGTTAATAAAATGAAACCCCTTTCCATTAAGCCCCCCTGAAAAGTCGAGAGTTGTATCGCATAGGTATAAAAAACTTTTAAGGTCGGTAACCAATTTTACATCCTTATCTTCAAAAATTTGGTCGTTAGGTTGCTGCTCATTATCAAAATCAAGCTTGTAAGACAGGCCGGAACACCCCCCACCAACTACACCTACCCGTAAAAAATAGGAATCGTCCAATTGTGCATCTTTTCTCAGCTGCATTATCTTTTCTTTCGCCTTTTCACTTATGCTGATCATCGATTAGTTTTTTTGAGGGATAATTAAGTTATTCATTTGTTGCCCACTCAGGGTTTAGTTTGCGCAATTCCGTCACTGCATTTTTTATTATACCTATGGTGCACTCAATTTCTTCTTCGGTAGTATATCTGCCCAAGGCGAAGCGTACCGAATTAGTGGCAAGTTCGTCATTTAATCCCAGAGCCGTTAAAACATAGGATGGCTGGGGCGATGCAGAAGTACAGGCAGAACCACTGGAAAAAGCAATTTCTTTGTTAAAACTGATAAGTGCACTCGCCGGTACATTTCGCAAGGCCATGTTGCTGACATGAGGAAGGCGTTGTGTAGTTGAGCCATTGATAAAGGTGTCCGGCAGTTCCAGTAAAGCACTTTCCAGTTTATCTCTTAATATGCTCGTGCGTCTGGTGTCTTCCATCATATTTTCACGGCATAACTGGCATGCTTTCCCAAACCCCACTATGCCCGGTACGTTTAAGGTGCCACTGCGTATGCCACGTTCCTGCCCGCCGCCATCTATTTGTGCGGTAAGCTTAACCCTGGGGTTTTTCCTGCGTACATATATACAACCCACACCCTTGGGGCCATACATTTTGTGCGCGCTAAAAGCCATTATATCTATATCATCGGCTTGTACATCTACTGGTATTTTACCTACTGTCTGGGTTGCATCGGTAAAAAATAATATATTATGCTTTTTTGCAATTGAGCCAATTTCTTTAATGGGTTGAATAACGCCTGTTTCATTATTGCCATACATTATGGCAATAAGTATAGTGTGGTCATTAATAGCCGTCTCCAAGTCATTAAGATCAATTAAGCCATCACTATCAACAGGCAAATACGTTACTTCACCGCCCAGCTGTATTATATGCCTGCAGGTATCTAATACAGCCTTATGCTCGGTAACGCATGTAATTATGTGATTGCCTTTCCCTGAATACATTTCAAAAACACCTTTCAAGGCAAGATTATCGGCTTCCGTAGCCCCTGAAGTAAAAACAATTTCTCCCGGCTCAGCGTTAATAAGGGCTGCCACCTGTTCTCTGGCTATTTCTACTACTTCTTTAGCTACCCAACCAAATGAATGCATATTGCTGGAGGCATTACCAAACTTGTGTGTAAAATATGGAAGCATGGCCTCCATTACTTCAGCAGCACATGCAGTAGTAGCACAGTTGTCCAAATATATAGGCTGCGTTATCATTTAAACAGGTGGGTAATACTATCTTTACACATACAGCAAAGTTATGTGAAATGTGCTATTTTAGGGCATTAATGGGAATTGTAGCTGTATATGATCCCATTTGTAAAACTTATTGATAATGCTGAATGTAGAGCATATTGGGATAGCCGTAAAAGACCTTCAGAGTGCCATCCTCTTATTTGAACAGTTATTGAATACTCCTTGCTATAAAACTGAAGATGTAGCGAGCGAGGGAGTAAAAACTGCTTTTTTTAAAACAGGCGAATCTAAAATAGAATTATTGGAAGGCACCAACGAAAATAGCCCCATTACTAAGTTTATATCCAAAAAAGGAGAAGGTATTCACCACCTGGCTTTTGAAGTAGAGAATATTGAAGCTGAAATGAAACGCTTACAGGCTCTGGGTTTTGAATTGCTGAATACCGAACCTAAAAATGGAGCAGACAATAAAAAAGTATGCTTTCTGCACCCTAAAAGCACTAATGGTGTTTTAATAGAGCTGTGCCAGGAGATAAAATAGGTTAGCTTTCTTTTCTAAATATCGGAATTAGTATCCCCGCTACAAGCGCATATAGCACTATGCCCGATACTATGCCAGCGAGTAATATTAGCGATAGCGGCTCTTTTGCGTCTTCCGGTACTATGGCATCATCTATTATCTGCAGGTTATTAGGCATTGCTTTTTTGCGCAATAACTCTTGCCTTTTTTTGTACAGATTGTAGGAGAAAGAATAAACAGAGCCAGCAGAAACAAGTGTTTTATCATCGCTTGCAGCTACTGCGGCATCATTACTGGTGAAAGATGTATTGTTGTACATGCGTTTAAGGCTATCCATCATAGCCAATTGCTTATCAATAAAGGCTATCTCATTATCTACTTCTTCCATTTTTATAGCCTTTTTACTTACCAGGTATGGGGTACCGGTTTCCAGGTAGTTGACAATGCCATTTTGTAATTGGGTAACAGCGTTGGTATCCTTCAGGGTCATGGTAATAACAAAAGGTATTTTTTCAAGGTTCATATCTTCAGTAAGATCTTCACCTAAAATATTTTTACCCCTTACACGCAGTAAACTTTTAGCAATTGTTCTATCTACGTGCAAATAAGTTACTACCTTATTATAGTCGTGATTGGATATTAAAGTATTGATTTTTTCCAGCCTGTCTCCATATATCTTCCTTGCCAATTCCTCGTAAGAAACCGTAAAAGATATATTATAATGCTGTTTGCCTATACCATTTAACTTTAAATATATAGCAGCTGTTACTATAAAAATACATAAGATAAAGAGCAGTAAATGTCTCCTCACATGTGCAATGCAAAACCTTAATATGGAAATTAAACTATAATAAAATTTGACTAAGGCATTGGGTTGTGTATTATTATTCTGCAGCATCTAATATGGAGTAGTAATTATTAATCAGTAAAAATAACTATTTCCTGTAAAGTTGATATGTATTTATGCCCTGTTAATCGAACCATCCCTGTCTTTTAAACCATATCAGCATAATAAGAGGTATAACTAACATAGTGGCTACTGCCAGGTAAAACCCGGTAGCCTGATGGGCGAAGGGTATTACATCGAAATTCATTCCAAATATACCCCCGATAACGGTTGCAGGCGCTAATAGGGTGGCCACCATTGTAAATATCTTCATCACCTTGTTCATTCGGATATTTACCTGGCTCATCGAGAGGTCTTGTAGGGTTACCAGCAATTCACGATAGTTGTCAACATATTCGTTTGCTTGTGTTATATGGTCTAGTATATCTTTAAAATATTTGGAATGACGTTCTTCCAACAGATCACTATCGCTGCGTAGCAGCCCTGCAACCAAATCGCGCACGGGAGAAATATATCTTTTTAGTTCCAGCACCACCCGGCGCAGTATGCTGATTTTTGCCATAGCATGTTTTTCCTTTTCCAGCACCAGGGCGTCTTCCAGGCGTTCCAGCCGCTCATTTATTTTGTCTATTATCTCAAAATAGCTGTCTACTATTACATCTATAAGGCTATAGCATAAGTAATTAGCTGATCGCTGACGGGTTTTCACATGGTTGTTTCTTATCCTTTCTCTTATTGGGTTAAAGACATCCCGCTCTTTGTCTTCCTGAAAAGAAATAACATAATCTTTTCCCAGTATTATGCTTACCTGTTCTGTTTCTATTTCTCCAGTACCATCGTTATAGTAAAGCATGGGTAGCAAGCAAAAGATTATCTCATCGGTTTCGTCCATTTTAGCCCTTTGCCCCGAGCTTAATATATCTTCAACTATCAGCGGGTGTATATCGTAAGATGCTGCCAGACGCTCAATGTCATCTTTCTTCAACCCATCTACATTTATCCACGTCACTTTATCATCGGGCGCAGCATAAGAACAAGCCTTGGTTACGGTAGAGGCAGATTCGTCGTATTCGTCAGCGTTATAGCGGAAAACTGTATAAACAGGCGTTAATGATTCGGGCCGTAAAGGTACGCTGCGTGCCGGGTTAAAAGGAACAGAAGGCTTTCTGTTGGTATATAGGGTCAACCAATCGGGCACAATCATGCCTAAAACCTTTTGTGTTTTGTGTCTCATAAAACCCATTTGCAGTAAGCTAATTTAATTTTTTGTCATTATGTTCGCACAATAATTCTATACCAGCAATGAAAAGTACCTTGTTTACCCTGGTGGGTATTTGCTTGTTTACAGTAAGTTTTGCGCAGAAACTGTATAAAGATAAAGTGACGATAAAAACCGAGTATGGTAATATAGTAATAGCGCTATATGAAAATACTCCCAAGCATCGCGATAATATGCTAAAACTTGTAAAGGAAAAGTTTTATGACAGTACATTATTTCACAGGGTAATTCCCCAGTTTGTAATTCAGGGGGGTGATCCTGATTCGAAAAGGGCAGAAGCAGGAAAACAATTAGGGGAAGGTGACGTAGGCTATAAAATACCCGCAGAGATCAATATGGTTGACTATCATAAATATGGGGCAGTAGGGATGGCCCGCGACAATAACCCTGAAAAAGCTTCTTCAGGTTGCCAGTTTTATATTGTAACCGGCAAAAAATTTACAGATCAGGAGTTGGATGCCATATCAGCAAAAACAGGGCGAAAGTTTACCCCTGTTCAGCGTAATATATATAAGTATAAAGGTGGTACCCCGCATTTAGATGGTAACTATACTGTATTTGGCATTGTAGAAGAAGGGATGGATATAGTTAAAAAAATAGCTGAAGAGCCAAGAAATAGTGCTGACAGGCCTGATAAAGACATACGTATGATAAAAGTAAGGCTGAAGAAGAAAAAAGTACTAGGCATATTTTAATGAAAAGAGACAGGATACAAACCCTGAAAAATTTACTGGATGAAAAAGTAAGGCTGTATAATCAGCCTTCTTTTATTAAGGGCGATCCTGTATGCATACCTCACAGTTTTAGCAAAAAGCAGGATAAAGAGATATCGGGCCTGTTTGCAGCAGTTTTAGCCTGGGGCAACCGTACTACCATTATCAATAATAGCCGCAAATTGATGGAATGGATGGATAATAGTCCGCACGATTTCATACTACACCATGAGGAAACAGATATGAAACGTTTCCTCACATTTGTGCATCGTACCTTCAATGCAACCGATCTGCTTTATTTTGTTCACTTTCTAAGATATCACTATGGTGCGTATGAGTCATTAGAAGATGCATTTGTAAAAGAGAGCATTTATGCTGATGATACTGTAGAGCGTGCACTGATACATTTTCACGATTATTTCTTTTCAATAGAACACCCTGATAGAACGCGTAAACATATTGCAACACCAGCACGTAGGTCGGCCTGCAAACGTATAAATATGTACCTCAGGTGGATGGTAAGAAAAGATACTAACGGCGTGGACCTGGGTTTGTGGGAGAAAATAGGTCCACGCCAGTTAGTGTGCCCGCTCGATGTGCATGTAGCACATGTTGCGGAACGTCTTCAATTATTACCCAATAATAAGTCTGATTGGCAAAATGCTTTAGCACTTACAGAACAACTACGTCAGCTAAACCCCGATGACCCCGCAGTATATGATTATGCATTGTTTGGGCTTGGTGCTGAAGAGCGTTTCTAAGCAATGATCAACTCACTATCGCTTATAGTTTCTTCCTTTAATAATTCCTTGCTTACAAAAGCATCAGGGCAAACTATCAACGATGCATTTTTCTTTCGCCACCAATCGCTGTTCACCAATCTTGAGAAACGTATCACACCTATCACATAGCAACGTTTATCATTACTGCTCCATTCTTCAATGCGTTCAAAACGTTCATGTGGTACCTGGAATAATCCTTCGAAGCTGATATATACACGCAATAAGAAATCATTACTTAGTTCAGTCTTTTCGCCGTGTTTTAGTTTTTTATATTCATAGCGATAGTCGTAGCGAAGTGCCGATAGGTCGCTCAATACAGCAGATGCTGTAGGAAAGCTACCAGCACCTTTTCCATAAAAGAACTGTTTATCTGCCAGCCCGCTTTCTATTACTACACCATTGTATTCATTCTTTACATTGAAGAGCTGGCTTTCACTATCTACAAACTGGGGCAGTACAAATGCCGCTACTTTACCATTGTCTAATTTTTTAGCTTGCGCTACCAGCTTTATAGCATACCCTTTTTCTTTAGCAAAAACAGCATCGTGTGTTTGCAATTGTGTTATACCTGCATGTATTATTTCTTTAGGGTTTGCAACTATGCCATAAGCATGATTCAGCAATATAGAAAGCTTATTCACCGCATCAATACCTTCAATATCCAGTGTCGGGTCGCTTTCTGCAAAACCTTCTATTTGTGCTTGTAATAATGCTTGCTGAAAATCTATTTTATCTTCTGCCACTTTTGTAAGTATATAGTTGGTTGAGCCATTCACTATGCCACTAATGCTTTGCAACAAATCATTGTCGTAGTATTCTTCCAGGTTGCGGATAACCGGTATACTGGCACAGCAGGCAGATTCATACAAGAAAGGAACATTGTACTCGTCCTGTAGTTTTAATAATTCAGGCAGGTGTTCAGCTATCATCTTCTTATTAGCGCTTACTACAGCCTTGCCAGACTTTAAAGCAATACTTACAATTTTGAAAGCAGCGTCAGCATCATCTATCAGCTCAACTATTACATTGATGGTATTATCATTTAGCAATAGTTCTGCATCTGTAGTAAATAATTCTTCCGGTGCATCGCGCTTCTTTTCCGGGTGTTTGATACATACTTTTTGTATCTGTGCATTTAGTGATGCAGTTTGTTGCAATACTTTATAAAGTCCGCTACCTACTACACCAAAGCCAAACAAGCCGATGGTTAATTTCTTTTGTTGAATAGACATTGTAATTATTATTTCTTGTTAAACAGTTATTTGAAAATTGTATTAGTTATTGAAATGCAGCGATCGTTTCGGCAGGTTGATGCACATAAATTTTATTCAGTGCCTGGTCTATATCGTTAATCAGGTCTTGTACATCTTCTAAACCAACGCTCAATCTTATCAGGCTGTCAGCAACACCTGCAGCTTGTCTTTGTGCGACAGGTATCGATTTATGGGTCATTGTTGCAGGGTGACACAATAAACTTTTCACGCCACCAAGGCTTTCTGCCAGTTTGAAGTATCGTGTACCACAAACAACATTCTTAGCAGCCAGTTCAGTATCTTCTTTCAGCGTAAAAGTTACAATACCACCAAAGCCCGATTGTTGTTTTACCGCTATATCGTAGTTATGATGTGTCTTCAACCCCGGATAGTAAACCTTATCTACAGCGGGATGCTGCACTAAAAATTCAGCTACTGCTTGTGCATTTATATTATGCTGCTGCACGCGTAGATGCAAGGTCTCAATACCACGTATCACCAGCCAGCTATCGTGCGGGGCAAGAATAGCTCCGCTTGCATTTTGTATGAATTTTATCTGGTCGCCTAATTCTTGTGTTGCAGTTACTACCAGCCCTGCTATCAGGTCACTGTGACCACCCAAATATTTGGTAGCGCTGTGCACTACAATATCTGCACCTAGTTTAATAGGTTGTTGCAATGCAGGCGAAGCAAAAGTATTGTCAACACACAGCAATATACCTTGTTGTTTAGCTATTGCTGCAATGGCTTCTATGTCCGATATTTTCAGCGTAGGGTTAGTAGGCGTTTCCAGCCATATCAGTTTGGTGCTAGGTGTTAATGCATCTATCACGTTGCTGATATTAGTAGTGTCGGTATAATTCACTTCAATGCCAAACTTTTTGTAGATGTGCGTGAACAGCCTGAATGCGCCGCCATAGATATCATCTACTGCCAATATCTCATCGCCGCTTTTCAGCAATTTCACTACGGCATCTATTGCTGCGAGGCCACTGGCAAATGCATAACCTTTAGTGCCTCCTTCCAGTTCAGCAATTACTTTTTCAAGAGTTTCGCGTGTTGGGTTGTTGCTGCGTGCGTAGTCGTAGCCTTTGTGTACGCCCGGTGCTTCCTGTACAAATGTGGATGTTTGGTAGATAGGTACAGAGATCGAACCTGTCAATGGGTCTACCGGGATGCTGTGGATCAGTTTTGTTGCGTTGCTCATTTTCTTTGGTTTTGTTTGTTACGAATGTTTTTGCATTCCATACGCACGACCACGTACCAAAGAAAATTACCGGAAGAGCTTTTTTACTGCACAGTTATGTGCAATAAAAAAGCTCTTCCGATAAATCAGAAGAGCTTGAGTTATATTCAGGGTGCACTGCTGCACGCTTGTTGTAAACTTTTTGCGTCTGACTTATCTACCCCAATCTTACGATCAGGATGGAATTAGCACCATCCTTCAACTTGCATTGAAGAGGTTGCTAAGGCTTCATCGGGCCATTACCCTCTGCCTTTCTTGATAAGCGATTGTTTGTAAAGAACTGGTGCAAAGATATAGGCGCATTTTTCAATTCACCAAATTTTTTCTGAAGATTTTAATTCTGAGACCGTCTTAGCCATGAGGCAAATAGAGCTCATTTCCATATTTTAAAGTAACTTGCAGCCCCATCCAGACAATATTTAAATGGACTTACCAGAAGGTAAAAAAATTTATTTTGCTTCCGATTTTCATCTTGGTGTACCCGACAGGGTAAGCAGCATAGTACGTGAAAAATTCATTTGTGGATGGCTGGATGAAATAAGTAAAGACGCGGAAAAAATATATTTGGTAGGCGATATCTTCGATGTTTGGTTCGAATATCGTAATGTAATTCCTAAAGGATACACCAGGTTTTTAGGTAAACTGGCAGAGCTTACAGATAAAGGAATTAGTATTGAAGCCTTTACAGGAAACCATGATCTGTGGATGAACGGCTATTTTGAAGAGGAACTGAATATACCTGTTCACCATGACTACATAGAACGTACGTTCAATGACAAAAAGTTTCTTATTGCTCATGGAGATGGTATAGGCCCAGGTGATCACGGTTACAAATTGCTTAAGAAAATTTTGAGAAATCCTTTTTCTCAATGGCTGTATAGAAGAATACACCCAGATACCGGTGTAGGCATAGCAGGGTGGTTCAGCCGCCTTGGGCCTAAACATTTTACCGCTGAAGAGCATCCTTTCTATGGCCCTGACAAGGAATGGCAGGTACAATTCGCACTTGATAAATTGAAGAAAGACCACGTAGATTATTTCATTTTCGGCCACAGGCACGTGGCTATTGAATATCCGTTATCAGACACAAGTATGTTTATTAATCTTGGCGATTGGATACAGTTTTTCAGTTATGCTGTATTCGATGGCAGTACAACAAGTTTGCAATATTATAAAAAGTAGTGATAGTGATATGAAGCGAGTATTAGTAATGATAAGGCATGCAAAATCGAGCTGGGCAAACCCATTGCAAAGTGATTTTGAACGGCCACTTAATGACCGTGGCGAACATGATGCGCCAATGATGGGTGAACGACTGAAGAACAAATATATTTTACCTGATATTATTATATCCAGTACTGCCAAACGGGCCAAGCAAACAGCGAAAAGAATTGCAGCCGCAATAGGGTACAGCGAAGAAAAGATAGTATGGATAGATAAGTTATACCATTGTATTCCTGCCGTGTTTGACGAGGTGATACATGAAATAGCAGATAATATCACAACGGCATTTATTGTAGCGCATAACCCTGGTATCACAGAATTTGTTAATGAACTTTCACCTGCTTTTAAAACCGACAACATGCCTACCTGCGCTGTTGTAGCTGCAGAAATGAATATAGATGAGTGGAATGAATTTACCACAGCACGAAAGCAGGTTATATTATTTGATTACCCCAAGAAATAACAATGAACCCCAACAAATCGTCGGCACAGGCAATCAGTGCATTAGAGAAATTATTTGAAGAGCATTTTGAAAAGAAACCCGATAGTGTCGACATTCTTCCCGTATCAGGCTCTGACAGGCGGTATTACAGGTTAAGATCAGGTGATACAACTGTGATAGGCACACAAAATACCAATATAGCGGAAAATAACAGCTATTTCTATTTTACCGAACTACTGCGTAAACATGAAATAAATGTACCGGAAGTATATAAAATAAGTAAGGATAGAAAATACTATTTACAACAGGATCTTGGCAGTACTTCTTTGTTCGATATGCTGAATAAAGAAGGATTTACCGATGGAGTTCGCGCCCATTATCACGCAGCTTTGGAGCAACTGGTACGCCTGCAATGGATGGCCGGCAGGGAAGCTGATTTTTATCAATGCTTCTCCACACGCCAGTTTGATGAGAAGGCAATAATGGCCGACCTGCTTTATTTCAAGTATTATTTTGCCGATCTGCAAGGCTTGCACTACGACCGCAACCTGCTGATGAATGAAATGGAGCAAATGAGTAAGGAGCTAGGTAGGGTACAGCCCCAAATGCTTATGTATCGCGATTTCCAGAGCCGGAATGTTATGCTGCATGAAGGTAAGGTTTACTTTATCGATTTCCAGGGTGCCATGCAGGGACCACCTCAATACGATATAGCATCTATGTTGTGGCAAGCTAAGGCACAACTCCCCGAAGCATGGAAAGAAGATTTACTCAATGGCTATATAACCAGCCTGAACAATTTACCTATATCAAGAGTTGAGGAAATACATTTCCGGCGTGGTTATTTGCAGTTTGTACTGCTACGTATATTGCAAGTGTTAGGCGCTTATGGTTTTCGTGGGCTGCTGCAAAACAAGCCGCATTTTATAAGCAGTATTGGACCCGCATTAAAAAACCTTCACTCATTTTTATCGAATAATCCGCAACTGCCGGCCTACCCTGAAATGCGTTCTTTTCTGGAGCGTATTTCAACGGAAGAGATGCAAAAAAGGTATAGCCAGCCCGAACGTTCAGAAAATGTAAAACTACAGGTGCAGGTAAATAGTTTTTCCTATAAAAATGGCTTACCGAAAGATAAAAGTACACATGGTGGTGGTTATATTTTCGATTGCAGGGGTATTCTTAACCCCGGCAGGTTTGCAACATACAAGCACAAAACAGGGCACGACGAAGGTGTGCGCCAGTTTTTAGAGAATGAAACGGAGATGCCAGCATTCTTGCAGCACGCATTTGCCATGGTGTCGTTGAATATTGATGATTATTTAGCACGCGGCTTCGAACACCTGAGTATTTCTTTTGGTTGTACTGGCGGGCAGCATCGTTCGGTATATGCTGCTGAACAAATGGGGGCTTATCTTAGTAACAAATACAATATACCGGTTACCATTACCCATCTTAACGAAAAGAACTGGGTTTTGAATTCAAAAACAAACACTACAGAACAGTAGTTTACAGATAAAAAGAAAAGACCGCTAATTAGCGGTCTTTTCTTTTTAAGATCAGTCCCTGAATTATTTAGCAGGCTCGATATCAGCAGCTTTACGTGGGTTGCGATCCAATACCTCGTCTATCATACCGTATTCTTTCGCCTCGTTAGCAGTCATCCAGTAATCACGGTCACTGTCTTTTTCTACTTTACTCAGTTTTTGGCCGCTATGCAGGGCAATAATTTCATACAGTTCTTTTTTCAGCTTGCCTATCTCACGTGCGGTGATCTCTATATCACTTGCCTGTCCTTCAGCACCACCCAATGGTTGGTGTATCATAATACGGCTATGCTTAAGACCAGTGCGTTTGCCTTTTGTACCTGCACACATCAGTACTGCCGCCATAGATGCGCCTATACCAGTACAAATAGTAGATACATCGGGGTTGATGATTTGCAT
>CAMLFX010000072.1 GCA_946479435.1 uncultured Sphingobacteriales bacterium | reverse complement strand
ATATTCTTCCAAAGCTGTTCATGTACTAATCTTTTAGTTGGCAATTAGCGCCCAGTGCACGCAAATGTGAGAAAAAATCGGGATAGGATTTACTGACAGCTTCTGCATTGATAATCGTTATCTTTCCATCGCAACGCAATGCTGCAATGGCTGCAGCCATTACTATACGGTGATCGTTATAGGAATCAATAGTGCAGCTATCTAATATTTCTTTGCCTTCAATAAATAAGATATCGTCAGCTACAGAATAGATAACCCCAAGCTTATCCAGCATCTCAGATATACTTTCTATACGGTTGCTTTCTTTATGTATCAACCTGTGGATGCCCTTTATACTGCTTTCCCCATCGCAACAAGCAGCAAGCACCGATAAAACAGGGAATAAGTCCGGTGCATGAGTTGCATCAAAGTCAAAAGGTGCTAGAACATCGGCACTACTTACTTGCACCCACGTTTCAGCCAAAGTTAAATGCGCACCGGTTTGAAACAATACATCCATAATACGCTTATCGGCTTGTAATGAATGTTCGTTGAGCCCGTCTATTGCCACCTCGCCACTTATAGCGGCACCAACTAAAATAGCCGCCGCACTACTCCAGTCCCCTTCAATAGTTATTTCGTTGTTTTCAGTAGGTATGAAGTTTGCAGGGTCTATATAGAAAGTTTCATAATTATTATTACCTATCTGCCTGCCAAATATTTCCAATACCGATAATGTCATATCGATATAGGGCTTGCTTTGCAGATTTGTTACGGTAATTGTACAAGGCTCTATAACAGTAAATGCAAAAGCAAATAATAAGCCGCTAAGAAATTGCGAACTAAACGAACCATCGATAATAATATCGCGTGGTTGCAATGGCCCACCTATTAAGAATGGTAAACGGCCATTATTATTTTCAATGTTTACCCCAAGTAGCGGTAACACATTTTCATACGTATTAAAAGGGCGGGTTAGTAAACTACCACTACCGGTAATAAGCAGTTGTTTTGTGCCGGTAGCTGCAATAGGTATAAATAAACGTGCGGCAAGGCCACTTTCACCACAATGCAATTCATTGCTAACCGGTTCTATGCCATTGCTGGTAATGATAAGCTTATCTGTTTGATGCGTAATACTAGCGCCCAGTTGTTGTATTAGTTGTAATGCAGCTTTGTCATCATCAGACGTACCGAAGTTTTTAATGACCGTTGTACCTTTATTAAGCAAGGCTGCTGCACATACACGCTGCATCATACTTTTTGATGGCGGGATAATTATTTCGCCATGCAAAGAACCGAACCTACACTCTGCTCGCATGGCAGAAAGTATTTAGTGCTTCGTGAATAACATTGAATGGTATTCCCTTTACTATTGGCTTACCAATGCTATTCAGCATTACAAAATCTATAGTTGCTTCATTTCGTTTTTTATCCATGCGCAACACTTCAATTACTTTTTCAGGGGCAAAATCTATAGTTATCGGCAATTGGTACCTGAGTAGCAATGTGGCCAGCTTATTCTTTACAGAGCTATGCAGGCCAACAACATATTCAGATACAATGCACGATACGATCATACCCAAAGCTATTGCATGCCCGTGTGGTATACGGCATATAGTTTCGAAAGCATGGCCGGCGGTGTGCCCGAAGTTCAATAGCTTACGCTTACCATGCTCCTGTTCATCGGCCAGCACTATTTCGTTTTTGTAGGTAACACAGGTATCTATAAGCCTGCCTAAAGCATGTTCATCGTTGCGGTAGTATCTGATATCATATTTCGACAAGCTGGCAAACATAGGTTCATCAAACAAACAAGCATATTTTATTACCTCTGCAAAGCCATTATTCCATTCAGCAACAGGTAATGTATGAAGCAGTTTATGATCGTAAAGAATAAAGTCGGGCTGGTGTATAGTACCAAGCAGGTTTTTTTGTAAACCGACATTTATACCATTTTTGCCACCCACCGCGGCATCAACCATACCCAAAATGGTGGTAGGTACAAAACCAAAACGTACCCCACGCATATATATAGATGCAAAAAAACCTGTAAGGTCGGTTATTACCCCACCTCCTACACCTATAATGGTAGTTTTACGATGCGCTTGCTTCGCTATCATGTGCGATGTAAGCAGCGTAATATTATTCAACGATTTATTTGCCTCACCAGGCTGTATAGTTATGACAGCTTTAAAACCATCAAATAATGCTGCATGATACTTTCCTATATTCGCATCTGTAATAATGATCGACTCCTCTTTTACACATAAGTCGCTTATTCTATCGAATGAGCTGTTCAAAAGATAAGTAACCTCCCCTGTTGGAAATTTTTGAGAAAAAGTCATAGGCTGCCCAAATTTATCATTTAAACCGACTCATAAAGCATTAACTATTATTTGAACATAAAAATGGCTTATAATGACATTTATTACTTCAGGTGCCGGGAAAACATAAAATCGTAACTTTGCAGACTCTTTTTATAAGAATACATATATGAGCAGGCACGGGAAAGTATTAGTAGCTATGAGTGGTGGTATCGACAGTACCGTTACTGCATTAATGCTTCATAACCAAGGTTACGAAGTGGTGGGTATAACCATGAAAACATGGGACTATGCCTCTGCCGGCGGTGGAAAAAAAGAAACAGGCTGTTGCAATCTCGATTCTTTTAACGACGCACGCCAGGCCGCTGTGGAACATGGCTTTCCGCACTATGTACTGGATATACGCGAGGAATTTGGCGGCCATGTGATCAATAACTTTGTTGAGGAGTATATGGCGGGGCGCACACCTAACCCTTGTGTGCTTTGTAATACACATATTAAATGGTCAGCACTGCTGAAGCGTGCGAATGCACTGAATTGTGATTTTATAGCCACAGGGCATTATGTGAAGGTACGCGAGGAAAACAGCCGGTTTGTTCTTTCAAAGGCGCGCGACCTAACCAAAGACCAAAGCTATGTGCTATGGGGCCTTGGACAAGATTGCCTGAGCCGTAGCTTGTATCCATTAGGCGATATGCTGAAAACTGAGGTGCGCCAACTGGCTTACGATATGGGTTATAAAGAGCTATCGAAAAAAGCAGAAAGCTATGAAATATGCTTTGTACCTGATAATGACTACCGCGGCTTCCTGAAAAGGCAAATACCTACTTTGGAACAAGAGGTAGATGGTGGCAATTTTGTGCTTGCAGATGGCAAAGTAGTAGGTAAGCACCGCGGGTACCCTTTTTATACTATAGGCCAGCGCAAAGGACTGGATATAGCACTTGGCAAGCCCATGTTTGTTACGAAGATTGTACCCGAAACCAATACTATAGTGCTGGGTGAAGCACATGAATTGCAGGAAAACGGCATGGTTGTAGGCGGGCTTAATATGGTGAAATATGCCAGTATCGCCCCCGGTATGGAGGCTACAACTAAAATACGCTATAAGGATCCCGGTTCAACAAGTATATTGCAACCTGAAGGTGACCTTGTGCATGTGCATTTTGAGCATTCAGTGCACAGTATAGCGCCAGGCCAGTCAGCAGTTTTTTACGAAGGCGATGACGTAATAGCCGGAGGCATTATCAGAAAAGGGCTTGAATTGAGCTAAAAAGGGAGTGGAATTAGTTTTGAAATGACTTCTTTTTTTATTTCTTTCATTATATATTTACGGAAATAACAGCATCCCGAGTCTTATGAATAAAAAGTTGTTACCTTTCTTATTCCTGGCAACACTATTTACTGTTTCCTTATTCTCTTGTAAGAAAGCTGATGAAGATGAGCCCGTTACTGAAAATGCAGACGCATATTTTCCTCTGGAAAAGAATAAATATATTATCTACAATGTAGACTCAACTATATGGGATGATCAACTATGTGTTAAGATATCGAACAAGTACCAGATGATGTACACAGTTGCCGATACCTTTACAGATGGGCAAGGAAGACTTTCTTACCGTATAGATACACGCATACGCAAAAAAACTGAAGACCCCTGGACAACACAGGATGTGATATATGTAACCAATACCAAGGCGCAAACAGAATTGGTACAAAAAAATCTGCGTTTTATAAAATTGGTTTATCCTATTCAGGAAGGCCGCAATTGGGAAGGAAACGCATTGATCAGCTCTATTGATACACCATATATGTATTTTGCAGGCTGGCAATACCGTTACGACAATGTCGGTGATGATTTCAATACAGGTGAAATAATTTATAATAATACTATTACAGTTCGCCAGGTAGATATTACTGAAAACGACCCTGAAACTATACCTAATAAGCCGGCACTACGCACTTATGGTAAAGAAGTATATGCTAAGGGGTTGGGCATGGTTTACCGTGAGTATTATCACTGGACTTATGATGAGACGGCACTTGCCAATAACGACCCTAATAACCCTAACAGGTGCCGTAAAGGTACCGGCGTGGTTATGAAGGCCGTAACTCATAACTAAACCCGGTTTTTATGTTGCGTTGGTGTAGTGGCTTTTGTTTGGCATTGGTATTTTTACTTGGTCTTCAGCAAGTACAGGCACAGCAACAATACGGTTTCCGCATTTATTTAAAGGACAAAGTTGGTGCACCACCCTTATCAGCGTCACCATCATTTTTATCGGCCCGTGCATTAAACAGGCGTGTGGTACAAGCTATTGCTCTTGAAGAAACGGACAGACCCGTATCACCCACTTATATAGCAGATATTCTTTTCAGTACCGGCGGCAAATTCCATCTTAGCTCACGCTGGCTGAATACGTGCGTAATACTATTGGACGACTCCACACATATTTTGCAATTGCAAGGCAAGAGCTATGTAGATTCTATAAAATATATTGCCCATTATAATACTACGCTGCACCACCTGGCACCTACTCCACCCGATAATAGCAGCCAATATCTACCTCCTGGTGCGCAAATGAAAACAAGCGGCACGCATGCATATTATGGGGATGCCTTTAGCCAAACACAACTGGTAAACGGCGACTACCTGCACGATAGGGATTATAAAGGAGCAGGGAAACTTATAGCTGTGCTGGATAATGGTTTTGCAGGCGTAAATACAATGGCAGGTTTTGATAGCCTCAACCAAAATAACAGGTTAATAGACCATTTTAATTTTGTAAAGTATAGTACTGATGTATTTTCAGGGCGTTACAATCATGGCACATCTGCACTCTCGGCAATGGCAGCTAACCTGCCTGGCACATACGTAGGCACTGCGCCCCATGCAGAATATGTTGTTTACGTTACCGAAGACGATGCTAATGGAGAAATGGAAATAGAGTTGGATAATCTGTTAGCAGGTAGTGAACGTGCAGATAGTATTGGTGCTGATATTATTTCAGTTTCATTGGGATATAATATTTTTTCGTCTCCCTTCACACCCCAATCATATACTTACGCCGATATGAATGGAAGCAAAACTATTGCTGCAAAAGCTGCTAATATTGCTACCACTAAAGGTATTTTATTTGTTGCCTCAGCCGGTAATGAAGGTGGTGGTTCGTGGAACTACATACTTACACCAGGTGATGCTGATAGCGCCATTACTGTGGGTTCTGTTGACCTGAATAAAATAGTTGCGCCAACCAGTAGTTATGGGCCTAGTTCTTCAGGAAGAATAAAACCCGATGTATGCATGGTTGGCAACCCTGCAATGGTATTAACAACAGGCAATAACCCGGTTCCTATAGGAGGCACATCATTCGCAGTGCCACAACTTGCAGGTTGGGCCGCCTGTCTTTGGCAAACTAAACCTACTGCCACGCCTTTCATGATTAAGAATGCTATTATTCAAAGTGCAGATAAGTACACAGCTCCAAATAACCATGATGGATATGGCATACCTGACTTTAAACAGGCCTTCCAATACCTCGACATAAAAGATACACCGGTTATACCAACACCCACAAGCCTTATTACAGTAGGCCCCAATCCATTTGACAATAATATAGACCTAAAAGTATATCATGCAAAAACGGGAGATATCTTAGTACGCGTTGTAGATATAAATGGCAAAGAAGTATATAAAGGCAAATTCGCGCGCATTGCCGGCATTCATCATATACCTGTTAGTATCACAACTTCCCTGATACCGGGTGTTTATTATCTTACCGTATCCACATCAGGTAGTATAACAACGGTGCCCCTGGTAAAAAAATAATCATAGCTTTTGCAGTAGAGCTATAAAAAGACAATCAGCTCTGTTACTTATACCATTAATGAGTTTCGTTTCTTTTAGCTGCAAACCATTTTCTGCAAGAATCTTTTTAACAACTGTCTCATTTTCCGTTTCAAATACCGAACAGGTTATATAGTAAAGAATTCCGCCCTTTTTTAGGTATGATAGCGCGTTGATTGCAATTTTATATTGAAGCCTGGATAGGACGTTTAAATTTTCATCATCAAGATAATAAGCCTGTTCAGGCGTTCTTGCCCATGTGCCCGATCCTGTGCAGGGTACGTCGCAAATAATATTATCGAATACTTTCCCTTGCATTGTACACTTTATCTCATCGCTATCAGCCATATCCAGTACTGCGGTTTGCTGCAGATTATGGCCATATAACGTTAAACGTTCTTGCAGGTTGTGGAGTATAGTTTTACGTTTATCCGTTACAGTCAGTTTTACTAATGGCTCTTTATCTTTCAGCAATAATGATTTACCGCCTGCACCTGAGCAGCAATCCCACCACAGCTCACCAGGGTGAGGATGGAAATAGGTACCTGTTAATTGCGAAGATTTATCTTGTACTACATAAGTATCTGGAAGCAATATTTTATCGACCGGTGCCCCGTTGGGCAGGCTTAAACAGGTGGTACCAATTTCATTGTAAGCTATATTGTTCTCAACCAACCTTTCTATAATAGCTTCTTTATTTTTCCGTACTCGTATAAATAATGCGGGTTGGTATAGTAGTGATGTAACCCAGTCTTTTCGTTCAATACCTTGAGATAGTACTCCCGGATAGCAAATGATTTTATCAATATCAAATCCAATACTTTCATTTGCCAAGATCTCAATTTTATCCTTAAGCGGTAAATGCTTACTTTCTTGCCACAGTTCGGGCAATAGCTTTATCGCTGCGTTATTCTCCGTATTACAAAGGAAAAGGCATGCATTTATTTTTATTTCAATAGCATCAACACCCGTTATTGCTTTACTGCACCTGTACCAGCAATAACCCATTTCCGATAGCATTTTCCTGTCTCTACTACCCAGTTTAGGGTGTGCTTTGAAGTATTGTTTCAGAAAATGTGTTAACGGTACACTACCTGCATATTTGTCTATGATATTTACTATGTGTTGTTGTATATACCGCATACCAAACAAAAATAGCTTTATAAAAAGAAACAGCCTCAATTATTGAGGCTGTTTCGAAATGAACTATACTGTTGTTGTTATTCTACTGTTAGCTTTACTACCTGGCTGTAATCACTATCCGAATATTTAAGCAAGTATATTCCTCCCGGTAATGACATAATGTTAATCTCTGTCGTTGCAGCAGAAACTTTTACTTCACGCAGCACTTTACCAGTTATATCAGTAAGTAGTATTAAAGCATTATTACCAATATTACCATTCACTTTTATACTTACCACATCTTTTGCCGGGTTAGGATAAGCATATATGCCTTTTTCATTTTTCCCGACAGAAGCAACATTAACACCACTCTGTCTTAATGCTTGTGTATTCCATTGTGAGAAATTAAACTGGCTGTTACATTTTGCACGCACATGCACATAGTAGTCTTTGCCATCAGCTGCTAATGTTATTGGTGGAAGAGATGTGGCTGTTAGTTCAGTTCCAAACGCAGGTGACGTAGTAACGTTATTTATTTTATACTCGTAAGCAATTGCATTAGGTACAGGATCCCAGCTAACACCCGGATTATTAGTATTGGCATTTGTAATACTTACAACTGGTGTAAGACAACCTACTCTTGTTACTAACGAATCTAACAACCATGCTGAGCTATCATTTACAAAGCAACGCGAGCGTATGTGCACGTAATATTTAGTTTGTGGTATCAAACGTTCTACGTGCGCGCTCATACCTGTAGTTGAGCTAAAACCTGAACCTGTTGCAGGTGGATTATAATTAGGATCTACCTGATATTCATAATAATTGGCATTATTAGTTACACCCCAAATAAAATCGGCAGAGGTATCTGTAATACCTGTTGTAAGCACGGCACCTGGCTTGTAGCATTCAGGCATCGTAAACAATTGTCGTGTCCAATCTGACACACTGGTTGAAGAGCATTCATTACGCAGATATATATAATAAGTCGCACCGCCTACCAGTCCGTTGACCGATGCTGTAGTACCTGTAGTAAAACTACCCGGCGCTGTAGGTGCGGTACTCATTTGGCTTACTAAATAATAATATCCTTGTGAGCCGGTTACAGCTCCCCAACTAAAATCTGCGTTAGAAGCAGTAGGTGTATTTACCGATATAGATGTTGGGAAAGGACACGGATTGTATATTGTTGAGAAATATATTTTTGTCCAAAGTGAGTAGTCTGTTGATGAACATTTTGTACGCACATGGAAATAATAACCACTGCTAGCGTTCATACCAAATGCACCGTAGCTGTTAGTGCTTGTAAATGTTCCCGCTGTTGTTGGGTCAGCAGCGTTTTGGTCAAGTACATATTCATAACCCAGAGCACCAGTTACTGCATCCCAGTTTATATCGGCACTATTACCAGTTATATTACTTGCTGCTACATTCGTTGGGGTAGGGCAAGATGGTAATACATTCAGATCATAATCTTCCGTTTCACCATTGCCCCAATAAGTATAACAAGGTGTACCGTTGCCATAATAGCTACCCATCACCCTTAAACGCTTTACACCTATTGTTGTAGTAGAAGGAACCGTAATTGTTCCCGTCTGTGTTGCGTAATAAGAAGTATAACCGCTGGAATACATATTTTCACCCGCGTCGGTAAAATCTCCGTCATTATTCCAATCTACCCAAATATTATAATACATATATGACGAAGGCCCATTTGTAATAGTAAAGCTGAAAGATGTGCCCTTCACAGCTTCAATAACATCTGTTGAATTGTAAGAGTTAGACCCGCTGTAAGCGTTATCGCACGATGTCGAGAGACTAATATCAGTTGTTGCTCCTGAAGTGCTGAAACCAGCACAATAATAATAGTAATAGCAATAAGAGTATGGTGTGCAATATTGTGCCTTTGCTAATACAGGCATCAATACAACCATACACATCAGTATCGCATTACGAAAAACTAGAGGGGTAAATTTTTTCATAATTTTTAGTTAAACATATATTCCCTAAGTTAAATAACTTTAATCATATTTGAAATACGTCGGCCCTTAAAAAGGAGATATTTTTTAATACACACATTTAGATGAAATTTCTAAATACTTAATCGTCTCAAATTCAATATATATGATTTCTATATAACAAAATGAGCCGCAAAAATTTGCGGCTCATTTTGTTTGATTTTAAAATTACTCTTTCGTCACCTTCACCACTTTTGAGTGTCTATTGTCTGTATATTTTAACATATACACACCTTTAGGCAAAGTAGCCATATTTACTTCTGAACTGTTATTGTCAATATAGCCTTGCATAACAATTTTTCCGGTTATGTCTGATAATACTAAACTGGCATGCTCTGCCATCTGGGCCAGTACCCTTATTTGCAGTATGTCTCTAACAGGATTAGGATATACGCTCACATCAAATTCATCTGCTGAAAAATTAGCAACACTTAAAGCACTTGTGCGTAACGGATTGGTTACCCATTGCGAAAAACTAAACTGGCTATTACATTTTGAACGTACATGTAAATAATAATCTTTACCGTCATTAGCTAACGTAATAGGGCCTGTAAATGTATTGCTTGTTTCAGTACCGAAAGCTGGTACAGCTGCACTGGTACTTACACGATATTCATACGCAATTGCATTAGGCACTGCATCCCAGCGTGCGGATACATTATTTGTTTGCGCACCAGTAATAACAACGTTCGGCCTTAAGCAACCCATTTGTGTTACTAATGAATCTAATATCCAATCAGAGCTATCATTGGTAAAACATTTTGAACGTAAGTGTACATAGTAAAGTGTTTGTGGTATCAAGCCTTCCACATGTGCACTCATACCTGAAGTTGCGCTAAAGCCCGAACCACCCGCAGGTGGATTATAGTTTGGATCAACCTGATATTCATAATAATTTGCATTGCTGGTAACTCCCCAAATGAAATCAGCAGAAGTATCAGATACATTAGAAACTAAAATACTGCCCGGTTTGTAACATTCGGGCATAGTAAACTGAGTACGGCTCCAGTCTGAAGTACTGGTGGCAGAACATTCATTACGAACGAAGAAATAATATGTATTACCCCCTGTCAACCCCGACACAGTAGCCGTATTGCTTGTAGTACTGGTACCGCTCACAATTGGTGTTGCGGGGTTGGCGCTTACTATATACTGATATCCTACTGAACCTGCCACAGGAGTCCAGCTAAAATCAGCAACAGATGTGCCACTTGGTGTAAACGTAATTCCTGTTGGATAAGGGCACGGGTTGAAAATAGTAGTAAATGGCACTGAAGTCCAACCGGAAAATGCCGATTGTCCGCACTTAGTGCGTACGTGGAAATAGTAGGAAGTACTGGAAGTAAGGCCTGCTGCACTGAAACTATTAGTGGTAATCAATGTACCGGGAGCTGTAGGATTAGTAGATACCTGATCTATTACATATTCATAACCCAATACACCTGTTACGGCGTTCCAGTTAAAATCAGCCGTTGAACTAGTTATATTGCTGGCGGTTAATGAAGTAGGTGTTTGGCATGCAGCTAATACTTCGAAATTGTAATCTTCAATCTCACCGTCTGAATAATAAGTACTGCAAGGACTACCTACACCTCCATAACTACACATAACGCGCATGCGTGTTGTAGCTGGCGTAGCTGTTGCCGGTACAGTTATACTACCGGTAAATACTTGCCCTGAAGAACTTGATGAAGAGCTGGCTGTATAAGCATTTTCACCTGCATCTGTAAAGTCACTGTCATGGTTCCAGTCTACCCATATCGAAAACCATTCGCTGTATGGGTAACTGCCATTTGTTATTGAAAAATTGAAAGATGTGCCTTGTACGGCAGATGCCGTCATTGATGAATAATATACGTAAGAAGGTATAGTACCTATACAACCTGTACCGTTATTAGTAATGTTAGTTGTTGCACCTGTTGTAGAAAACGATTGAATATAATCACCATACTGACAGCCTGTTCCACTTATACTGCAATATTGTGCACTGCTAAATAAGGGTAACGCTAATAGAACAGAAAATATAACTGATCTGAATAATTGGGTAAAATTTGCCATAAATTATTATTTAAATATCACGAGGTTAACATATGTAATGTTAAAAAAAATGGTATTAATTTGAAATTAAAATATCCCTAAACGCCAATAATAAAAGGCTACCGATTTGGTAGCCTTTTATTTATAAACCATTAAGTTATAAATTAACTATAAGTGTATTGCTTCTCCTAGCGCTACTTCTATAGCATCTTTTACGGCCTCACTCATTGTAGGGTGCGGGAAAATTGTATCCAGTTGCTCCTGCCATGTAGTTTCCAGTTTACGGCTGGCCACGGTTTGTGCAATTATTTCTGTTACGTTAGCACCTATCATGTGCGTACCCAGCCATTCGCCATATTTAGCATCGAAGATCACTTTTACAAAACCTTCATTAGCACCTGCAGCACTTGCTTTGCCCGATGCTGAGAAAGGGAACTTACCTACTTTTATTTCGTAACCGGCTTCTTTAGCTTGTTTTTCTGTCATACCTACAGAAGCTATTTCAGGCGAGCAATAAGTACAACCCGGCACATTGCCATAATCCAATGGCTCAGGCGTATGGTGGTATTTACCTTCTTTATTAGCTATAGCTTCAACACATATCACGGCTTCTTTCATTGCCACATGCGCCAGAGCCTGGCCCGGCACTATATCTCCTATCGCATAAATACCTTCAACATTTGTTTTATAGTATTTATCTACTGCTACTTTATCTTTTTCCAGTTTTATGTTCAGTGCTTCCAGGCCAATGTTTTCGATATTGGTTGACACACCTACCGCACTTAGTACTATATCAGCTTCAAGTGTAATATTACCATCTTTAGTTTTTACCGTAGCTTTTACCCCTTTACCCGAAGTTTCTACTTTTTCAACCGAAGCATTGGTCATTATCTCAATGCCTTTTTTCTTATATATTTTCTCCAGTTCTTTCGATATATCTTCGTCTTCAACCGGTACTATGCGTGGCATAAATTCAACAATGGTCACTTTTGTACCCATGCTTGCATAGAAATATGCAAATTCAACACCTATAGCGCCTGAACCCACTACGATCATTGACTTAGGTTGAGTAGGCAAAGACATCGCTTCGCGGTAACCAATTATATTTTTGCCATCAATAGGTAAATTGGGTAGTTGGCGGGCGCGGCCGCCTGTTGCCAATATTATATGTTTTGCCTGGTGAGCCGTGGTTTTACCATCAGCACCTGTTACTTCTACTTCTTTTTTTGTATTCAGTTTACCCATACCTGCCAGAACGTCAATTTTGTTCTTTTTCATCAGGAACTGGATACCCTTACTCATTTTATCGGCAACGCCACGGCTACGTTTAATAACAGCTGCGAAATCGGCTTTCGATTCACCGGCTTGTATACCGTAGTCCTGCGCATGGCTGATGTATTCCATTACCTGCGCCGATTTCAATAATGCTTTGGTTGGGATACAGCCCCAATTCAGACAGATACCACCCAAGCTCTCACGTTCTACTATCGCTGTCTTAAAACCTAACTGTGATGCACGTATAGCCGCAACATATCCGCCGGGGCCACTACCTACTACGATAACATCGTATGCCATATAATATTAGCTTTAAAAAAGTTAAACGGTTGTAATAAAAACCGGACAAATGTACCCATTTTTTTCAGTTTTGAGTAGCCAATCGAAACATACTAAATAGCAACTGGCACACAACAATATGTTATGCGCCAGTTATACAATATAATATTAGCTATACTTTATGCAATCGTACCATTATGATTGCTTTGTGGTGCATGACGATGATGTGGTTTATGCTTGCCCCGATATGAAGGGGCGAAACTCTTTATGCCGGTTGCTTCAGTATCGGCATTATTATCTGCACGCTTTGTTTTCAGGTATTTATATAATCTTGTTGCGGGGTAATACAGTAATCCTGCTGCTAAAGCTACAATACCTGCGGTTTTTAGTGTCTTATTGTCTATTTTTTTTAGATTCATGATCGTAGTATTTTATATTACTACCACTATATAAAACCGAGCCAATAATTACATACTAAGCCCCTCCACAATTTGCAAAGGGGCTTAGATTTACATGCGAATATCGCAATGGATATTATACGTTTTGCTTTCTTCCCCTTACAGCGCTTGCTATATAAACAAGCAAATGCAGTATAGAAAAAGCAATCGAGAAATTGAAAAGTGTGTCATCGTCTGCTTGCGCTACATTATGATGTAACAAGGCTACTATCATCAGCACTACCACCATACCAATACCTGAAAAGGCAACTGTCTGGAAGCTTTTGCGCGTAAAAATCCCATTGTTCAGCAAACTATTGCGCATACCATAGAATAGGTACACGTCAAAACCTATCATCATCCATACTATCAACCGTATCCATGTATCTAATGGCAGAAAGACCATCATAAACAGGCAGGTAATAATACCTAAAATAGGCACCAACGGTACCAAAGGCGTACGGAATGCACGTGGCGCATCGGGCATTTTACGGCGCATTACCATAACACCAATGCATACCAATATAAATGCGAATAAAGTACCGATACTCGTCATTTCGCCTACTACGCGCGCTGGCACAAATGCTGCAAACAAGCTTACAAACAGCATGAACAGGAAATTGTTTTTTGCAGGAGTACGGAATTTAGGATGCACATCAGAGAATACTTTAGGCAGCAAACCATCTTTACTCATACTGAAGAATACGCGCGATTGCCCCATCAACATCACCAGAATAACAGAAGAATAGCCACCCAATATGGCCAGGATGATCGCCTTATTCAACCACGGGTAGTCGGGAACCACCACACCATCTGGCCCGCGTGTACCCATATTATCTATAGCCACGGCAACAGGTGCTATACCATCTTTGCCGGCAAACATTTGGTAACTCGCAACACCTGTCATTACGTGTGCAAACAATATGTACAGCACGGTACATATTGCTAAAGACAACAATATACCTATAGGCATATCCCGCTTGGGGTTTTTAGTTTCCTGTGCAGCCGTTGATACAGCATCGAAACCTATATAGGCAAAAAACACAATAGCCGCTGCACGAACAATACCGCTAAACCCAAATTCGCCAAAGGTGCCGGTATTCTGTGGTATATATGGCGTATAGTTTTCAGGGTGAATATATTGCCAGCCTAGTGCTATAAATATTAGCACTACTGCAACTTTCAATACTACGATAATGCCATTTACAAATGCCGACTCTCTTGTACCCTTCACTAGCAGCAGCGACATAAGCACTATAATAAATACAGCAGGTAGATTAATGATACCCCCATCAAACGGAGATAAGGTCCACGCCGGCGATAGATGTATATCAAAATACTCCAGGAATTTTACCAGGTAGCGCGACCAGCTTATCGATACCGTTGCGGCACCCACTGCATATTCCAGCACAAGATCCCATCCTATTATCCAGGCTATAAATTCGCCCATAGTAGCGAAAGAATACGTATAGGCGCTGCCCGCTATAGGTATCATAGAAGCAAACTCAGCATAGCATAAACCGGCAAACGCACACCCTACTGCTGCTATAATAAATGATATAGTTATAGCTGGCCCCGCGTTATTAGCAGCGGCACCACCTGTAATGGAAAACAATCCCGCGCCAATAATAGCACCTACACCCAGGGCTACAAGTGCCCTTGCAGTTAATGTTTTCTTAAGGCCTTTTTCCGATTCCGTTGCCTCGGCAAATAACAGTTCTAAGGGTTTTCTTTTAAATAAACTCATATATGATAGTAGAATGCTTTCAAACCTAAAGATAAAATGTCGTTTGTACAAATAGCACGGCAAAGGTGTGAGATAGGGTGTGAAATGTTAGAGAAAAGAAAATCTTCCCATCCCATTTTTCAGGTTATTAAATTTTGCAGTAGGTTTGATGCATGTCGCGGATACTACTAACCTTAGGATTATTATTCTTTTCATTATTCAGCTACGCACAACCTAACTTGCCCGATATATTAGCCGGTACCGAAAAAGGTATTAACATACTTACCTGGACTAACCAATATGAAGGCATTAAATCGATAGCTGTTCAACGCTCTTCTGATAGCATGTATAATTATGTTACAGTTGGTTATGTGAAAAATTTAAAAAAAGGCCAACAAGCTTTTATCGATGGCCACCCCGTTCCCGGCAATAACTGGTATCGCTTGTATATTGTTTTCAATTCCGACCTTTCCTGGAATAGCAATCGTATTAAACTATCTGTAGATAGCGCCACTATATTCTCAAAAGGAGTAGTACCACCCAATGATTCGTTACAGAAACTGGCTGTGGGCATTAAAATGAGAATGGACACATCCGGCCATAGTGTTATTACAGGTGCTGGCGTTGGCACAGACAGTGTTTCTAAAGCTCTGTCCTCTATTAAGTTAAGCCTGCCCACAGCAAGCGGAGATGTAGCCTCATTCAACTACATCAAATCTCAGTATGTTTTTACCAACCCGTTCACAGGGCATGTAAATATAGAATTGCCCGATGTCACCAAGCATAAATACACTGTGGTATTTTTGACGCAGGAAAAGAAAAGATTGTTTGAAATACCGCGGGTTACAGATTCACCTATAATTATCGATAAGCGGAATTTTCAGCAAAAAGGGCTATTCCAATTCGAATTGTTGAAAGACGATAGAAAGATTGAAACAGGGTTTATAACTATTTATTAATTATCCCATTCCATTTCCTGCAACATTGCCTTCCATTCAGGGCCAAATTTTATGCTGGCACCTGCATATAGTTGCATCATGCGCATCATTTCTTCCGCATCCCAGGAATATACACATTTACCAAAACGTACAGGATAGCCCAGGTGGTTGAAGTATAAATTACCGTCGTGGTGCAGGTTTTGTATCAGGCGTTCCTGCGTTTCAAAACCAAAATAATCATAGCAATTACCCTTCAACGGGTGATCAGTCTTAGTAGTTTTGCCCACATAATGTATAGGACCGATATCTGCCCATTTATAGCTACGGTTAACCAGGGTAAAAGGTGTACGCTGTACAATTGTCATCGATTCCTGGTCGAGAAAAATCTTTTCCGTATAAAGTATTCTTGAAAAAAACCGGTAAGAAGCAACTAAATAAAGCAAAGCGGCGGCTACAACACTACCTGTTTTTAAAATACTGCCGGTAAAATCGAATGCTTCTTTAAGAAAAATAGTAGCCATGCCCGTCGTAAATAGAAATTCAGCCCAAAACAAAATCTTTATGCGGGCTTGGGTACGGTTACCCAGGGTTATCAACAGATGGTCATCGCCCCAGTGATAAGTAATTGCATTTTTAGGATTTGTGTTAGGTACGGCTTTTATCATGACAGTTACTAAAATTAATAAAAATTACTACATGTCTGCTAGGGTGCTACCACTTCTGTAATAATATCCGCTAAAAATATCTTGCCAAACTCCTCTTTCAATTTTTCTTTTACTTCATATATATCTACTTGCCTGCCAAGCTCCTTTTCCAGCGAGGTAACTTCTTTATCGGCTATTCCACAGGGTATAATATTATCAAAGTACTCCATTTGGGTATTTACATTCAGTGCAAAACCGTGAATGGTTATCCAGCGGCTACACCTTACGCCCATAGCGCATATCTTTCTCGCTTTATCGGGTATATCAGCGTCCAGCCAAACACCTGTTGAGCCTGGCAACCTGTCCGCGTCAATACCGTAATGTTTTAATGTACGAATGATAACTTCTTCCAGATTGCGCATATAGCGCCCCAGGTCGGTAAAGAAATGCTCAAGATCAAGCACGGGGTAGCCTACAATTTGCCCGGGACCGTGGTAGGTAATATCACCCCCCCTGTTAGTTTTATAAAAGCTGGCGTTTATTTCAGCCATTTTATTGTTGTCGGCAAGTAAATTCCCCATATCGCCACTTTTACCCAATGTGTACACGTGCGGATGCTCACAAAAAAATAAATGATCGGTAGTTTTCGGGGCTTCTTCACGCTGGTTTTCAGGTGTACTCTGCCAACGTGCTTTTTCCTGCACACCTTCTTGTAAAAGCGCCTCCTGCAATTGCCATGCGGCCGCATATTCTATTTCCCCAAGATC
>CAMLFX010000071.1 GCA_946479435.1 uncultured Sphingobacteriales bacterium | reverse complement strand
ACTGTGTTTGGTTTCGGTGAAGGTAAGTGTTGTCTTGGGCATATTCTTGGCCTGCGCCTCCTTTTGCGATACCTCCGCCATTGGGCTTACCGAAGAACTGTTGTGCTCATTAGCCTGAAACCTGTTTATCAAAGCTGTTTTGCTTACTCCGCTAAGCTCTACCAGGGCAATTACAAATACCGATAACGTAAGTACCGTAAGTAAAACTGTTTTTAGTTGCTGATTCATCTATAAAAAATAATGCGTTATGTACTATACAAATTTAACTATTCTCCGTCCATACCTGTGCTAAATGCACTAATGTTTCTACTGCCTTCTCCATATCCTGAACACTTACATACTCTTGCTTGGAATGTATACCCATTTCGCCGGTAAATAAATTAGGGCAAGGCATGCCCATAAACGATAAACGGGAACCATCAGTACCACCGCGAATACTGACACGTTCGGCATTCATGCCTGCTCTTTTATAAGCTTCTGCGGCATAGTCCATAACATGAGGTACACCATCCAGCACTTCTTTCATATTACGATATTGCTCCTTCACCACAAACTCTGTAGTAAGCCCGGGAAATTCCTTTACCGTTTGGTCAACCAGCTCTCTTAACATTTGCTCATGTGTGGCCAGCATTGGTGTATCAAAATCTCGAATGATGAACTGAACCGTTGCTTTCTCAAGGCCGCCTTCCATATGTACGGGATGTACAAAACCTTGTTTACCTTCCGTAGTCTCCGGGTTCCATTCGTTGCGTGGCAGTTTATCTAAAAATGCAGCAGCAGCTTTTATAGCGTTTACCATTTTCCCCTTTGCATAACCAGGGTGTGCACTAATACCGTTGAAGGTTACTATAACTGCATCGGCCGAGAAGTTCTCACCTTCCAGCACACCGCGTTCGCCACCATCCAGCGTATAGCCAAATTGTGCACCCAGGCGCTTCATATCAACTTTATTCACACCCCTGCCTACTTCTTCATCGGGAGTAAAAAGTATGCGTATATCCCCATGCTGTATTTCAGGGTGTTGGATAAGATAATTGGCGAGATCCATAATAATTGCCACACCCGCTTTATCATCAGCACCCAACAAAGTAGTGCCCGATGCGGTTATTATATCATCGCCTATTCGCTTTTGAAGGTATGGATGGTCTTTGGCACTTACTACAACCGTAGGATCGTCGGGCAGTACAATATCTTTACCGTCGTATTTTGTATGAAGTATAGGTTTTACATCCTTACCACTGCAATCTGGCGCTGTATCAACGTGCGAGCAATAGCATAGCACGGGTACATTTTTCTTGCTGGTAGCAGGTATGGTAGCATATACATAGCCATATTCATCCAACTCAGCATCCTTTATGCCAATTTCCTGCAATTCTTTTACCAATATGCGGCTTAAGTCCTTTTGCTTTTCAGTAGATGGCTGCGTGCCTGAAGCCGGATCGCTTTGCGTATCTATCTGTACATAGCGCATAAAACGGTCAGCTACAGTATGTTTATATCCTGTCAAACTCATATCTGTAATAATTAAGTCGGTAAAAATAAGCTATACGGTTATAAAAACGACGTTTTAAAGCATCGTATCTTTGCCGGAGTTATGCAAGTTAGTCGCGATATATCTCAGATAGTTACTGTGAGCCTTACGCTTTTTGCTGTAATAGATATGCTTGGTTCTATTCCATTGCTATTGGGCCTTAAAAAGAAGATGGGTGGTATTAGTGCTATACAAGCCACACTTGTATCAGGTGCGTTGATGCTTCTTTTCTTTTTTGTAGGCGAGGAGGTATTGAACTTTATGGGGCTGGATATTCATTCTTTCGCTATCGCAGGTTCTATAGTAATATTCATACTTGGACTTGAAATGGTATTGGGCCTCGAGATATTCCGTACTGAAAAGGATGGCAAGGCGGGCAATGTAGTGCCTATTGCCTTCCCTATTATTGCCGGTTCGGGTACGTTGACAACGATTATGTCGCTTAAAGCAAACTACGATGCGCACAACATTCTGATAGCAATCCTTGTCAATCTTATTTTCATATTCATCACACTCCGCTCACTCAACCTTTTAGAAAGGTTACTTGGCCCATCAGGTATATTGGTAGTGCGTAAGTTTTTTGGGGTGATACTATTAGCAATAGCTATTAAGATTTTTCGAAATAACGTAGGATTTTAATTTAATAAAGGGCGCAAATATTGCGCCCTTTATTATCAAATAGCTAATCATTTAATCAACTCCATTCCAACCCAAACCTGAATTATCCTCGTCATCTATACTCTTATCATTATTCATCGCCTTTACCATCTTTATATATTCAGCACGGTAGCCTTCTTTATCTTTTCCCTTTGCTGAACGTGCCAGTGCAAGTGCCATATCATAAGTACCTACGCCTTTGTATTTAGAATCTTTCAGCAGCATACCGAACATCGCTACCGATGATGCAAACCGCACATTATCACTGGCAAGATCTATGCGTTTTGTGTTCGGGTTTATTACATGCACCATTTCTTTACTTTTATCGGCATTGGGCCTTTTATACCTGAATTTTATGGTAGCAAATTCATTGCTACCCGTAGCGGTTGATTGCTGATATTTCAAATCATCGCTCACTTCATCATCCCTTTTTGCAGGTATTATTTCATAAAGTATGGTTACAGTGTGCCCGCTCCCCATTTCACCTGCATCTTTTTTATCGTCTTTAAAATCTTCAGCATTCAGCACGCGGTTTTCATAACCAACCAACCTGTAAGACTTTACATATTTAGGGTTAAATTCAATTTGCGCTTTTACATCTTTGGCAATGGTAAATATGGTGCCTCCAAACTCTTTCACCAGTGTTTTGTTGGCCTCTTCTATATTATCTATATAAGCATAATTACCATTACCCTTATCGGCCAGCACCTCCATTTTCGAGTCTTTATAGTTGCCCATGCCATAACCCAGACAAGTAAGATAAATACCTTTGTCCCTTTGTTTTACGATAAGATCTTCCAATTCGTTATCACCGCTTACACCTACATTAAAGTCGCCATCTGTAGCAAGCACAACACGATTATTGCCGCCACGCATAAAATTCTCACTTGCTACTTTATAGGCAAGCTGTATGCCCGCCCCACCAGCTGTGGAACCACCTGCCTGTAGCCTATCGAGCGCATTGATGATCGTTTCTTTATCGCTGCCCGATGTAGGTGGTAGCACCAGGCCCGCGCTACCTGCATATACTACTATCGATACTTTATCTTCTTCACGTAGTTTATTCACCAATAATTTCAAAGATGATTTTACTAATGGTAATTTATTTTCCGTCATCATAGAACCCGAAACATCTATTAGAAATACCAGGTTCGACGCTGGCAATCGATCAGTACTTATTTCTTTTGCCTGCATACCAACATGCAGCAACTTATGTCCTTTCTTCCACGGACAATCTATCATTTCGGTAACTATTGCAATCGGATCATCGCCTTTAGGTTGCGGATATTCATAATCGAAATAGTTGATCATCTCTTCTACCCTCACTGCATCGGCCGGAGGGCGCTGGCCTTCATTAATAAAGCGTCGAATATTACTGTAAGATGCCCTGTCCACATCAACAGATAAGGTAGAAAGCGGGCTAAGTTTTACCGACCGAAAATCATTTTCAGCATCTTTCTTATAGCTTTCCGTACCGGGATAATAACTACCGGGTGCCGGTGGAAAGCAACCTTTTACCTTTTTGCTTTCAGCCGGTGTTCCGCCAACATAATAATTTGCACTTTGCGTACGTCCGCCCGCAACACGCAACTCTTTCTGCTGGCTGTACACAGATGGTGCATTTGCAACAACATCATTAACACTACGTGTTGGCATTTTGTCAATTTGTTCGTGAGTAACAACAGAACGGGCCCCGGGGTTGAACCTGTCTATTAACGGCACCTTATATGCGGTAATAGTAACACCGCTTAGCTCATTTGTAGCAATTTTGAGCTTAACATCCAATGCAGTTGTTTTACCGGGGCTAACAACTACACCTTTTGTTCTACTAGTTACATACGCCGGCATCGAGACATCTACATCATAACGTCCTGCCGCTAATGGCTTCACTGTGTAGTTCCCATCTATATCAGTTTGTGCACTACCCTTTGCAGTGCTACCAACTGCAACTTTTATAACAGCCCCTTTCAGGGGGTTACCACTTTCATCTAATATCGTACCTGAGATCGCGCCCGATTGCGCCAAAGCTTTGCCGGCAAAGCTCAATAACAACATAGCCAAAAGGCAAAATAGTTTAGTCTTCATACCAAATGTTTTATAAACAGGTAAACAATAAATATTACTATTAAGTTAAAGCGTTAACAACTCTATACTGTCAGCATATTGTTTTCTTCAGCTTTGTAGTAGCTACATACAATGCTTTATTGCGATACAGTGACGAACTAAGTTGTTTTTACGTTTAACACCTTTAGGATGCAGTAGTTTTTCCTATTCCATAAATACGGCAGATATTTTTTAAAAAACATTCTTCAATAAAAAATCCCACTGCGATTGCAGCGGGATTTTTTATTATTTTAAGAATAGTATCTACTACCAAACTTTTGCCCTAAGGCTATCAGGACGGTACATTTTATCGCCCGGTTGTACGTTGAATGCTTGATAGAATTCAGGCATATTGCTCAACGGACCATTGCAACGCCACAGACCCGGAGAGTGAGGATCGGTCATGATCAAAGTAGCAGCTTCTTCATCGCGCACTTTAATCCGCCATACCTGTGCCCAGCTCAGGAAGAAACGTTGGTCAGGAGTAAAACCATCTATTTTTTCAGTGCCTTGTCCTTGTTTTGTTTTCTTGAATGCTTCGTAAGCAATTGCCAAACCACCAAGATCGGCAAGATTTTCGCCCATTGTTAACGCACCGTTTACGTGTACAGTATCCAGTACAGTATAACCGTTGAATTGGTCGCTAACCATTTTCGCTTTTGCGTTAAATTTGTTAGCATCTTCAGGAGCCCACCAGTCATTCAGGTTACCATCAGCATCGTACTGACGACCTTGATCATCGAAACCGTGTGTCATTTCGTGGCCTATTACAGCACCGATACCACCGTAGTTTATAGCATCATCAGCATCCTGATCGAAGAACGGGAACTGAAGGATACCAGCAGGGAAAACGATCTCGTTGAATGCAGGGTTATAATATGCGTTAACTGTTGGAGGTGTCATACCCCATTCTGTTTTATCTACAGGTTTGCCCAGTTTATTGATCATGTAATCATAATCGAAAGCAGAAGAGGCAAGGATGTTTTTCACATAGTCGTTGCCAACTATATCCAGTTTGCTGTAATCTCTCCATTTGTCAGGGTAACCAATTTTCTTAAGGAATGTATTCAGTTTAGCCAAAGCTTTTTGCTTGGTACCTTCAGACATCCAGTCAAGACGTTTGATGCGGTCTGCATATGTTTGTTGAAGGTTGTTCACAAGTTCAAGCATGCGCTTTTTAGCTTCAGGCTTAAAGTTTTTGTCAACATACATTTGGCCCAATAGTTCACCTACCGAACCATCAGTTACTTGCATTACGCGTTTCCAGCGTGGCTTTTGTTCTTCCTGGCCACGTACTGTTTTACCATAAAAATCAAAGCGTGCGTTATCGAAATTGCTGCTCAGGTAAGGAGCCATATCGTTAACTGCGTGGAACTTCAAATATTTTTTCCAAACGTCGATAGGTGTTGCTTTCAGTTGTTTAGCAACTTCCTGCATGAACTTAGGCTGGCCAACCAGGAAAGAATCAGTTGGATTAGCTTTCAGGTTTTTCAAGATAGTATTCCAATCCATACCCGGTGTCAACTTGTTCATGCTTTCAGCATTGTACTTGTTGTACAGTTTGTAAGGATCGCGCATTTCTACACGCGTCATTGATGCACCTGCTAATGCCAGCTCCAATTTATAAATATCTGCAGCATCTTTCTTAGCAGCAACGCTATCGCTACCCATCATGGTCAGCATTTTTACCAGGTATACCTGGTAAGCATCGCGTATTTTAGTAGTACGTGCGTCTTTATTGAAATAATAATCGCGGTCAGGTAAACCTAAACCACCCTGGAAAAATTGTGCAGCTTGTTTAGTTACATTCTTATCATCGGGTGCTACATAGAAAGCAAACACCTGGCCTATACCTTGTGTCTGTTCCAAAGTAATTTCGTTTAACAGGCTGTTAGCATCAGCTACAGCATCTATACGGCTCAATACGCCGTTCATAGGCGTTAAGCCTGCTTTATCAATAGCAACAGTATCCATACCGCTACGGTACATATCGCCTACTTTCTGCTCTGCACTGCCTTTTTTAGCATCTTTATTAGCTGCTGCTTCGTCAAGCAGCGTATGCAATGCATTGTAGTTATTTTCTGCCAGCAGGTTAAAGCTGCCCCATCTTGTTTCAGAAGCAGGTATTGGCGTGTTCTTCAACCAGGTACCGTTAGCATACAGAAAGAAGTTATCGCCAGGGCGAACGGTTGTATCCATATTCGCAGGATCAAGTAATTTTCTTGATACCTTCTCGCCGTCTTTACCTTCTTTTTGTTGGCATGCAGCTAATGATAGTATGGCCGCACTTGCCAGAAGTGTGTGTTTAAATTTCATCCTTACTTTATTTTAGGAGGCACAAATGTACAAATAAACCAATGCGATTGGTTATACGCCCTCTATCTTTAACAGGGTGAAAATGCGGGGGAAATATTCTGCCGGTATCTTACGCTATTCGCCGCCAGTCGCGCTTTATCTGCCTAACCTCAACAATATCCTGGAAAAGATACATTTTACCTGTGGTCAGCTCCATGCATTTGCTGCGGGTGCGCAGTTCTTCTACTTTTTCAAAAAAACGCCCGTCCGATTCGAACCATTGCCCAATTTCCAGCTCATCTACTAAAAGATGGTTAGGCTTAGCCTCATCGTACCTGTAGAGGGCTTTGAAGAGATTAATATCGCTGCAGGTGCTGGCAGCAGGGTTATGTATATATGCTATCAATGCTTTTTCTACATCTTTAGGAAATATCCCTTTCCCTATAAATGGTATCAATACGTGACGAAATTGAGTTTTCCATTCGCTTCCGTGCGGTGATACTTTGTTTTTAAAATGCTCATAGGTTAGCAAATGTGCCAGTTCGTGCAGCAATGTTATAAGAAAGCTATACGGATTCAGATTGATATTAATACTTATCTGGTGATAAGGGTAATCTTTGGTTGGGTTACGGTAATCGCCCAATACACTTTTACGTTCGCGCGTTAAGTTAAGATATATGGTGTGCTGCCTGAAATAAGGCATCACCATTTCAAAAGTATCTTTTGGTAGAAAGTTTTGTAAATATTTTAATGACGTTTCCTGCTTTGCCATATCATTTCGCTCTTCGTGCCATTTTTGATAAAATAATTGTTTCTGTAGCCGAGTAAACAGCGTATATACCCAACAATACGAATATAGAGGGTTTATGTACATGAGGTTTGTTAACCATTGCATATACAAGTATTGATACCATACATACAAAAAGCTTTAAGAAAGAAGATGCGTATACGCCCCGCACAAAAGCATCGGGCCTGCCACCTATTTGCTTTGTTACCAGTAGATAGCTAACAATGCATAATACTGCCATTACCGTATTACCGGTCATCAGGACAGGATAACTGAACTCTGGCACATATATTTTCAGCGCATAAAACATGCCGCTCAATAAGAGAAATATACCTAAGATGATGATGATAAAATTGTTCTTCATTTTTGCGGCTTATTAAACATCCTTATTACTTGCCAAAGCGAATATCCTAATGCAATAACAGGTAGTAGTATAATGAACAAAGGAAATTTCCATCCTGTTATGCCATCCAGCTTATAGCCACCCCATACTGCTATCAGCAAGAGTACCATCCACTGTGTACCCAGGCCTACATAGCGTAGTGTGTTTCTATATTTTTCCTGTTGCTGCTCCATATTGTTACTGTTGCCTTTTCTTCTCTTCCTTTTTAATTCCTTCTATTGCATTCTGTTTTATTTCTTTGGTTTGTGGCACTATGCTGTTTATATCCTCCTGCTGCACTTTTTTCATATCCAGCACATTTGTATCACGTTTACGCATATCGCCGTTTATTATCGTCTTTATATTGTTCTCATATTCCTGCTGTGCCATTACAAGATCCGATAAAGAATCAACAGTCTGCTTGAGCTTTATAGTTTGTATTCTTGCTTTATCATTTCCATAACCCGGTATATAATACTTCAATGGCGTTAGCAACATAATAGTTACAGTAATAAGTACAATTGCTACAAATAAACTACTGCCCAATATATATAACTTCGCCATACTCAGCTTATAAGAGCTCACCTCTTCCAACGACTCTTCATCAATAAAAGTCATTCTATACTCCTTACCTAGCCTTTCAAAGAAATTACCTTTTTTTTTGCGTCGTTTACTCATAGCCGGGCATGCAATTTACGCTTTCGGCCAAATAAATATGTAGCCGGCAGGTATTAAATGCCTTTAACGTTAAATTAAATTAATTATACATTTATATTACTCTTGTAAACTCTTTTTTTAACTATTTTTGATGGCATTGCCATCCTCATACAACAGTACGCAGGCTGGTAAAATATTTTTTTAGTTTTTCAGTTATATATTGAAGCAAAAGCCTTTCAGCACTTTGAGCTTAAGAATCATATTATCATATATATCAATATTTATAGCTTCGTTTGTATTCGTAGTACCGGCATCTGCACAAAAAGTAAATACAGATAGCATTGCTGCCGCACGTAAAAGGATATTAGACTCTACAAATAATGCGCGTAAACAGTATTACGACAGCCTTAGGACCGAAAGACAGCGGGTGACTGATAGTATGCGTGCTGCCCGGAAAATAATTACCGACAGCCTGACCAGCATACGGCAATACAGGGCCAGCAAACAATATAAGGACAGTGTAACCGATGTAAGGCAAAGGCGTACAGACTCTATCAAGGAAGTTCGTACCGCATATATCGACTCGATAAGAGCTGAACGGCAACGGCTGACAGATAGTACCATAGCCGCCCGCAAAACTATTACCGATAGTATAAGGACGGTGCAAAAAAAGCGGTCGGATAGCTTGGCAGTTATAAGAGAATACCGGCAAAGTAAGCGGTATGGCGATAGCGTGGCAGTAGTACGGCAAGCGCGGCTGGATAGTATAAAGGCCGAAAGAAAGGCTTATAATGATAGCGTAGCCACCGTAAGAAAACACTTAACCGACAGTATGACCGCAGCGCGAAAAGCCTATAACGATAGTGTAATAGCTGTGCGAACCAAGTTTACCGATAGCCTGAAAGCAGCCCGTAAGGTGCGAACGGATAGCCTTGCCAAAATAAAAGAACAACGGGAAAAGGATCAAAAAACAAGGGCTAAGCTTAAAGAGGAAAAAATGCAGCTGGCCCTGGAGCTGAAAATAAATAAGAAGCGGGAAGCCTGGAGCAACGAAAAAATGCTGAAAAAGAAATGGGGCGTACCGAGGCAAATAATACAAAATACGTTTACCAGGTACAATTACTATTTCAATACCGATAAAAAAATGGACGAGGCGCTGGATAATATGCAGCGGGCCGCCCGAGAGAATTATGACTCCGTATTAGCGCTCTTCCCGTTCGATCCCGACCGGGACTCGGCCCTGCTGTCGCAGGATATGGATAGTATCATACAGAAAGCATCAGTAGGTATACAGATACATGACCCTCGCGCCAAATGGGGGGACGACCTGTATTTGCTTATGGGGCAGGCATATTATTACAAAGCCGATTACGACAATGCCGCAACAGCTTTCCGCTATACATTGAGCCTGCGCGATAAGAATAAAAAGAAAAATAATAGCACTACCAGAAGTAAGCCGTCTTCAAAAGTGCCCTCTATTGCCCAGGCCGATAATAATAAGCCACTCGACTTCCTGAAACACCGATCGGTGCATAACGAAGCCTTGCTGTGGTTGGCACGAACCTATACTGAATGGAAGCAGGATGGCAATGCAGAATCGGTACTTGACTTGCTGGAAACTGACCCGAATTTTCCAAAATCGCTGAAAGGAAGGCTAGCCCTGGAAAGGGCTTACCTGGCATTGAGCCAAAACGACAGGAAAGTAGCAATCAAAAACCTGGATATAGTAGCTACAGACAACCAACTACCCGATTGGGTACGTACGCGTGCTGCATACATTAATGGCCAGCTCTTAGAGCAGCAGGGCGACTATGCGGCTGCGGCTGAAAGCTTTAAAAAAGTAGTAGCCTTGCATCCTAAAATAGAAATGGATTTCTATGCACGTAAGAATACTGCCTTCAACCAAATGAATGCAGGTGTTGACCAGGACGAAGCATTATCCTCACTGAAACGTGTGTTGAATGATGGTAAATATTCTAACTATTACGAGCAGATATATTATGTAATGGGGCGGCTTGCGGCCAGTAATAACCGCACCGATGAAGCCATCGTTTATTTCCAGAAAGGGCTGCAATCACTCAGATCCACCAAAAAACAAAAAGCTTTATCTTTTGCGGCACTTGGTAATATATATTACAATCAACACAACTACGGCCAGGCTAAAAACTATTACGATAGCGCTGCCAGTGTAGCATCGGCTGCGGCGAACGATACGGATGTAATAATAGCGGTAAAACGCGGTGGCGTACTGGGTCTTGTAACCGAACCGGCTGAGGTGATACATGTACAGGATAGCTTATTAGTGCTAGCTGCTATGAGCGAAAAAGACCAGCGTTCCATTGTCCGGAAATATATACGTGCACTGGAGCAGCAAAGGAACGATAGCATTTTCAGGGCCGAGAATGGACTGAATAATGCCCCTCTTGCAAGCAATAACGACCCCAATGCACCAAGCTATACTAATTGGTATTTTGCCAATCCCGTGCTTATGCAGCGTGGTATTAACGATTTTAAACGCAAATGGGGAAGCAGGACCCTTGCCGACAATTGGAGAAGATCTGCAGCCATGTCTGGTTTTGCAAATAATAATAATGCACAAGCTAACAGTCAGGAGGCTGTAGAAGAAGGAGCGCTTGAACTTGATGAAAATGGCATACCTACCGAAGAGGCTTTGCTGGCACTAATACCAAAAACCGACGAACAAAAAGCTGATGCTACACAAAAAGTGAAGGCTGCTTACATGGATATGGCCAATGCATATATTAAGCAACTGGAAGACTATCCGCAAGGCACCGCCACGCTCGACACTTTCGATAAGCGCTACCCCGAAAAAAGTCCGAGAGCTGCAGAAGCATTATACCTACGCTACCTGGCTGCCATCAAACAAAACCAACTGGATGCAGCTAAGACATACAGCACTCAATTGCTGCAGGAATATGGTAATTCGAAATGGGCAGCCCTGGTAAGACCAACTGAAGATGGCGCCGGAATAGTGCAAAACAACGCAGGCATTGCTGAATACTATGATAACACATATAACCTAATGCTGCAGCGCCAGTACACTGAAGTGTTACAACTGGCTAGAGAAGGGCAAAAGAAATACAGCGATTCAAACTATATTAAGCGCTTCAGGATTATAGAGGCAGTAGCATTAGCAGGCACCGGCGAATATGATATGGCCGATACCATAGCAATTACATTCATCCGCACTTACCCTGGCGATTCTTTAAAACCCTGGGCTGAGGCAGTATTAGATTTTATTAAGAAAAACAGGGTAGCCCCTGTTACTGCAGCACCTCCTACACCGGGAAGTAGCGCCCCGGCGGCGGCCATTATACCGCCGGCTTCAGTCAGCACAACCGGCAAACCTGCTGATAGTATAGCAGCTGCTAAAGGTCAGGCCATGGCTGATACAAACAGCACAGGCGGCAGCCAGCCACCCCCGGCCACATATACTTACAAGCCTAAAGAAGAACATTACGCAGTTTTCTCTTTCAATGTAATGGAGCAAAGGGCAATGGGGGTAAAAGCGGCAATGGGCGATTTCAATTCGTTCAAATTCCCTTCAATGACCTTGAAATCGGAAGCCGAAATGTTAAGTAATGATAAAGGTCTGATAATAACCCGCAAATTCGCTAATGCGCTGCAGGCAAAGATATACCTCAATATGTTGCGCGCTACGCCACAGGTATTCCGCGAGTATAAGGAAAGTGAGTACGAACTGTTTACGATATCAGCCGAAAACTACCGTAAACTAAAGGCTGATAAGGACTTTAAAACATATATTAATTTTTACAAATCAAACTACAAATAATTTTTGATTTTTAAAGAACATTCAAAAGCCGTCAATTATAATTGATGGCTTTTTGATTATAACTGATAAATATTCTGTAGAAGAAGAGATTGTCGTAAATTGAATTGTAATAATGGAAAAGCTTAAGAACACGATATTTAATATTGACGAAGAGGAAGAAAAGAAACTGATACTAAGGGAATACAGGGCTTTACTCAGGGCATTAAAACAACGCATAAAAAAAGGAGATAAAGCACTGCTTCGGCGTGCTTTTGAAATAGCTGTTGATGCGCATAGAGATATGCGTCGTAAATCCGGCGAACCTTACATATTGCATCCGCTGGCTGTTGCTCGCATTGTAGTGGAAGAAATAGGCCTTGGTGTTACATCATCTATTTGCGCCCTCTTACACGATGTTGTGGAAGATACAGAAGTAACCCTGGAAGATATTACACAGGAATTTGGCGCTAAGTATGCTAAAATAATCGACGGCCTCACTAAAATCTCTAACGTTGTTGACCTGGGCGCGGATACAACAATACAAGCTGAGAATTTCCGTAAAATACTGCTTACGCTCGCCGATGACCCTCGTGTGATATTGATAAAACTTGCCGACCGGCTGCATAATATGCGCACACTGGAAAGTATGAGCCGCGAAAAGCAACTGAAGATATCATCGGAAACAACGTATATATACTCTCCCCTCGCACACCGCATGGGCTTGTACGAAATAAAATCGGAACTGGAAGATCTTGCCCTCAAGTACACGCAGCCTGAAATTTATATCGAGATATCGAAAGGATTAAAAGAAACTAAACGCGAACGCACGCGTTATATAAATGAATTTATAAAACCAATAAAAGAAGAACTTGCTGAAGCAGGTTTCGACTTTGAAATATACGGCAGGCCTAAAGCAATCCATTCAATATGGAACAAGATGCGAAAGAAGGAAGTTGCTTTCGAAGAAGTGTACGACCTCTTTGCCATACGGGTCATCTTAAAATCTCCCCAAGACCGGGAGAAACAAGACTGCTGGAAAGTTTACTCTATTGTTACCAATTTCTACAAACCAAGCCCCGAACGCCTTCGCGACTGGATAAGCGTACCTAAAGGGAATGGCTATGAAGCCCTACACACTACGGTAATGGGCCCCGGTGGCCGTTGGGTAGAAGTGCAGATACGCACCGATAGAATGAATGAGATAGCGGAAAAAGGCCTGGCCGCACACTGGAAGTACAAGGAAGGGGCTGTTAGCCCACAGGAAAGTAAACTGGATAGCTGGCTGCAACATTTACGCGATATTTTAAACAACCCTGAAACAGATACGCTTGATTTCCTTCAGGATTTTAAACTCGATTTGTTTACAGAAGAGATCTACATCTATACACCGAAAGGCGAAATGCGCGTATTGCCGAAAGGCGCAACGGCACTCGATTTTGCTTTTGATGTACACTCTGAGCTGGGTGCGCGTTGCATAGGTGCTAAAGTGAACTACAGATTATTGCCCCTGAGCCATGTATTGAAAAGTGGCGACCAGGTGCAGATCATTACATCATCTAAACAAAAACCTTCTGAAGACTGGCTTTCATTTGTCACTACAGGTAAAGCTAAATCGCGCATTAAATACTATCTGAAAGAAGAAAAACGGTTAATAGCCGAAGATGGTAAGGCAATGGTAGAGCGCAAGCTCGACCACGCTAAAGTGCCCACATCTCCATACAACCTCAACGAGCTTGTTATACACTACAAGAAACCTTCCCTGCTCGATCTTTATTACGCCATAGCCGTTGGCAGTATCGATTCAAAAGATTTGCTAAAAGACTTTACCATACAGGGCGATAAGATAGTACACATAAAAGAAGTAAAGCCAGAACATAAACATACGCACGACGATGAACCGGCAAAACCTAAATCAGCCAAAATTCCGGAGCTCATCATATTTGGCGAAAGCTCTGATAAAATATTATACAAACTGGCGCAATGCTGCCAGCCCATACCTGGCGATGATGTATTCGGATTTGTAACATCGGGCGAAGGGCTGAAAATACACCGTACCGATTGTCCAAATGCAGCACAGCTACTTGCCAACTACGGCCATCGGGTGGTTAAGACAAAATGGGCGAAAAATAAAGAAATATCATTCCTTAGTGGCGTACGTATACTAGGTTTAGATGATGTAGGTGTTATTCAGAAGATCACCAATGTTATCTCGGGTGAGCTGAAAATGAACATGCGTTCCATCAGTATCGATACCAGCGATGGTATTTTTGACGGCACTATAATGGTGTACGTGCACGACCGTGAAGAACTGGACAACTTATGCCATAAACTGGCATCATTGGAAGGAATTAATAAAGTAGAACGACTGGAAGTACAGGAACAATAGACTAATATAATTTTAGCACATCACTTATACAATGTCAACCAACAACAGCAACAATCTTTACGATAAATATTTGAACATAACACAAAAAGCTGCCGACCTGCAATATGCGGCAGCCGTACTTGGGTGGGACCAGGAAGTATATATGCCGCCAAAGGGCGAACAATTCCGCGGCAGGCAATTGGCCACTTTATCTACCCAGGCGCATGAAATGGTAACCAATGATGAATATGGCCACCTGCTGAACGAGCTTTCGGGTGCCAGCCTGGATGATACACAGGCCGCAAACATACGCCTGAGCCTTGAAGACTATGAAAAAAACAAGAAACTGCCATCCTCTTTTATCGATGAACTTACAAGGCAAACCAGTGCCAGCTATAATGCGTGGATAAAGGCCCGTAAAGCCAACGACTTTGATCTATATTCACCTGAGTTGGACAAAATGATAGCTTTGAAAAGAAAGCAGGCAGAACTGTATGGCTTTGAAGCACACCCTTACGATGCATTATTAGACGATTATGAAAAAGGGGCCACTGTTGCTATGCTCGACCCTATTTTCGCGTCATTAAAAAAAGATTTGCCGCCGCTTATGCAAAAGCTGCAGCAATTACATTTCAACGATGGCTTCTTCTACAGGGAATATCCTAAGCAACAACAATGGGATTTTTCAATGCAGGTATTAAAGAAAATGGGGTACGATATGGAAGCAGGCAGGCAAGACCTCTCAGAGCATCCATTCACTACATCTTTTGCACCTACCGATGTAAGAGTAACTACCCGTGTAGATGAACATAATTTCGCATCGCTGCTGTGGAGCAGCATACACGAAGGTGGCCATGCCCTATACGAACAAGGCCTTCCTGAAGACCAATATGGTTTGCCTTTAGGGGCGGCGGCATCGCTTTCCATTCATGAATCGCAATCGCGCATGTGGGAAAATTGTGTAGGCAGAAGTAAAGAATTCTGGAAATATTTCTATACGCAGCTTCAGGGCGAATTTCCACATGCATTGTTCGATATTACTATGGAACATTTTTGGGAGGGTGCAAATAAAGTACAACCATCACTTATACGTACTGAAGCCGATGAGGTTAGTTATCACTTCCATGTCATGATCCGCTATGAAATAGAAAAGACGCTGATAGATGGAACACTTGATGTAAAAGATTTGAAGCAAAGATGGAATGATATGTACCGCGAGTACATTGGGCTTACACCTAAAGACGATAAAACAGGAGTACTGCAGGATATTCATTGGTCGCACGGAAGCTTTGGTTATTTTCCTACCTATTCATTAGGCAGTTTTTATGCAGCCCAATTTTTTGAACAAGCACAAAACGATATTATCGGGCTGAAGGATAAAATAGCCAATGGTGATTTTGCCCCTTTATTGCAATGGCTGCGTAAAAACATACATCAATACGGGCGCCGCTACCGCTCTGAAGAGCTATGTAAAAAAATTACCGGTAAAGGCCTTACTTTGGCCTCGTTCATGTCTTATTTAAAGCATAAGTACCCTGATGCCTGAGCGCCATGCAACTAATACGCTACAACGAGCCACTTGAAGCCGAAGAAATAGCCTTTCTTCAGCGTAAGGAAGCGCGGGAGCGTAAACAGTTTTACAAGGTGATAAGAGTGCTCATGCTTTTGTGTTTTATATGCCCGTTCGTAGTAGCATGGTTTCGTGCAGTCGATGGCGCTGAGAACCCATTTTCGTACCAGGCGTACTTTGTAGGCGTTGTTTTTCTGCTATGCTTTTCAGGCACAGGTGTTTATATAGCATACAGGCGTAGCTTACACCAGCTACATGCCGACCTGCGCAGCAGTACCAAGACTATAGAGCATACGCATGTTATCCGAAAGCAATTCATGCCCCACAACAATACCTTTCATTTGTATATCGATTCGCCCAATAAATTAAGTATAGAGGTAAGCGAGGCTGATTTTAATAATATAGAACAGGGCGACGAACTGAACATAGAGTACACTACCCATTCGCGCCAATACCTCGGTTATTTTTAGCTAATTTTGCACCCCATGCTCAAGATAGGTAAAATAGTGGCTACTCATGGCCTGCAAGGCTCACTGATATTGAACCATATTATTGGTGAAAGCGATTGGCTGAAAAAAGATGATACTCTTTTTATAGAACTAAGAAAAGGTAGTTATATACCCTATTTTGTAGTGCAGGTCAAAGGCAATAATCACGAAGAATATATTTTGCAGGTAGAAGATATAACCACCGTTGAAGAAGCAAAAAAACTGATAGGCAAGCCTGTATATGTAAACGAAGATATTTTACAGAAACATGCTGATGATTCACCCTTATTATGGATAGGTTTTAACCTGGTTGATAAAACACTGGGCGGATTAGGTACTATTGAGGATGTGATGCAGGCGGGCGCCCAATGGCTGGCTAAAATAACTTACGAGGGCAAAGAAGTACTAATACCACTGGTAGGCCAAATGATACTGGACGTGAATATCCGCAATAAATATGTGCGTATGGATTTGCCGGAAGGGCTGATAGAAGTGTACCTGGATAAGTAAGTATTTTTGATTTTTAAGTTTTACATTCTGACTTTATTAACATGCGTTTTGATATAATTACAGTACTCCCTGATCTGCTCACCAGCCCTTTCAGCCATTCTATTATGAAAAGGGCGCAGGCAAAAGGGCTGCTGGAAGTACACGTACATAACCTGCGCGATCATACACCCTATAAGCAGGCACAGGTGGATGACTATCAGTTTGGTGGCGGCGCAGGTATGGTTATGATGCCCGAACCACTGGCTATACTAATTGAGAAACTGAAAGCAGAACGAACGTATGACGAAATAATATACATGACGCCCGACGGTGAGCGTTTTGAACAAAAAAAAGCAAATCAGCTATCGCTGAAAGAAAATATCATTATTATCTGCGGGCATTATAAAGGCATTGATGAGCGCATACGGGAGCATTATATTACCCTCGAAATATCTATTGGTGACTATGTATTAAGCGGGGGCGAGCTGGCTGCAGCTGTAGTAGTAGATGCTGTAGGCAGGCTGCTGCCGGGCGTATTGAACGACGAAACTTCAGCTTTGTTTGATTCTTTTCAGGATGGGCTGCTGGCACCACCGGTTTATACCCGTCCGGCAGACTTCAGAGGCTGGAAAGTACCAGACATATTGCTTTCAGGCGACCCTAAGAAAGTAGCTGAATGGCGCCACGAACAA
>CAMLFX010000070.1 GCA_946479435.1 uncultured Sphingobacteriales bacterium | reverse complement strand
AAGGTGGAAATAAAAAGGACAAAACAGTATAAATCTGTTTTGTCCTTTTAAGTCGGGAAGACAGGATTCGAACCTGCGACCACCTGGTCCCAAACCAGGTGCGCTACCGGGCTGCGCTACTTCCCGAACCGGATTGATGACATTGCCATCAATATTTTTATGGGCAGCGGTGAGGGCGGGATTCGAACCCGCGGTACGGTTTAACCCGTACGACAGTTTAGCAAACTATTGGATTCGGCCACTCTCCCACCTCACCTAGGTATCTGTAAACCAAAGGCCTACAGCGTGTAAAGAACTTTTTTGTTTCACCCCGTTTGGGGACTGCAAAGATAGTTTTATTAACGAAAAAACAAAAGATTTTTCAGACAGTTTTTAAATACTTGCCAGTTGCACTTTTTGTTGTAATTCCAGCAATTGTTCTTTGTATTCAGAATCAGTATCCATAAGGTTTTCCACCGTTTGGCATGAGTGAATAACTGTAGTATGATCGAACCCGCCGAAATGTTCGCCAATATTTTTTAAAGAGCTTTTCGTAAATTTCTTTGCAAGAAACATAGTTATCTGGCGTGCTTGCACCACTTCCCGCTTACGTGTTTTGGCAAGCAGCCTATCATACGGCAGGTGGAAATATTCGCAAACCATTTTTTGTATATTCTCAATAGTCACTTCACGCGCAGCAGTCTTCACAAAATTCTTCATTACTCGCTTTGCCAGTTCTATATCTATCTCTTTCTTATTGAGGGTAGCTTGTGCGAACAATGCGATCAATGCGCCTTCAAGCTCGCGTACATTACTTTGTACATTATAGGCAACATACTTTACTACATCTTCGGGTATTTCCAATCCTTCCTGTCTCATTTTCATTTGCAGTATAGATTGGCGCGTTTCAAAATCAGGCGCTTGTATATCTGCATTCAACCCCCAGCGGAAACGGCTTAACAAGCGTTCCTGCATCCCTTCCATATCTTTAGGAGGGGTATCGCTGGTAAGTATTATTTGCTTGCCACTTTGGTGAAGGTGGTTGAATATCGCAAAGAAAACATCTTGCGTTTTAATTGCAGGTACGAACAAGTGTATATCATCTACTATCAATACATCTATCAACTGATAGAAATGTATGAAATCGTTCACCTCATTATTCTTCGAGTGATCGATGAACTGATTGATAAATTTTTCAGCGCTGACATACAGCACTGATTTATTTGGGTGCAACCTCCGCACTTCATTTCCTATGGCTTGTACCAGGTGGGTTTTACCCCAACCTACACCACCAAAAACAACTAAAGGATTGAATGAAGTAGCACCTGGCTTTTGCGCAACATGCAAGCCCGCAGAACGAGCTACACGGTTACAATCGCCTTCAACATATTTTTCAAAAGTATAGTTAGCGTTAAGCTGCGGATCTATCTGCATGCGCTTAAGGCCTGGTATAGCATAAGGTGTTTTTATATTGTGCGGATCGTCCCATTTCAGGGGCATATCCACATAGTTATTCTCAATAGGTGGCTTAGTGTACGTGCTACCCGGAATATTGATAGATGTTTGCTGGCGTTGGCCGGAGGCTTTCTCCATAACTATACGATACTCGAGCCTACCCTCTTTACCCAAAATGCGTTTGATGGTTTTACCTAACAACTCAACATAGTGTTCTTCCAACCACTCATAAAAAAACTGGCTTGGCACTTGCAATGTGAGTATACTATTCGATAAAGCAACAGCTTTTATCGGCTCGAACCATGTTTGAAAGGTGCGCCAGTTAACGTTATCTTTTATTATACCTAAACACTTATCCCAAACGGCTTCTGCTTCTCCCGATATATTATTAGATGTATTATTGTAATTGTTATACTCCATTTGCGTTTTCAACGTAATCAAGTTAGTACCATTTTCCCTAAAAACATTATAGTAGGGCGACGAATTTACCGGCCGGATAAAATTTAACTTTAAAACCAGCTTTACCTACTAAAACCTTTCTAAAAATATTTGTTGACCCCGGCACAAAATCGCTCTCACAGATGGTTTGTTATTCATCTTTACTGGGGAGAACGAAATTGCTAACAATTTGTGTAAAAAAAAAATTCTTAGCACTTGTTTGTTTACTCAATACCACAGTATGGACATTCAAAAGTTTGGTCTTTTTTTTGATAAGACTTATCCATTTTTCTGAATAATAAAAAGTTCAATTCAAACGAAAAATATCTGTCGTATATATACATTTGTTTACAAGCTATTTTATTTAAAACGCACATCAATCTCGAATCAAAAAATGTATATACATACGTTACCTACACAAGATTTATTTTATAATTACAACAAAAAATAATGGCTACTCATGTAACGCAGAGTAGCCATCCCCAAAATATTATAAAACAGTTTTACTAGTCAACCCAATCGCAGATAAATACATTTGTATCGTGCGTACCACCGTTATTGCGGTTTGAGCTGAAGATAAGTTTCTTACCATCGGGCGAGAACATAGGGAATGCATCAAAGCCTCCATCGTGCGATATTTTTTCAAGCCCGGTACCATCAAAATTTATCAGGTACATATTAAAGGGGAAACCTCTCTCATATTCATGGTTAGAAGCGAAGATGATGCGCTTACCATCGGCAGTGAAGTTAGGTGCCCAGTTAGCTTTGCCCAGCTTGGTTACTTGCTGCACATTGCTCCCATCGGCATCTGCAATAAACACTTCCATATTAGTAGGCGCTACCATGCCTTGTGCCAGCAGGTCTTTATATTCTTTAACATCAGCTTCGCTAGTAGGGCGGGATGCACGCCACACTATTTTCTTACCATCGGGCGAAAACCATGCACCACCATCGTAACCCAGATCTTTAGTTATTTGCTTTACATTCTTACCATCCATATCCATTGTATATAGGTCAAGATCGCCATTGCGCATGGAGGTAAATAGTATTTTATCTTTTTTAGGCGATATAGTTGCTTCACCATCATAACCTGGCTCATTGGTCAGTTGTTTAGTGATATTACCTTTCAGGTCGGCAACGAATATGTCATAGCTATCGTAAATTGGCCAAACATATTTTTTCAAAACTTTTCTATCAGGCACCGGCGGGCAAGCTTCACCACCTAAATGTGTTGAAGCATATACTACGTGTTTACCATCAGGCATAATATAAGCGCATGTAGTACGGCCTTTACCATTACTTATCCTGGTGTACTTAAAGCTGTCCTTCATGTTTTTAGGCAACTTACCGTAGAATATCTGGTCGCAATCAATACCTTCCTTCGGGTTGGTACGTTGAAAAACAATGGCCTTACCATCCAGTCCAAAATATGCTTCAGCATTATCGCCACCCCAGGTTAGCTGCTGAATATTCTTAAAATGTTTTTCGTCTTCGTAGCGTAGTGTACCGGTAACAGGCTTCCCTGTTGCCGCACTGTGAGCATGTTCACTGTTTTTATGTTCTTGCGCATAAGTTTGCGTACATGCAAATAAACCTGCAAGTATTGCCAGGCTTTTGTAAGAGGCAGAAATTCTCATTGAAATGGCTTTTAAATGACGGTGCAAAGCTAAGTGTGCAGCATGATTTCTACAGTTTAATATTGTCATGACAATGTCACGACTGAAAAGCAAAAAGGAGCATATAGCTCCTTTAAATATATTTTCCGTAAACCTGCAATTATTTATCAGCAGCATCCTTTTCTTTTACCAGATCACTTAGCGGGAAAGTCTTATCTATTTTAATCCGGCCATTCTCATTCTTTAATGTACAGCATTCTATTTTAGGGTCGTGCTCGAAGAAAAGAACCCAATTTTGTTCAGCTGCCTCATTAAGTATCAGGTGTTTTTCTTTTAGCGTATCAACCGGTCGCATATCGTAAGCCATAACCCATGGCATGGATATATGCGCTGCACTCGGTATCAGATCGGCACAGTACAGCACCGTAGTACCGTTGTAATTGATCTGTGGTAGCATCATAGTGTCGGTATGGCCATTCACCAAGCGCAAATCAATATCTTTTATCCAGTTGCTACCGTCAGTAGCTTCTACCATGCGCAACTGTCCGCTATCTTTTATAGGCTGTATATTTTCCTTAAGAAAAGATGCCCTTTCACGCTCGTTTGGGTTTACTGCCGCCTCCCAGTGTTTTTGATTGCTCCAGTATATGGCATTAGGAAACGCTGGCACAAGCTTATCGCCATCACGTTTTATAGCACCGCCGCAATGATCGAAATGTAAGTGTGTAAGAAACACATCAGTAATATCTTCCGGCTTAAAACCGTGTTCAGCCAATGACTTTTCTATTGTAACACTTGTATCCGGGTAATAATAGCTAAAGAATTTTTCGTCTTGCTTGGTACCCATGCCGGTATCTATCAATATCTTATAATTGCCATGCTCTATCAGCAAACAGCGCATAGCCCAGGTACACATGTTGTTATCATCGGCAGGGTTGGCTTTATTCCACATGCTTTTAGGTACTACACCATGCATTGCACCACCATCCAACTTAAAGTATCCCGCATTTATCGAAAATAATCTCATAACTAAATAACTGTTGTTTTTAAATGTTCTTTCTTCGCCTTTACTATGGCAAGGTACAAAATGATAGCCCCGGCAGCAAAGAAGCCTATTAAGGCCAATATAGAATTGCGCATGCTGCCTGTAGCTTCTTCTATATAACCAAAGGAAAACATACCTATTACAATGGCTATCTTCTCGGTAACGTCGTAAAAGCTAAAAAATGATGCCGTGTCTTTGGTTTCAGGCATCAGCTTGGCATAGGTAGAGCGACTGAGCGATTGTATGCCACCCATAACCAAACCTACTACGCCACCTACTATATAAAACTGTACTGCAGTAGTTATATAATAAGCGCTAATGCATACGCCTATCCATATAAAAAGTACAAAGAACAGTACTTTTAGGTTACCAAACTTTTCCGATAGCCTGGCCATAAGAGTTGCACCGGCTATTGCCACCAATTGTATAATGAGAATAGTGGTGATCAACTGTGTAGTCTCCAGCTTCATTTCTTTACTGCCAAACAAGGTTGCCGCCAGCATTACTGTTTGCACACCCATGCTGTACAGGAAGAATGCCCCAAGATAAGTACGCAGCACAGGCAAGGATTTCATTTGCTGCCACACCTTACCTAATTCATGAAACCCTCCGGTTAATACATTCTTGCTTGTAATAGCTATAGGCTGGCCCTTGGGCAACTTCCTGAACGGTATTTGTGCAAATACCAGCCACCAGAACCCTACTAATAAAAACGACAAACGTGGCGGAAAGCTATCGTCAGTAATACCAAACAGGCCCGGGGCCAGCACAAATACAAAGCATATAACTTGCAACAACACACTGCCAATATAGCCATAAGAAAAGCCTTTAGCACTTAACCTGTCCCGCTCTTGTTCTGTTGCTATTTCAGGAAGGAACGCATTGTAGAATACCAGGCTACCGCAATAACCAATGGCCGCTATGGCAAATAGCACGATACCCAACTCCACCGTATTGCTTTTAAAAAAGTATAAACCACAACAAGCCAACGAGCCTATATAGCAGAATATTTGCATGAACCGCTTCTTATTTCCACGATAGTCGGCAATTGACGAAAGTATGGGCGATATAAGAGCAATAACCAGGTAAGCCACAGCCAAAGCATAATCGAACAAGACGCTATTAGTAAACGTATGCCCGAAGAAATTCACCTTATCGTTTATTACCCGTCCGTTTTCTTTGGTACTCGTTATAGCATCGTAATAAGCGGGGAATATGGTTGATGTAATAACCAAATTATACGCTGAGTTAGCCCAGTCGTACATAGCCCATGCATTCTGTACTTTTTTGTTGGAAACTATGATTTGCTCCATAAAGCTAAAGTAGAAAAATATTCTGCAAAAGCCTTTGTGCAGTATTATGGGTTTTTTATTTCTTTAATACTTACACTGACAGGTGCCAGCACACCGTAGCCATTTTTAATATTGCTTTTCACATTTACAGGCTCCGCAAACGGGTTGCCACTATTATCCAATACATTTTTAGTGGTCTTCAGGTATCGGTAATATTCAGCGCTAATATGTTTCAACTGTACCTTAGGATAAGATGTTATACCTGTAGTACTATCTACGTAAGGCTGAAAAAAATAATCGTTGGCATATAGTGTCAATTCCTTTGTTTGCCCGTTAAATAGCTGATCGTTCAATAATATGCCTGTTGATGGTAAACATTGTTGTTCGCCCGCCGATAAAGGATCGTTACCAGTTACTTCATCTATAGAAGGGTCAGTAGATTGCACGCATACCCACTCACCCGTCCAAGGCCCCATATAGCTGGAATCTCCCTCAAAATTGCTGGTAGTACCTGCACCAGATATAAGATCGAGCAAGTAATAGTCTCCGGTGCCGCCGGGGTCAGCAAACTTTATTTTCACCTCGCTGGCGGGGTTACCATATCCATCAGTCTTTACACTACGCCTTATACGTACTTCATTTATCGGTACTTCTACCGGCACCTCCGCACTAGCCTCCAGTTTGGGAAAGTCAGGCGCCATTACTTCTATCCTCAACTTGTCGCCTTGCTTAATAATAACAGAACACAAATATCTTTCCGCACTATCTATATAATATACCGGCGTACCGCTATCATCATTTATATACAACATTATTGTAGCATTCTTTATGCTCAAATCATGCAGATTGTTGTAGTTAGTTATTTTTTCGCTCCGCCTTACAAAGGCAGAAAAATTATTTCCTGTTTCAGCATTGCTGAAGAAAAATAACTGTTCCTCATAGTCAGGTAGTTTTACTTTAATATTTTTCTCGCAAGCAGCAAAAAAAGGTAAAACAAACAATAGACTGATATATTTTTTCATGCTGAGAATTAGAATTTAAATTGATAACTGATAGATGGAATAATAGGGAACAGGCTGTATTGCTTGAACTGGTTGGCACCATTCTTTGTAATTTCTCTACCTATATAATAAGCGTTTTGCCTGTTATATACATTATATACGCTTAATACCCATGCACGTTCCCAGCGCGGTTTCTTTTTCATGAATTTGATACTTACATCACCGCGGTGGTAAGCAGGCATACGGTAGGCGTTTCGTTTGCCATATACTTCTATTTCAGAGCCTTCCTGCGTGCGGTAAATACCTACAGGCATTGTAATGGCATTACCTGTACCATATACCCATTCTGCACTTGCTTCAATGTTTTTAGCCAATTGATAAATACCTGCTATCTTAAGATCGTGTCGGCGATCGTAGCGGTAAGGGAATTCTTCTCCATTGTTTAAGCTATCGAACTGTCGGGTTGTCCATGATAAGGTATAGCCCAGCATGCCCGTAAACTTCCCCTTCTTTTTTTGTATGAAAAGCTCACCACCATAGCTTTTACCCTTACCTATCTGTACTTTATCTTCCCAGTTTCCGTTGGTGTTCAGGAAGCTGGCGCCTTCTTTATACTCTATCACATTTTCCATGGTTTTATAATAACCTTCCAGACTCACCTCCATTCCTGTTTTATGGGTGTATGCTAAACCCACTGCCGCCTGGTGTGATAATTGCCTTGGCACTTTGTCGGTAGCTGGCACCCAAAGATCTGTTGGCAAACCAACCGAAGAATTGGTAAGCAGATGTATGAACTGCGTCATTTGCACATACGATGCTTTTGCACTCAGCTCATCATTAATTAAATAGCGTATTGCCACGCGAGGCTGTAAACCCTGGAAGTATTTATCGCGCACCATAAAACCGGTATAGTGTATGCCAATATTTGATTTCAGCCTGCTGCTTATACGTATGTCGTCTTCTATATAGGCATCTATCTCATTTGCATTGATAGCAGGATTACCAAATGCAGTATCAATATTAGCAGTTGAATTTTCAGTCTGCTTAGTTTGTATAGCACCGGGCGAATAAGTATGGGCAACAAAGCTTCCACCTACTTTTATATAGTGGTTTGCGCTGGGTATGATATCAAGATCGTACTTAACTGCTTTATCTTGTATATCTGACAGATACTTGAGCGAGAAAGTACTGGAACCAGACGGAGAAACATCTTTTTGCTGGCTGGAAATACGAAAATTGTACTGACTGTAATGCACAGTAAGGTTACCAAACACTTTTGGCGAAAACTCATGGTTCCAACGGCCTACAGCAGTTATATTTCCCCATTTCAGGTTGTTGTTGGCGGTAGAACTGTATTCGTTGCTGGCAAGCGAACCATCACTTTTATCATTTGCATAAAACTTATCGTTACCCATATAGCCGCTGAAATAAATATGGTCGTTCTTACCCAGTTCAAAATTCACCTTGCCATTCAGATCGTAAAAATAATAGCCTGTTTTCAGCGTGCTATTATTATTAATAAGGGGGCCTGCAATAAGATCGATATACGTACGGCGGCCGGATATCATAAAGGAAGATTTACCTTTTTGTATTGGCCCCTCAAGTGTCAAACGCGATGCTATTAAGCCAATACCGCCTTCGCCATGTAGCTTGTTCTTATCGCCCTCCTTCATATTTATATCGATAACGGAAGATAACCTGCCACCATAACGTGCTGGAAACCCACCCTTTACTACTTCCACATTGCGTATCGCATCGGCATTGAATACACTGAAGAAACCAAACAAGTGGCTGGCATTGTACACGGGTACCCCATCCAGCAGTATCAGGTTTTGATCGGGGCCACCACCACGTACATATATCCCTGAAGTTCCTTCATTACCTCCCTGCACACCGGGCAATAGCTGTATGGCTTTCATAATATCCACCTCTCCAAGAAATGCGGGCAGTGATTTGATAGTTTGTATCGGCAGGTCGATAGTACTCATACGTGTGGTAGTGTGTATTGCATCTTTCTGCGCCGTTACCACTACTTCATTCAGGTCGGTAACATTTTCCAGCTCTATGTTTAAGGACACATTACTACCCGGCGCTATTGTACGTTCAACAGTAGTATAACCTATATAAGAGACACGCAAGCTAATGCTTTCGGTAGCCGATGGTATAGTGAGCGAATAAAAACCATAAGTATTGCTGGTAGTACCAATATTTCTTTGAGGATCAAAAACTACAGCACCTATCAAACGTTCACCACTTTTCTTTTCTGATATATAGCCACTGATCGTGACATTCTGGGCATATAGTATTGCCGGCAAGCACAACAGCAATAGAAGGTTTAGAAGCAGTTTCATATTCATCGTCGGTTGATAATGAGCTTTTTATTATTCTTGAAAACGCCATAGGGCAATTTATATTGCACAGGTACACGGCTCTGCATTAAAACGTAATAAAAGTATTTTACCCCTACTGTGCTGCAATATTAATTTGCCAATAGCAACATAAAACGATAATATATGTCATTATACACGACAAACGCAGGCCAGAAGCCTGCGTTTGCAATAAATTAATATTTAATTTATTATTTAGCTACCATGTAGTTGCATAATTTGTATAGTACACGTGCGCCTACTATACTATCAATACCATCCTGGCTGTGTTCGCCGGTCGATACTTCATTCAGGTCGAAGCCTATCAATTCCCTGCCGCTGGCTTTCAATACTTTGAACAAATAAAATACCTGCTCCATTTCAAAACCACCAGGTACAGGAGTGCCTGTATTAGGACAAAGCTTAGGATCAAGGCCATCAATATCGAAACTGATATATACTTTCTGCGGTAGCTCAACCACTATATTCTCACATATCTGCTTCCAGGTGCTGCCTTCATATTGCGCTTCTTTTATGTCTTTATCGAAGAAGGTAGCAATACGGTCAGGGTTTTCTCGTATCATCATCAATTCCTCATCGCAATAGTCGCGTATGCCTACCTGTACCAGCTTCTTTACCTGCGGTATCATATTCAGCACATTGTACATAATAGATGCGTGTGAGTAGGTAAAACCCTCATAAGCATTACGCAGGTCGGCGTGTGCATCTATCTGCAATACCCCAAAATCGCTATGTATTTCCGATAATGCTTTTATGAAACCCAGCGGGGTGCTATGGTCGCCACCTATAAGGCCTACTTTATTACCTTCTCTTAGCAGGTTGCCCGTCATTTCATGCACCCAGCTCATCAGCATATCGCCACCTTTGTTCACTTCTTCCAGCTTTTCGCTTAGCTGCTCGTTCTCTGCCACTACACCACCATCTACCAGGTGCGATATGATAAGCTCTGCGCATTGGCGCAGGTAATCGCTTTTCTTGCGTATATTCTTATCAATAGGCAGCATGTGGAAGCCTTTCTTCCAACCATCTACTACATCGGGGTCGTAGAGGTCTATCTGCATCGATGCATCATAAATATTTTCGGGCCCGCGCGACGTACCATCCCGGTAAGAGATGGTCACCTCCCAGGGTATAGGCAATAATACCAGTTCAGCCTCGTCCTGTTTAAATGGTAATCCGAATATGTTGTTGGATTTTAAACCAACCGAATTGGGGTCGAATTTTGAAAGATCAGCCATTGCAGTTTTTTATCGGGTGGCAAAAATAGAATTTATATCAAAACAAAAAATCTGTTTATCCTTTCATTAACATAGTCTATACTTTTTCCTGCGTCATTTATAAGTCATTTTCAATTAACTTTGCGTATCGCATTCAGGTTATGAAAAAATCCCATATTGTTCTGCTGGTATTGGTAGCTGCGGCTGTATGTATTATAGTTAGTATGTTTGGCGACTTCAGTACCTATGAAACTTTTGCATCGGCAGCTAAAGAGCCTGCCAAACAATTTCACGTTATTGGCGTATTAGACAAAGGTAAGCCAACAGAATATGATCCTGTTAAAGATCCCAACCATTTTACCTTTTATGTAAAAGATAAATCGGGTAGTATTAATAAGGTGATATTCAATGGTGCGAAGCCAACGGATATAGAAAAATCGGAACAAATAGTAATGATGGGCCGCATGGATGGCGATGCCTTCCGTTGCAGTAAGATACAAATGAAGTGCCCGTCGAAATACAAGAACGACCAGATAGCAGTTGGTACTGCCAGCTAGTATATTAAGCTTTACAAGAATCTAATCAAGACTTTAAGTTGGATACACAATACATAGGAGAACATTTAGTGCCGGGGCAACTCGGCCATTTTTTTGTTATCACAGCGTTTGTTGGCGCGTTACTCAGCGCATTCAGTTATTTCCGCTCGGCACAAACAGAGCTGGTAAACCCCGGTAATAGCCGTGGATGGTTGCTGCTTGGCCGCAATGGTTTTATAATACATAGCGCTGCCATCTTTGGCATCTTCATTACGCTATTCTATGTGATATCCAACCACCTGTTTGAATATCACTACGCATGGCGCCACTCCGATCTTAGCCTGCCACCTAAATATTTGCTATCCTGCTTTTGGGAAGGACAGGAAGGTAGTTTTATGCTTTGGGCAATATGGCATTGCGTATTGGGGCTGATAGTAATGGCCAATTCGAAAGCGCTGGAGAGCCGTGTTATGAGCATCATATCGATAGTGCAGGTATTGCTGGCCACCATGTTACTGGGCTTTTATTTAGGCCCTGAAATAAAAATAGGCAGCAACCCTTTCCTGCTACTGCGCGACCAGATGCAGGGCGCCCCTATCTTCTCGCAACCCAACTACCTAGAGTTTATAAAAGATGGTAATGGCCTGAATGTGTTGCTGCAGAACTACTGGATGGTAATACACCCACCGGTACTGTTCCTCGGCTTTGCTTCTACACTAATACCTTTCGCTTTTATTATTGCAGCCCTATGGAAAGGCGACTACCAAAGCTTTATAAAACCAACCATCAACTGGGCATTGTTCTCCGGTGCGGTACTGGGTACTGGTATCATGATGGGTGGCGCATGGGCTTATGAATCGCTGACATTTGGCGGCTACTGGGCCTGGGACCCTGTTGAAAACGCATCGCTGGTACCATGGCTCACGTTGATAGCCGGTATGCATACGCTTGTTGTTTATAAAGCTACAGGCCGCTCGCTTATTATCACTGTTATACTATTTATACTCACTTACCTCCTGGTGTGGTATTCTACCTTCCTTACACGTACAGGCGTATTAGGCGATACTTCGGTACATGCCTTTACAGGCGAAGGGAAATCGCTTTACTGGCATTTGCTGATAGTTATCGGCTTACTTATCGTACTGTCTGTATCGATGATTATAGCACGATGGAAGGGATTGCCACGCGTAAAAACAGAAGAGCAAGTGAACAGCCGCGAGTTTTGGATGTTCATTGGTTCATTTGTGCTATTGCTATCTGCTGTGCAGATCATTATCAGCACATCGATACCTGTATGGTCGCCCCTGGCTAAAATGATAACCGGTAAAGATGTAGCGCCACCCGTTAACCCCGTAGCGCACTATAATAGCATACAAGTATGGGTGGCAATAATAGTAGGCCTTATGACCGCTATGGTGCTATTCCTGAAATTTAAAAAAAGCGACAACAAAGTCGTACTGCGCCGACTGGCTACAACTGGCGCGATAGCTTTGGCTATAACCTTACTGATAGGTTTTATGCAAAAAATAGATGCACCGCAGTATGCCATTCTGCTTTTTGCCGCTTGCTACACCATAGTAGGCATGATATACTACATGATAGTAGTACAGAAAGGCAAGATAAAGAAGATGGGGCCCGCTACGGCACACCTCGGCTTTGGTTTGGCATTGCTGGGCATCTTGCTATCATCTTACAACAAACAGGTAATATCATACAACACATTGGGCATTATTTTTCCTTTCGGTAAAAAAACGCAGGAAGAAGATGCGAAAGAAAGTCGCGAAAACGTGCTGATGTACCGCAATGTGCCTGTTGCACTGGGCGAATATTTTGCTACCTACCAAGGCGATTCTACCTCACCAAACGATCCGCGTACTTTCTATAAAGTATATTACGAACGCAGAGATTCTGCCACCAATAAACTGAAAGAATCATTCACCCTTTACCCCGATGCATTCATAAACCCCAAAGGACAAGAAGGGCTCAGCGCTAATCCTGCATCGAAACACTATCTTACTAAAGACATATTCACTTATGTAACATCGGTAATAGACCCCGCTAAACGCACCGATACCAATACCTACAAAACGCATACTGTAAAAGCCGGAGATACGGTTTTTCTGAACAGCGGCTACATGATATTTAAAGGCTTTGAAACAAACGCAGTAAACAAAAACTACGTTCCTGCTAATGGCGATATATCGGTAACTGCAAAACTGGAAGTAAGCGACCTGAATGGAAACATGCAAACCATACGCCCTGTATATTACATACGCGATGGCTATGAGAACAACGTAGAAGATACGCTGAAGAATATGCTCCTGTACACACGCCTCACACGTATAATACCGGATGAAGGCGCTGCCGAACTGCAGATAAAACAAGCAGACCCCAAAGACGACTACATAGTAATGAAGGCACTTGTATTCCCATATATCAATGTGCTGTGGCTGGGCATAGTAGTGATGGTTTTGGGCTTCTTTATAAGCATCTGGAACAGACTTACTAAAAAAGAAAAAATATTAGTGGAACAGGCACCGGTAAAATAATTATTTTGCTGCCATGCATAAGATAAACCCCGGCAGCATAGCCCGTATACTCACTATTCTTACTATTTGCTTTGTTGCCCTATGGGGTATGTACATTGTTGCCATACCCGTAAAACCTTTCTGGCTCGATGAATGGTATATTATTCACAATATAAAATTCAGAACAGCACAGGAGCTTTGGGGTAAGCTGGAATTCATGCAGCAGTTTCCCCGCGTTTACCTGCATATAGTACAGTACGTAGCAGAAGCAGCTAACTTCAGTTATTCAAGCCTGCGCCTTACTTCATTTATAGTACATATACTCGCTCTTATATTCTGTTACAATTTATCGGCTCGCATATACCCACCCAGATCACTATACCGCTTTTTATGGGTAGCACTATACTTATCATCGGCCACTGCGCTTGAGTATTTTGTGCAAGTAAAGCAATACACTATGGATATGCTGCTGGGACTTGTAGCTATATGGCAAGTGCTGGAGCTTACTAATATCCCTAAGAAAGAAAAAGCAACAGGCAAGTACGCATTGCTATGCGCCAGTATGTTTGTTGCCCCATTCTTCAGCTATACCTACCCCATACTTGCAGCACCTGTTTACGCAGTTGTATTGCTGCAATGGCTGCGCAGGAATGAGCCCGTTAATACAAAGACCAAAATACTACAGGCCATGCCACTTATATTATGCTTACTGAGCATAGCTATTTTTTACAGTATTGATGTAAAGCAGGTACTGCAAGACAAAGGCATGCAAAACTACTGGCAGGAGTATATGATGACCGGGCAAACAACCGTGCAGCAGTTTCTGGGCAATGTGTACAAACTGTTTCTGAATATGGCGGCAGGCGATCTGTTTGGCAATATAACAGGCGTACTAGGCATTGCGGGTTTGTTGATACTAAGCTGGCTGGGCATAAAAGGGAAAACTGCTTATGATACCCTATACAGCGTGCTTGTAGTTTGGGTGGTAATAATATGCTATGCTGCAGGCAAATTACCGTTAGGTACACACAGACTCAATGCATTTGCAGTACCTGCTATAGCAACTATTATTACAGGCATACTACAATGCGCAGAAACAGCGATACCAAAAATGAAAATACCGGCAATGGTAATTGCAGGCATTTTATTCCTTGCATTGGCAGGCAATGTGTATGGTTCGCTAATAAACAATGTGAACAACAATGAACACACAGTAAAACTGAACATATACAACAAAACAGAAGCTGCCATAAAACAGGCAATAGAAACCAATACAACTATACTAGTAACACCTGGTATAGCCTACCCTTATAGTATCGAGATACAAGGCGACTGGGTCTTGAAAACGCATCCATCTTATAAAAAAGGAAGTGTACCTGTATATGCCATCCCTGATATAAGCAATGCAAACGGATTCATGCTGGAAAAGCATTTGGATAAGGCAATTGTATTTACCGGCGATTCTATAGCACTGATAAATAATTAAGGCTGACAACCCAATCAGGATAATCAGCCTTAACTAAAATTTTTGTTGGTGTTTATTTACTTTACCCCCATCAATTTCAGGTGCGTTATGTGCGAGCGGATAGCCGTTAGCATCAGGCGGTGCTCTAAATAAGGAACGCCAACATCTTTACAGGTTTGCTTCACAATAGCACTGATACGCGGATAATGCACATGCGATATTTTAGGGAATAAATGATGCTCTATTTGAAAATTCAATCCACCTACCCACCAGGTGATAAACTTATTGCGTGTAGCAAAATTGGCAGTGGTTTTTAACTGGTGCAATGCCCATTCGTCTTCCATTTTGTTAGCTGGTTGTATAGCTTCAGGGAAACTTGTTTCTTCAATAACGTGCGCCAACTGAAATACAAGGCTTAGGATGATACCCGTTACAGATGTATATACCAGGAAACCTATCAGCCAAGGAAAAAAGCCCACAAAATATACAGGCAACACAATGAACAACACCACATGCAGTGCTTTAAAACTCCAGAAGAATATATGATCTACCAACTTGAGTTTCTTGAGTGGCATTTCGCCCACTTTGTTGGTGAAATATTTTTTATAATCGGTATAGAACACCCATGCGGTATATAGCAGCGCATACAAGCCCCAAAAATATATATGCTGATATTTATGCAACTTATAGTGCTTCTGCGCTTTGTTAATACGAAGTAATATACCAGCATCAATATCATCATCCACACCATCGATGTTAGTATAGGCGTGATGCACTACGTTGTGTTTGGTGTTCCACATAAAACTGCTGGCGCCCATAGCATCAAGCGTGAAGGCTGCCACCTTATTGAAGCGTGTTGAAGTACTAAAGCTACCATGCGCACCATCGTGCATTACATTGAAGCCTATGCCCGCGGTAATGATGCTCAGCAATATACACTCGCTTATAGCAAGCACTGCGCCCGGTGTAAAGAAAATAAGGTGAATGTATAAGAATAGGTACGATGAGATAAGTATTACCGCCTTAAGATATAAACTAAAATTGCCCGTAGAGCGTATTTTATTTTGTTCGAAATATTCATTGACACGCTGTTTCAATAAAGCATGTAAGGATAACACTGGAGCGCCGAATTTAGGTGCCGACATAAAACTGAAAAAATTAATAATTACAAAAAGAGACGTTAGGCAAAACAGGACCGGCCATGAATGCATTCGTATCCTGCTAAAGGTAAGACTATTAGTGCTATTAACAGTAGAATAAACCTTAATGTTATCTTAATGCTCCTAGTACTGCACTAATATCGCTTTCCATTGTTCAGGCTCTATACGCTCGGGGGTAATAAAATATATCTTTTCACACCTGTAGAAGTCATACATTTCAGGTGTGAAGTAGTCTTTGTTTATTACTTCTTCCTTGTTATCGTAAAGCTTGTTATACACTACTACTCTGCCTTTAGTTATGTTTGTTGTAGTATCCCATTTGCGTGCAGGCAACACTATTACAATTATTGTATCACCCTTCTTTATGCTATCGCCGGACTTTAATACTTCTGCTATTTTTATACGGAGCCTTTTTACAGCCAACATATCATAAACATATATTCTTTGCTCCTCAGAAGGCTCCTCAAACCCCACCGGAGGTAGCTTCAGCCTGCGAACCCTTTCATTTTCTTTCGCCACCATAACGTTAAACGCTATCATTTGCTTACTTCGCTTCGATGAATCCTCCTTACGGGATTGGTACACATAGGCATTAAACAAAGAATCGGTAACCCGAGCGTTAACGAAATGACCCGCAACATCCGTGGAATTGTATTGCCTTGCAAGCTGTAATGTATCACATAGTAAAACATTACCTGCAAAAGCAAATGATGATGTGTTGAGTTTCGACCGTGATAATAAGCGTTCCCAATCTGTAGCTTTTGCTTTTTCATTGGCAGTTAAAAGCAATACCAACAATATACTATAGTACCTTCTCCACATCAGTGCTGTATTAAAATCTGCTCAGTATCTACACCTTCATTGGTGAAATACTGTAATGAATAAATCCCATCTGGCAGATTCAGCTTTAAATTTCCATCAGCAGGCAAACGCTCCATTTGCAATACTATTTTCCCAAGCATATTAACTACTGTAATGCCTTTACATTCAGCCCGCTTTTCGTGTTTAATATAAAAATCACCTGTAGAAGGATTGGGGTAAATGCTTATCAAATCTTCTTTTATGTTGCTAACACTTCCTGCGAAATAATAATTTGGCCATATATCATCTATCATCCAACCATCTTTGGTAAGCGATGTGTCGTTAGAGATATAAGTAAAACGAAATAGCACACTACTATCTAATCTCGAATCGTAAAAGTTAAAAGTCTTTGGAAGCAAAAATACCGTTACAGTATCCCAGCCAGTTGTAGAATACCTGAGATCGGGGGTATCACAATAATCCCATTGCTGGTATGTATAAGGTGTATCGATTACATCCACCCACATACTATCTATACCATTTATATGTTTATATAGCTGCTCTACTTTTGCAATACTTCCACTATCAATATCAAGACGGTGTATAAAACCCAGGCCTGCAAAAAAACCGTACATAGTTTGCTGGGCATTTACTATAGAGTAGTAAGGTAAACGCAGATAAAACACAGACGTATCTCCTGGCACACATGTGTTCACAGTATCAGTGACAATTGCCCTGGCACTATTAAAGGCTGTATCAAAGTTGCTTTTCTGCGGCTTGCCTATCTGCCATTTATTATGTGCAAAATTCGCATCAATAGTAATGCTATCATGCTGTACGCTACCTGTTTCAAAAGTTATTACACTATCATACTTAGGATACGCATAATAAAAGCCCTGTGCAAAGGCATGCGACACAATAAACAGTAAAAGAAATGTAGAGATTATATGCTTCATATACATAGGATTTAATGTTGATGTAAAGCTAATCACCATTTACTTCCCTTCAATACATCCTAAACAATACATATATATTCTTACATTTTGATGACATTCTAAAAACTCCTGTTCACGCCAATTACATACCTGAATGCACCATAATCAGGGTTAGCATAAGGCGGACGGTTCACCAGCAACGGCATATCGAAACGCAGTGTAAGTGGTTGTGCTTTATCAAACACACCAAACTTCT
>CAMLFX010000069.1 GCA_946479435.1 uncultured Sphingobacteriales bacterium | reverse complement strand
CACATAGCAGGTGCTGTTGGCAGGTTACCACCTATAGCCGTAAAGTTGAAAGGCGTTACAGCCAATATGAAGCCTTCCAGCGGACGGTATTCCATCCTGTTATGAATGCCTTGCGGCGATACAGGAGGTTGTTGATTGTATATCTGTGTTAAGAAATGCACATTGAAACGTAGAAAATCGATCAGTTCGCATGCGCTATCTATTTCAGCCTGGTACGCATTTTTACTTTGTCCCAGCATTGTAGCAGCATTCATTCTAAAACGATACTTGGTAGCCAGCAATTCGGCAGCTTTCAGAAAAATGCCAGCCCTATGCTCCCATGGCGTGCTTGCCCATGCTTCACGTGCATTCAGCGCTGCATCAATAGCTTGTTTCACGTGTTTTGTATCGCTTACGCTGAAGGTGCCTAATAAATGTTTGGTTTCATGCGGGGGCCTGATCTCCATTTTTTCTTTACTACGCACCTGCTTACCATTGATGTACATTGGTATATCGCGCACCTTGCTTTTCATTTCAGCAACTGCCTTTTGCAAAGCATCACGTTCAGAACTACCGGGCGCATAGTTTAGTACAGGTTCATTCTTCGGTTCGTTGTAATGGAAATACGCATTATGCATAGTAGAATATCTATTTTAATGGATGCAAAGGTAATACTAATAGGCTAATGTGAAAACTGCTGCAGTATATAGACTGATAGCGGGAAGCTATAATTGTTGCAATTTGTTGCCTTTGAAAATAAACACACAAATTTGTTGTCTTTTGTTACGTTTTGTTGCCTTTGAAGCAAGGACCGCATACGTATATTATTCAATAGCAAAAATAATTATTTTTAAACTAAATTAATAATTATAATTTAAAAAATATGAATGATAGATATACTATATTTGTATTTTACGTATATAAACTTGAAGACGGAGCCTGATGTACGATGCAATAGAAAATTACTGTAACATAAGTAACAGCTACCATGAGCAATAATAAAGTATGCCTTAACTGTGGTAATATAGTAAACAGCAAATTTTGCCCTGAATGCGGACAAAATGCCGATACAGAGAGATTTTCAGTAAAACATCTTTTTAAAAATGACCTTACCCGCAAGGCATTTCGATTTTCAGGCAATTTCTTTTTTACAGCTAAGAAGCTATTAACAACTCCGGGTTATTCAATAAGAAGTTATGTAGCAGGTAAGCGGGTAAGGTATCTGAACTACCTTGATATACTATTACTGCTTGTAGCGCTAGACATTACACTGCTCAATATGCAGGGAGATAAAATTATAAACAACCATTCACTACATGCAAAAAGCTTTGGTGAACTGCTGGCAAAGTACAGCAATATCATGTATATAGTAACAATACCTATTACATCGGTAATTACGCTCCTGTTCTTTAGAAAGGCAAAACAAAATTTTGCCGAACACGTTGTAATGAATACCTATAAAACAGCAGGCTCTCTTATTATAACCAGTATTTTGTATTTGATAATGTGCATAACAAATGAAAAAGTATCAGGCGTGCTTGTAGAGATTTCCGGTTTTTGCGCACTTATTTATTCATTCTGGTTTTATTACCAGTATTTCAAACAAAACTATAACTTGTCGGTAGGTTATGTGCTCAGAATTACATTTGCGATCCTTATCAGCCTGGCATTATCCATGATTATGCTTTTTACACTTTTTTACTGGTTCAACAAGCCGGGGTTTGACAAGCTAATATATCCCGGTACTTAGTTTTTTCAAAGCATATCAGGGCAACCGTATGCAAGACATAGTAAGCTGGCAAATAATTATAAATTGCAGAGGTATAGTTTTTATAATCTTGTTCCATTATATTTGGAATATGGACAAACGCACTAAACTATACCTGAAGAGAAAAGCGGCACTTACCAGCATATCTGCCGACTGCACATTGAAAGACCTGCTAAAAGCTGAATTTTACGCCGCAAAGAGCATTGTAGTAAAGAAGGACGTGTTAAAGACATATTCTACCATTAATAAAATGCAGACAGAACCTGCAATTGCAGAATAAATAGATAATAGATATTTAATAAAAATCCTGATAACATTAAAGGCCCTGCATATTGCAGGGCCTTTAATGTTTAAGAGTACACTTAGAAATTAAGCGCCTACTTTGTTACCTTTTGTTTTTGCAATTACTTCTTCTTCAATATTGCGTGGTGCAGGTGAGTAGTGGCTGAATTCCATTACTGAAGTTGCACGGCCTGAAGAAAGAGAACGCAATTGTGTTACATAACCAAACATTTCGCTCAATGGCACTTTAGCTTTAATAACCTGAAGGTTATTACGGCTATCCATACCTTCCAGCATAGCGCGACGGCGGTTCAAATCACCGGTCACATCACCCATGTATTGGTCAGGAGTAACTACTTCCACTTTCATGATAGGTTCCAGGATGATAGGCTTAGCCTTGCGGCCAGCTTCACGGTAGCCTGATTTCGCACAAAGTTCGAAAGACATAGAATCTGAATCGACCTGGTGGAAAGAACCATCGAATATACGTACACGCATGCTCTCAACAGGGAAACCTGCAAGTACACCGGTAGTCATTGATGTTTCGAAACCTTTCTGGATAGCAGGGTAAAATTCACGAGGAATAGAACCACCGAATATCTCGTTCACGAACTGGAAATGGCCTTTACCTTCTTTCAGGAATTCTTCATCAGCAGGGCCGATTTCAAATTCGATGTCGGCAAATTTACCACGACCACCTGTTTGTTTTTTGAATATTTCACGGTGTGTTACTTTCAAAGTAAATGCTTCTTTATAAGCAACCTGAGGAGCACCCTGGTTGATTTCAACTTTGAACTCGCGACGCATACGGTCAACGATGATCTCAAGGTGAAGTTCACCCATACCACTAAGGATGGTTTGGCCGGTATCTTCGTCAGTTTTTACACGCAGTGTAGGATCTTCTTCTACCAGCTTAGCGATAGCCATACCCATTTTATCAACGTCTGCCTGAGTTTTAGGCTCAACAGCTATAGAGATAACCGGTTCAGGAATGAACATGTTTTCCAAAACGATCGGGTGTTTCTCGTCGCAAAGGGTATCACCTGTTTTAATATCTTTAAAACCAACAGCCGCACCGATATCACCAGCTTCGATGAAATCGATAGGGTTTTGTTTGTTGGCGTGCATCTGCATGATACGGCTGATACGCTCGTTCTTACCAGAACGTACGTTCAGAACGTAAGAACCTGCATCCAGGTGACCAGAGTAAGCACGGAAGAATGCAAGACGGCCAACGAAAGGATCGGTCATGATCTTGAATGCAAGCGCCGCAAATGGTTCTTTAGCATCTGGTTTACGCAACATTTCTTCGCCAGTATCGGGATCAGTACCAACGATAGCTTCAATATCAAGCGGGCTAGGCAGATAACGGATTACCGCATCCAGCGCAGTTTGTACACCTTTATTTTTATAAGCAGAACCGCAAAGCATTGGAATAATACTCAGGTCGATAGTTGCTTTACGGACAGCTTCATGAATTTCATCTTCAGAGATGCTGTTAGGATCTTCAAAGAACTTTTCCATTAAAGTATCATCATATTCAGCAACTGCTTCAACCAGCTGTGCACGCCAGTGGTTAGCTTCTTCCATCATATCTGCAGGCACTTCACCTTCAGTATGGGTCATGCCTTGCGTAGCGTCATCCCATATTACTGATTTCATACGGATAAGATCTACCACGCCTTTGAAGTTATCTTCAGCACCGATAGGCAATTGAAGCGGTACAGATTTAGCACCCAGCATATCGCGTACCTGCTGAACCACCATCAGGAAGTCGGCACCGATACGGTCCATTTTGTTTACGAAACCAATACGGGGAACTTTGTAACGGTTAGCCTGGCGCCAAACTGTTTCAGATTGAGGCTCAACGCCATCAACCGCAGAGAACAGGGCAACAAGACCATCCAGTACACGCATAGAACGTTCTACCTCAACGGTAAAATCCACGTGGCCCGGAGTATCGATAATGTTGAACTTGTATTTTTTAGAATCTGGAGTGGGCTTGCCCTGTACCATAGGGAAGTTCCAGAAACAGGTAGTAGCAGCCGAAGTGATGGTAATACCACGCTCTTGCTCCTGCGCCATCCAGTCCATGGTAGCTGCACCCTCGTGTACTTCACCTATTTTGTGATTTACACCTGTGTAATAAAGGATACGTTCAGTAGTAGTGGTTTTACCGGCATCGATGTGCGCTGCAATACCAAAGTTGCGCTGTAAGCGTAAGTCTGCCATTGTTTACAATTATTGAATTAGAATTAAATATTTTTCAAAATGAGGTGCGAAGGTACGTATTTAATATGAATTCAGGAAATATGAAATGGTATATTTCAAAGGGTAAAGGGCTCGAATTGGCGGGAGTTTTATATTCGTTTTTTATTCGTTATGATTTAACAGTTTCATAATAACTAAAGGCGATAAATTTGATGTACAGACAATAAAACAGAGAATATAAACGCTATGAAATTCAAATTGCTCCCCGTTGTTTTTACAGCTGCAATCACTTCGATGGCAACTTTTTATATAGCAGCTAAATACCATGATGAGTTGCCTTTTACCTCGCTGAGCAGCCACCAATTGCCGGTAAACTATACACATTTTACCGGTAATACTACAGTAGCCAGTGGACAGCCTATCGATTTCCAGCTTGCAGCAGAGGCTTCTGTAAAGGCTGTAGTACATGTAAAAACGCAAACAAAGGCACGCGCTGTAACTGCGCAGGATATATTTGGCTTTGGACAGCAATACTATATTCCCCCGCAAATGGGCTCCGGCTCAGGAGTAATCGTATCGCCCGATGGTTATATTGCTACTAATAACCACGTAGTAGCAGGAACCGATAGGGTGACCGTGACCTTTAACGACCGCCTGACAGCTACCGCAAGAGTGGTGGCGACTGACGCATCGACAGATATAGCATTACTGAAAGTGGATGAAAAAGATTTGCCATATATGGAATTTGGCAATTCGGACGATGTAAAACTAGGGCAATGGGTATTGGCCGTAGGCTACCCTCTTTCGCTGGATGCGACAGTGACAGCAGGCATAGTAAGCGCCAAGGGGCGTTCACTGGGTATTAACCGTACCCAATCTGCATCGGCTATTGAAGCATTTATACAAACCGACGCTGCTGTGAACCCTGGCAATAGCGGTGGTGCGCTTGTAAACACTAATGGCCAGCTGATAGGCATCAATTCTGCCATAGCCTCTCCTACCGGCTCTTATGCCGGTTATTCTTATGCCATACCATCAAACATTGTGAAAAAAGTAGTGAACGACCTGATGCAATATGGGTCGGTACAACGCGCTTATATAGGTATTGAATACCTGGACAGAAAAACATTTTCGCCACAACAATTAGCGCAATTGGGTATTGATAGAAATGACGGTGTATATATAGCAGGTATAATGCCGGGCAGCGGAGCAGCAAGTGCGGGACTGCAAAAGGGAGATTATATCATTCGTATAAATGATGCAGATGTGCATACGGAACCTCAGTTGCAGGAACAGGTAGCACGCTTTAAGCCAGGCGATAATATAAGTGTTACCTATATGCATAAAGGTGAAGTAAAAACTACCACAGTACAAATGAAAAACCTGCAGGGTAATACTAGTATTATAAAAAACAATGCAATGACAGGCCGGTTATTGGGTGCTACTTTAAGGCCTGTAAACGGAGGAGAAAAAAGTAAATATGGCATATCGAACGGTGTGGTTGTTACGGAGATAACAGATGGTGCCATAGCAAACCAAACAAACATGCGTAAAGGATTTATTATAACCAGTGTTAATGAGAAGGAAGTAGCTAGTGCTGATGACCTGCAAAAAATAATAGCCAGTAGTGGCGGCCGCGCACAGATAGCCGGTTTTTACCCTGGCATGAAGGGAATGTATTACTATGGTATTAATGATGCAGAAGGGCTATCTGACGAACAATGATTTAAATCTCAATATTAACGAAGGCACCACAACTGTGGTGCCTTACCTTTTCAGGCATTATGTTTGTACTAAACTTAGCCTGATTGAAGTATTTTATATAATTTCAGCCCCAGTAAAAACATTATAATTAGTTATTTGCAAACCATAATTGATCCCAGATAGTGAATTCAGTTTATATTACCCGTCTTTCCAAGTTTTTCCCGAATGATCCTGTATCGAACGACGAAATGGAAAGCATTTTAGGAATGGTGAATGACAAGCCATCTAAAGCACGTGCAATTGTTCTCCGTAACAATGGAATTAAAAAACGTTACTATGCTTACCGCGATGGTAAAGCTACCCATACCAATGCTGAAATAGCAGCTGAGGCTATAAAAGGCCTGTTTGACGAAAAGTTGCCTATTAGCAAAATGGAAGTACTTGCGGTAGGTACTACATCACCCGAACAGATATTGCCATCGCATGCGGTGATGACACATGGTGTTTTGAATATACATCGCGTAGAACTCATGTCAGGCACAGGGGCTTGCTGCAGCAGTATGCAGGCGCTTAAGTATGCTTATATGTCGGTAGCAAGCGGCATGTCGAAAGTGGCTGTTGCATGTGGCTCAGAAAGATTTTCCGCTTATACAAACGCTACCCGTTTTCAACCCGAGGTGGAAAAGCTAAGCGAATTGCAGGATAATCCGATAATAGCATTTGAAAAAGATTTTTTAAGGTGGATGCTGAGCGATGGTGCCGGGGCTGCCTTATTGCAACCGGAACCCAACACAGAAGGCTTATCGCTTAAGATAGAATGGCTGGAGCTTACTTCTTTTGCTAATGAACTGGAAACATGTATGTATTCTGGCGCAGTAAAGAATGAAGATAAAAGCATAACAGGCTGGAATGATATGGGTGCTGACCAATGGGATGCGGATAGTGTGTTCTCATTAAAGCAAGACACACGGCTTTTAGGAGAGAATATAGTGCCTAAAGGTGGTGTATATCTTGCCGAACTGATGGAAAAGCATAACCTGACTGTTGATGATGTGGATTACTACATGCCACACATGTCGAGCGAATTTTTTAAAGGCCAGATATATGAACATCACAAACGCATAGGTATGGATATACCCTATGAAAAATGGTTCTATAATCTGCCATGGGTTGGTAATGTTGGTAGTGCATCGCCATTCCTGATGATGGAAGAAGCCATGAATACCGGAATGCTGAAAAAAGGCGACCGCATACTAATGATGGTGCCTGAAAGTGCCCGCTTTACATATGCTTATATGTATATGACGGTAGTATAACACAACACACACCTAAAAACATAGATGAATCCAAAAATTCTTGTTCTTTACTTCTCGCAGTCGGGGCAATTGAGAGATATACTTGATAATACCCTGCAAGACATAAAGGACAAAGCTGAAATAACCTTTGCTGAAATAGAAATGGCCAAACCATTTCCATTTCCGTGGACTGCGATGCAATTCTTTGACGCGATGCCCGAAACTGTTGAGCGCATACCGTCGGAGATAAAGCCGATCCCAGACAGTATAATTAATAAAGATTATGACCTGGTAATATTTGGTTACCAACCATGGTTCCTTAATCCCTCACAGCCTACTACTTCATTTCTGAAAAGCAAATATGCAAGTGTGTTGAAAGGTAAACCTGTGGTGACTATTGTTGGTTGCCGAAATATGTGGCTGCATGGGCAGGAAAAAGTAAAAGAAGATTTACAAAGCGCAGGTGCCAAGCTAGTTGGCAATATAGTATTGCAGGATAGTTATACTAACCTTGTGTCTCTACTTACCATTATCCGCTGGAATTTTACCGGACAAAAAGAAGCATCGCGTTTCTTGCCGGCCGCCGGTGTGCAGGATAAAGACATAAAAGGGTCCAGGCGATTTGGTATGCCTATTTATGAACACTTGGTACAAAACAAGCTGGATACATTGCAGGAAGACCTTCTTAATAAAGGTGCTATACAACTGAACCCGGGCCTTGTTCTTTTAGAACAACGTGGTATCAAGAACTTCCGCTACTGGGCAAAGTTCATACGCGAGAAAGGAGGCCCCGGCGACCCTAACCGCGCAGGAAGGGTGAAGATGTTTATGCGCCTTTTGCTAACGGCAATATTTGTATTGTCGCCATTATCGTCGTTAACTGCATTCATAAAGCTGCAACTAAAAAAGAAGAGCTTATTAAAAGATGTAGAGTACTTCAAACAACTAGCCTACGAAAAAGGCAGAATATAATTGTAACCATAAAGCCACTCAAATTGAGTGGCTTTGTTTTATTTAAGGATGCATTAGTGTCAATTGACCCAGATGATATGCCTGGTGGTTGACACGGCTAATCAAAACATTCAGTTTGTTGCGATGCGGTTCTTTAGCAAAATCTTCTTCAGATACCGATGTATGCCTTCCCATCCAGTCTTCAACACTCATTGCATGGAAACGTTCAGATAGTTTTAAATTGAGCTCTTTCCAATTCTTTTTAAGCTCACTAACCGTTGGCATTTTCGTTGCTACATTATCGGGTGTAAAAAGAAAATCAGCAGTCAGTTCCGGGAATAGTTTATCGCCTAAATTGAATAAAGGCAACATACCATCATTCACAGTAACCAAGTGACCCAATAAATAGATAGCACGGTTGCGTTTAGGTGCAACTTCTTTCAGGTAAATATCTTCATCGTATTCTGCAAAGAATACATCCACGCGTTTGTTTTGCTCTGCCCAGGCAGCTATCATTTGTTTGATGATCCTTTCGGTATATTGGTAATCGCTCATGTTTTGAATAGTTAAACTGTGAAAAACTCACCAAAGCTATTCTATGTATTACGTGCCGGAAATCGTTTTTGTCTATTTACTTATTACCAGTTCTTTTCCTTCCATCTATCCACCAAATATTTATTGTCAACATGTTTTATATTGATGCGAGTACCATGGTATATGCCATACTTAGAAGACAATAGATCTTTGTGAATGTGAACTATATGCGTTGTAGGTTCGATAAATAGCAAATTGTAATCGAATAAATCATGTATATCTGCACGTAATAGAATACCATTACTTATGTGATTTATACCATTTTGAGCATGTTCCTCAATGTGGCAAGCATCTAGTACGTGTGTAACATTAGTGCCAGTAATACAGCATTTAGATTTACATTCTTTCATAAGAGAACGTCTAAACTTTGGCTGGCCTTTTCTTATTCTGAGAGAAGCATTTCGACGAGCATAAGGATCATCATCAGGGATATTATAATTAGGGGTTGTTGTTACTAATTCAGAAGCATCTATTACGTGAATTTGCTTTCCATTATCGCTCCAATAAAGTTGAGGATGAAAATTGACTATAGTTGAAATTTTAGTCCTGTGCCCAGGTCTTCCTAATTCAGTAAGTATACCATTGCTATTATTAATTTTTTGTAAGAAAGAGAAATATGCTTTCTTATTAAAACGTGATTCTTCTCCACTAGTTCGTTTAATAATGATTGTTCCGGAATCTAATATCTCTTTGATAAGATATTCTCGTTTCTGAACAGGGGATTCAAAAACGTCTTGGTTTTCCTTTGCAATATTTACTATTTGCAGGAAACTATTCCATGAATTTTCTGATAAATCTAAAGGCATATTTATTTACTTATAGTAAGCAATTTCTTCCCTACCCTCACTGTTGCGCATACCCCTATACATGCCATTTGAATTGAAGCAGAAGTCGAAATTGCCTTTAGCATCAACTGCTATCAAACCACCTTCACCTCCCATTTTCACCAGTTTGTCTTTTACAACTACATCACAAGCTTCTTTTAGTGAAAGCCCTTTGTATTCCATAAGGCAGGAAATATCGTGCGCTACTACGGCACGTAAAAAATACTCCCCATGCCCTGTGCATGATATGGCACAGGTTGCATTATTAGCATAAGTACCTGCTCCCACTACGGGGCTATCGCCAATGCGGCCAAAGCGTTTGTTGGTCATACCACCGGTCGAAGTGCCTGCGGCAAGGTTACCCTGACTATCGCAAGCAACGGCACCTACGGTACCAAATTTATGATCGGTATTAGGGGCTACACCTTTCAGGTTATCGCCTTCATGATCCAGTTGCGTAAAGTCAGAATCGCGTATCTTCACCCACTGGTCGTAGCGCATTTTATTGAAAAAATAATCATCGGTAGCCTGCTCGATACCATGCGCCAATGCAAATTCGCTGGCACCGTTGCCACTCAGGAAAACATGGCCTGAATGCAACATTACCTCACGTGCCAGTTTTATTGGGTTTTTGATATTACGTACACCTGCAACAGCACCTGCCATTAAATTTTTACCCTCCATTAATGCAGCATCCATTTCGTGTAAACCTTTTTTCGTAAACACAGAGCCACGACCAGCATTGAATATCGGGTTGTTCTCTAATTCAGTTATTGCAGCAACTACAGCATCCATTGCTGCACCGCCACCTGCTAATATTTCATAACCTTTATCGAGCGCCAATTTCAAGCCTTCATCATATTCCTGTTCCTGTTGCTGGGTCATCATTGAAGGCGTAATATTACCTGCACCTCCGTGTATAACTAATGTAAAAGACATTCTATGCTATATAATTTTTTAAGACTATTGTAAATATGCAGCTTCAATATTTTCGCCTGCTGTTTCCACCTCTATATGCTCCTGCAGGGTGGTTGCAATGGTGTGTCCTACTATATCGGGCGATATAGGGAATGATTTGTGTTTTCTATCGACAAGTACAGCGACCTGTATACTTTTCAATTCATAGTCGAGTAAGGGCCGGAGCGCATACAACAATGTTTTGCCTGAATTGGCCACATCATCGACCAATACCACAGAGCGACCCGATATATCTTCCGGTACTTTTATTTCTTTAGATAATGGCTTTTTTTTATTGAGTGAAAGGGATAAGACATCTACTTTCAGCGGACTAATTTCGCGTATACGCTTTGCAAGACTTTGTGCTACTGCAAAACCACTTCCTTCCACGCCTATCAGTGTCACCGCCTCGGCCTTGCTGTTGTGCTCCCATACCTGGTAAGCCATGCGCTGCAGCTTAAAGCCTATTCTTTCTTTATCTAAAATAAGTATGCGCTTTTTTGCCATAGAAATTAGTTTGAACGGATTGCCACAACAGGATCGAGCCTTGAGGCAGACCTTGCAGGTATAAACCCGGCCAGTATGCCCACAATTGCTGATATGCTGATGCCTATTGCGAAATTTTTAAGCGATAAAGTAACCGGGAAGTCAGCACCATAAGTGAGTGCCAGACTCAACAAAAGAACAGTAATGATCCCTATTATACCACCTGCAAGACATAATGCTACAGCCTCTACCAGAAACTCCATAAGTATGCTGCTTTTTCTTGCGCCGACAGCTTTCTTAAGCCCAATAACACGAGTACGTTCCTTTACAGTAACAAACATGATATTGGCTATACCAAACGCACCTACGACTAGTGAAAACGCACCAATCACAGAACCAATCATATTTATTGATGCAAACACAAGATCGAGCCGTTCTGATATCTGGCTGAGCCTGTTCATTGCAAAGTCGTTTGCTTGTCCCGGCTTTACCTTACGTACGCTACGCAATACACCTTCTACTTCGTACTTTACCTCTTCAAGATCTTTACCATTGGCTGCTTTTATTATAAGAACAGGATCGTTATTAAGCGATTTTACATCTACAAGAGCAGCGGCTGTATTGTATGAATAGATAATACCATTATCAAAATCGAAACCTGCCATATTCTGGCCAACTTTCTTCATTACGCCAATTACATTGAACTGTCGCCCAAGAAAGAATATAGTTTTACCTATAGCTGTAGTGCCACCAGGGAAAAATTCCTTATATATTTCATCGCCTATAACAACCGAATTGCTGGTGCCATCCAGTTCGGAATTCGATAAATATCGGCCATTGGCTATTTCTATGTTTTGTATCTGGTCGAAATTACTAGTAACGGCATAGCCCTTAACACTGCTCAGTTCCTGATCGAGATGCTTGATGGTAATATCCCTTTGCGTAAAACAAAGTGTAGCAAAAGCTACATCGGGCAATTTATTAACTGCATTTAACTCTGTAGGGCCCACACTTGGCCTGCGCCAAAATTCCCACCATTTATACTCCCCACCTTCATCCATCCAGGGCCAGCGATTTACATACAGCACATCGCTACCCAGGCTTGACATCTCTTTAGCGATGTTATTCTTCATACTATCGAGTACAGTAAGCACTGCTATAATGCAGAAGATACCAATTGTAATACCCAGCAATGAGAGGAAAGTGCGCAACTTATTTGCCTTCAGTTCGTGAAAGGATTGCGTAATGCTTGTGGAGATTATCTGCCTGGTATTAGTCATTTAACAAGCAAATTTAGGTTTTGGGGGTAAATTCAGCTAATATTATCAGGTATTAAATAATATTTTTGAATTTTAAATTCTCCGCTTGCAACCGGCACTCTCCTTCCTGCTAAAAAACAAGACGCTCAACTACCCCAGGTTTAGAAATTATTTACTGCTGCGCTTTACGCTGATCATGTCGCTGAACATGCAGATGGCCATAATCAGTTATATGGTTTACCGTATGACAAAAGACGAACTGTCGCTGGGTATGCTGGGGCTTTGGGAGGTGATACCGGCATTTGGCTTTTCGCTGATATCAGGGCCCTTTGTGGACCAACGTGAAAAGAAAGGTTTGCTGCTGGGATGTATCATAGGGTATTTGTTATTATCGGCATTCTACATAATATTATCATTGAAAGGATTCCAGAGTATGGCCGGTGTGAAACTAACTACTTGGCTGATATATGCGGGTGTATTTATCGGAGGTACATTAAGAGCATTTCTAAGCCCATCGAACTTTGCATTGCTGGGTATGATTGTACCTAAACGATTATATGCTAATGCAACTACCTGGAGCAGTACGGCCTGGCAGCTAGGTGCAGTTATAGGCCCTTTACTGGGCGGGGCCATGATTGCTATGAGTGGATTTTCGCTTAGTTTGGTGAGTGTGGCGCTGATACAGGTTGTATCGCTGGTGGCTATAATCATGATACCCAGGCAACCTATGATGAAAAAAACCAAAGAACCCATATTGAAAAGCCTGGGCAGCGGATTGAAATTTGTGTTTAGTACACAGCTGATATTGGCTGCGTTGGCGCTGGATATGTTTGCTGTGCTGTTTGGGGGGGCCGTGGCGCTGCTGCCTGTTTATGCCGATGATATACTGAAAGTAGGCGAAGTAGGCTATGGCTGGCTGAGGGCAGCACCGGGAATAGGCGCTATTATTTGCCTAATGATATTATCGTTCATACCATTAAAATCGAAAGCGGGAATAAAGCTATTGGTGAGCATTGGCTTGTTTGGTATTACAACCATCATCTTTGGTTTATCGACCAGTTTTATATTGTCTTTCCTGATGTTGCTGTTAGGTGGATTGTTCGATTCGGTGAGCGTGGTGATAAGAGGTACCATTTTGCAGCTTTATACACCCGATGACATGCGTGGCAGGGTTGCTTCGGTAAATACTATGTTCATCAGTTCATCGAATGAATTAGGTGCATTGGAAAGCGGGTTAACCGCCAAATGGATGGGGACTGTGCCTGCGGTTGTATTTGGTGGCATCATGACCATGCTGGTAGTAATAGGCACTTACTTCAAAGCTCCGAAACTGCGTACACTGAAACTTGACCCTAACGTGAAGGATAAAACATAAAGTACACTGCACCCACTATAAGCCCGAACGCAACGGCATAATTCCACTTAAAGGGCTCCTTCAAAAAAAAGACAGCAAATATGCAGAATACTACAAGTGATATTACTTCTTGTATTGTTTTCAATTGAAACGGAGTATATCCCTCTTTTAGGCCAAACCTATTGTTTGCCGGAACCATAAACAGGTATTCGAAAAAAGCTATACCCCAGCTTATTAATATCAACTTAAATAAGGGTGTGTCTACGGTTCCTTTTTTAAGGTGGCCATACCATGCGTAGGTCATAAAACAATTGGAAATAAGCAGGCAAAAAATAGTGCGCATATACTTTTATCTTCTACCAAAGATACTATGCGCAAACAAAAAGGCACTCAAAAAATTGAGTGCCTTCAACTAACCAATCTAACCAACTATTATTCTTCTTTCTTTTCATTTCTCATCACAACAACTCCATCAAACACATCTATTAATACAGGTTTTGATTTATCTATCTCACCACCTATTATTTTTTTACTCAACATATTAATGATATCTTTTTGTATCACCCTTTTTAGTGGCCTAGCACCATATTGCGGATCGAAGCCCCTTTCAGAGAGATAAGTCAATGCATAATCGGTAAACTGCAGGTCGATATTCTGCTCAGCCAATTGTTTTTGCAGGTTTTGCAGTTGAATACGAATGATCCCTTTTATCTCTTTCCTCATCAACGGATGGAACATGATCACATCATCCACCCTGTTAAGAAATTCTGGCCTCATGGATTGTTTCAACAAATCCATTACTTGCTCTTTGGTAGCATCTACTACTTCATCAATATTTTTACCTTCCAGTTCAGCAAAATTCTCTTGTATAATATGGCTACCCATATTGCTGGTCATGATGATGATGGTATTCTTGAAGTTCACTACCCTGCCCTTGTTATCGGTCAGGCGGCCATCATCTAATACCTGCAGCAATATATTGAAGGTATCAGGGTGTGCCTTCTCTATCTCATCGAGTAAGACAACTGAATATGGTTTGCGGCGTACTGCTTCAGTAAGCTGGCCACCTTCTTCATAACCTACATATCCCGGAGGTGCACCAACCAGCCTGCTTACGCTGTGCTTTTCCTGGTACTCACTCATATCGATACGGGTCATCATACTATCATCATCAAACAGTACTTCAGCAAGCGCTTTAGCCAATTCGGTTTTACCCACACCTGTTGTACCCAGGAATATGAAAGAACCTATGGGGCGGCGAGGATCTTGCAAACCTGCACGACCACGGCGTATGGCATCGGATACAGCGACTATAGCTTCATCCTGTCCAATAACACGTTTATGTAATTCCTCTTCAAGATTCAGCAGTTTATCGCGTTCACTTTGCAGCATACGCTGTACCGGTATGCCTGTTGCTTTGGCTACATTTTCAGCAATATCTTCTGCATCTACTTCTTCTTTCAGCAAACGTTTATGCTGGCCATCCATTTCATCGAGCTGCTTACCAGATTCCTGCATCTCAGCTTCTTCCTGTTGTATTTTACCATATCGTATTTCAGCAACCCTGCCATAGTCACCATCACGTTCCGCTTTTTCGGCTTCCTGTTTCAGTTGCTCTATATTGCTTTTCGCTTTGTTAATCTTATCAACCAATTCTTTTTCTTCCAGCCATTTAGCCTTCAGTGTATCGCGCTGCACATTCAATAAAGAAATATCCTGGTTCAATGATTTCAGTTTATCCTCGTCATTTTCCCGCTTGATAGCTTCGCGTTCAATTTCCAACTGGCGGATACGGCGTTCCAGCTCATCCAGCTCTTCGGGCATGGAATTCATCTCCAATTTCAGCTTGGCCGCACTTTCGTCTATAAGGTCAATGGCTTTATCGGGTAGAAACCTGTCAGTAATATACCTGTGCGATAACTCAACTGCGGCTATAATAGCTTCATCTTTAATGCGCACCTGGTGGTGATTCTCGTAGCGGTCTTTTAAACCACGCAGTATAGATATAGCATCTTCAGGTGTTGGTTCGTTTACAAATACTTTTTGGAAACGGCGTTCCAGCGCCTTGTCTTTCTCGAAATATTTTTGATATTCGTTGAGTGTAGTAGCACCTATTGCGCGCAACTCACCACGGGCCAACGCAGGCTTCAAAATATTAGCGGCGTCCATTGCACCTTCCATTGCACCAGCACCTATCAAAGTGTGTATCTCATCAATGAACATGATGATCTCACCATTACTTTCCTGCACTTCCTTTACAACAGCTTTCAGGCGCTCTTCAAATTCACCACGATATTTAGCACCGGCCATCAAAGCACCCATATCGAGCGCAAAGATGATCTTTGATTTTAAGTTATCAGGCACATCGCCATTTATTATACGATGAGCCAAACCTTCAACAATAGCTGTTTTACCTACACCCGGTTCCCCAACCAATATCGGGTTGTTTTTAGAACGGCGTGAAAGTATATGCAGCGTACGGCGTATCTCCTCGTCACGGCCTATTACGGGATCGAGCTTGCCATTTGTTGCAGCCTCGTTCAAGTTTTTAGCATAGCGTTGCAAAGAATTGTATTGCTGCTCGGATGTTTGCGAATTTACAGTATTGCCTTTCCGCAATTCTTTTATTGCTGCTATCAATCCCTTTTCTGTAAGGCCTGCATCTTTCAGCAGTTTCGATGTTTCATCGTTTACCTGCAATAAGCCAATTAACAAATGCTCTTGTGTAATGAACTCATCCTTAAACTCTTTAAGAATACTGCCCGCTTTCAGGACTACGTTATTCAATTCGCGACTAAGTGCCTGGGCAGGTTCGCCATTTTGCATTTTAGGCAAACGGGCTATTTGTTCCTGCAGCTTATTTTCAACAAAAGAAGTGTTTACGTTATTCTTTTTGAGCAAATAGCTGATAGGGCCATCATTATCATCTAATAAAGCCTTCAGCATGTGCGCTGTTTCAATATTAGGGTTTTGATTATTGAAAGCGGCTTGCTGTGCTTGTTGCAGTATTTCCTGTGCTTTTATTGTGAAGTTGTTCAAATTCATAGTGTTTGTTTCTATGCTATACAATGCATAAAAAATGTTCCAAAATATTTAAACAGCTATTATGTCATAATTTTTTAATGCATTAAGACATAGTGTCGTTATTAAGAGGTAAACGGGTGTATTATTAGCAGCCTAATGCTAGAGATTTATGCCTTAATGGCGTAGAAATCACCCTATTCTACCATTTGGTACCCCATTTGTTTAGAATGGCTTTGTGTAACTTACCATAGAATACAGATATTATGCAACGGCTGGTTTACATACTCCTGATGTTACCGTTCTTTCATAACGCGAAGGCTCAGAAAGACACTATTAAACTATACTACGATATTGGTGTATCTAAATTAAGTACAGCTTCAATGCAAGCAATTGATTCAGCGGTATACTTTGACCGCTTGCAGCGAGGAAAGAAACTGGCAATAGTTGGTTATGCTGATTATTTGGGTAGTGAACAATCAAACATTCATTTATCAGAGAGCAGGGCAAAAACGGTGCAGGAATATCTTGAAAAAATGGGTATTGATGCTAAGGATATACAGATAGTAATTGGTAAAGGTGAAGTAGCCCGTGAAGTATTGAACGGAACAGCTGGATATATAACCGACAGACGTGTAGATATAATTCTTGGAGGTATTCCTGACCTGCCTAAGGTGGCATTTGCAACGCCCAAACCTATACCTATTGCAGTGAAACCACCTGAGCAAATTGATGTTAGCAAATTAAAGAAGAATGCAACTATACGCCTTGATAATATTTACTTCTTGCCGGGTAGCCATAAGATAAGGAACATTTCAAATGCAGAATTGCAGAAGCTGTATAATACCATGAAAGATAACGAAAGGCTGAAGATAGGTATTGAAGGACATATCTGCTGCCTGCCACCAGGTAATAGTGATGGCTATGATTATGATAGTGAAGATTTTAATCTATCCCGCAACAGGGCAATAGCTATTTACGAATACTTAGTTCAAAAAGGTATCAATGCTGATAGAATGACTTACAGAGGCTTTGGCATATCGAAGCCATTATTTATGCCTGAAGAAAATGAAGAGCAGGAAAACAAGAACAGAAGAGTTGAAATAAGAATACTGGCTAAGTAACTTAAATATCACCATCTCCATCAATGATGTCAACATGTATTTTGTTGATAGAATCGAACAACCCTTTTTCAGAATAAGCTGTAACCATACCTTTTGTTTTGAAAGAAAAGAAGCCTGCTTTTTTGAGTAAGCTTTCTTCCTGTTTGTTATTAGCAAACAGCTTTATAGTTGTAGTACCTGGTTCTGTTTTATACAAATACTTTAATGCAGACAACAAATCCTGTTGCGATGAAAAATGAAAATCATAAAAACTGATGATGTTCGCATTTCGCTTGTAGATGAAGTAACTGCTTTTGTTTTCTGATAATAAAATG
>CAMLFX010000068.1 GCA_946479435.1 uncultured Sphingobacteriales bacterium | reverse complement strand
TGTCACTACCTATTGAGATGTATAGGGATGAAATGGTTTCAATCACCTATATTGTGGTCATTTTTTCAATAATAGTGCAAGGATTGTCAATTGGTAAATTGGCGAAAAAAATTTACTAGTCTTGGATAGTTATAGGTTACTGATATTCATTCTAAGAAATAATGAACTCCAAGCATTTTTTTGTGCTATGTGCCAATTATGCTGGGCGAAAGGAGTGTAGTACTACTACTAATGGAACCAATAGCACAAGACTGGCATGAATGTACTACTTCATCTAATACATTTATTATCGAATAGGACAGCCGATAACCATCAACATTCAACCCATTTACGGAATTGTGCTGCTTTTTCTTTACTGATAACAAATTCCGGGGAAGAATACAGTTTAAGTTTAATCAATATTTTACCTGTTTCGTCACTTCGCATCGATTCAATATATGGAAGTGATATAATCGTTTGCCTGTTAGCCCTGAAAAATTGTTTAGGATCAAGCAATTCTTCTATTTCATCAAGTGAGCGGTAATCAGTTATTAGTTTACGTCCCTCTTTATGTATTAAATATATCACTTCTTCCTTCGAAAAATATGCAATATCATCGGTGTGCATTAAAATAGTACTACGCCCTATGTGTGCAGTAAAGCGTTCTTTATAGTTCTTATTATTATTAAAATTCTGGAATAGCTCATTTATTTGCCGCAAATAAGATTCATTGCCATATTTGGATTGCAGAAGATGAAATTTGCTTAAAGCTTGTTGCAAATCGTTTTTGTCTACTGGCTTTAATAAGTAGTCTATACTATTCACTTTAAATGCTCGTATCGCATATTCATTAAAAGCTGTTGTGAATATAATTGGGCATTCCAATTCTTTTGTATTGAACACATCTATACTTATGCCATCGGCAAGTTGTATGTCAGATATAATAAGTTCAGGTTTATTGTTAATCAAATACTCTTTAGCATCCTTAACGCTTACCAAGGGGCCGTCAATACTAGCGTTAGGTTCAAGTTGTCTTATGATTTTTATAAGGCTTTGGGAAACAAGATGCTCATCTTCTAATATTAAAATCTTCATACATCCTAAATTAAAGTAATGGTATTTTAATAGTATAATGTGTGTCGTTGTCTTCTATAATTATAGGGGCATTTGTAAGATATGAGTATAGTTGCTTTAATTGTTTTATTCCTACTTTATTTGATGTCTCAACTTGCCTGCGTAATTGCTTGTTATTATATACCATTAAGTAATCGCCTTCATCCCATATTATGATTTTAAGTGGCTTTTGTTCATGAATAATATTGTGCTTAATAGCATTGTCAACCAACATCTGCAATGTCACCATAACTACGCATTTATCTTTTGCAGCTGTAGAAATATTATGATGAATTTGCAGGCCTGTTGCATAGCGTATATGTAATAGCTGAATATAGTGCTGCATGAACTCTAACTCTTCTTCAAGATTAACAACCTCGTTTTCTTTGTGCTGTAAAACATAGCGGTACACTTTAGCCATGTGTTTTACAAACTCGGAAGCAAGATCAGGGTTGGTATGTATCAGCCCATCGAGCGAAGTAAGTGTATTGAATAAATAATGCGGATTTACCTGATTACTAAGTTGGTGGTATTGCAAGTAAGATTTTTCTTTTTCTAATTCTGCAGCTTGTATTTCAAGTTGTGTTTTTTCTAAAAGGCTTTCTTGCCAATTATTGAAAAAGTAAGATGCGTAAAAGCTGAAATTGAATAATGCAACCATTACAACAAACATTACAACCGCTACAATAACAAATTTTTGATTGATAAAAGTTGGTAAATATGGCTTTGAATAGTGTACAGAAAACAGTACTACAGGCGTTAAGATAACCAACGTTAACAGTAGTTGAAAGAGAACTCTGCGCAGCGGCCCGTTCTCAAATGGAAGAAAACGATCTAATGTATGTCCCAACCACTTTACCAGGTGCCATATACCAATCATCGACAGCGTTTGCATGAAGAAAGCAAATATTTGCCTGCTGATTGACCATTCAGGTATCATAAATACCCGTACTACCGAAATGGCAAATGTAAACAGTGTGATTAGCAAATAAGGTGTTAACCTGTTTTGTACAAACTGTAATTTCTTTTGTTGTGTTGTTGGCAATACTGTGTGCATATTTCTTTCTGGCGCAAAATACATATCATTAGGCATGTTTTTTTTCTGGAAGATGAGTGCCAATAATATACCCATCTTCCATTTCTATTATTCGGTCGCTTCCATTTGCAAAATCTGGGTCGTGTGTCACAGTAATTATTGTTTGTTTGTTTTCGGTTGCAAGTCCTTTAAATATTTCAAATACACGCATGGAATTGGTTTTGTCAAGGTTACCTGTAGGTTCGTCACCCATAATTATTGTAGGATCGTTGACAAGCGCCCGGGCTATTGCCACACGCTGTTGCTGGCCACCAGACAAGCGCGACGCGTGCTTAAGTGCGTAATCCCCCATGTCGACCAGTTTCAGTTTTTCCATAGCACGATGTTCAATTTCCTGCTTAGAAAATTTACCCAGTTTAAGCGCAGGAATCATTACATTTTGTAAGGCTGTAAACTCCGGTAACAAGTAATGAAACTGGAATACAAACCCTAAATGCTCATTTCTGAATGCAGCCAGTTGATTTTGATTCATTCCCGTTACTTTGGTGTCGTTTATTTCCATGGTTCCTTCGTAGTCGGTATCCATAGTAGAAAGTATGTATAGCAAAGTGCTTTTGCCACACCCAGACTTGCCAATAATTGATAGAAACTCACCTTTATTTACATCGAAACTAACCCCTTTCAGAACCTGAAACTTTTCAGGTTCTGAAAAGTATTTGATGATTTTGGTGGCTTTAAGTATGGTCATATCGTATCTGTGATTAGCATTAACCCCTGATTATCTGAACCGGGTCAACATTCGCTGCGCGTTTTGAGGGAAAATAACCTGCGAATAGAGTGGTAAGGAACCCAAAAAATAAGCCAATAAAATAATGCATTGGATTAAAATTGACCGGGAATGTAGCAATACGAAAAAACTCGCCGGCAGGGAATGGTGTTATTGATAGTAAATAACTAAAGAAGAAACCTATAAACAAGCCACAGAAACCGCCGGCAACTCCAATCATTATAGATTGCAACATGAAAATAGCTGTTACATCTTTCCCCTGAAAACCAGTGGCTTTCAGTATAGCAATATCTTTCATTTTATTTATTATGTTCATATTCATAATGTTATAGATGCCAAAACCTGCAACAACCAATAATGTCATGCACACAACGAATGTCATAATATTACGTATGCTCTCACCTGCCAATAAGCTCTGGTTTGCTGTTTCCCAATCTTCAATATGAACTCCGTCTAGTTGGTTTTCTAATTTTTGTTTGAATGCTTTTGCATCGTTTATGTCATGTAATTTAATATTCAAATCGGTTATATAAGAAGGGTCTTTTTGCAATATTTTTTGCACTGTTGAAAGTGTTGCATAGCTACGCGATTCATCCATAGCTGCCACACCAAATGAAAAAATACCTACAACTTTAAGGTTTAGGTTGCCGCCATCAGGGCTTGTTACACTAACGCGGTCGCCAACGCGCACATTCATTTTTTTTGCAAGTCCTTTCCCCATCACTATAACATCCGATCCCTTTAAGAGGTCGTCCAGTTGGCCTATATCCATCTTTTTATTCAACTGAAAAAGTGCATCTTGCTTTTTTACATCGATGCCATAGATATTACCGGGTATTTGCACCGGGCCATTATTATAAAATACTTGTGAAGATAGTTGAGGGGCAACACCCATTACTTCAGGCATTGTCTCTAATTGTTGGGCTAATGTTAGCCCGTTTTTTATTTTACTTAATTCATTTTTGGGTCGTTGGTGTTCTACAACGAACCATTCATTTTCTTGTTGTGGTTTATCAAGTGCTATTATCTTTTTGTCTTCTATTTCTAATGGTTTGTAAATACGCACGTGTGGGGTATTATCCATCGCCATGTCTTCAGTAAATTGGTTTACGCCGGTCATAAAGCTGATCATGATAATAAACATGGAAATACCAAATGTAACCCCTAACATAGCAATTATGCTTTGCTTCTTTTTTGTTAGCAGGTGCGTAGTTGCAATATTAAATGCTAATTTCCAGTTCATTTTTTCACTATTATTACCGATGATTGTGAAAGGCCACCACGCACTTCTACCCAGTTATCATCTTCTATGCCTTTTTGTATTTTTATCTTTTTTTCTTCTTTTCCTTCTTTTATTATTACTGTATCGCCTTTTTGCAATGCAGCTTTAGGTATAGCCATTACTTTTTTATTTTCAGCAATAACAATATTGGCTTCAAGATTCAACCCATACATGCCTATGGGTATTACGTCGTCAAGTGTTGCATCCACCCTGAACGATTGTTCTACTTTACTAAGCAATGGGTATATTTTAGTTATATGTGCTTTAAATACTTTATCTGGGAAAGCATCAATTGTGATCAAAACTTTCTGGTTTGTAAACACTTTATCCAGGTCATCCTCATCTACAAGTAGCCTGGCATACATATTGCCTGCACCTATTAGTGCAATGGGTTGATTGGGCGTTATGAGATCCCCGGTTTTCTTATATATATCATATACAACGCCATTTACAAAACTCTTCAGCTTACCTACATCTTGTTGTGCGGCAGCAATCGTGAGCTGGTTACGTGCTTGTTGCATTTGAATGTTTGCTGATATATGTTGTTGTTCTAACTGCCTGCGTAAATTTTGGTAGTCTTTTAAAGAACTTTGATATTGCAAATAATACTTTTCATAGCTACTTTTCGATATGGCGTTTTGTTTGTATAAGTTTTGATAACGCACATATTGCAAACTGTCTTGTTGCATGCGGATTCGAGCAACCTCAATTCGTCCTTGCAACTCCATAAATGCAGGTGCATCATTGCTAACAGTAGGTAGCGTTCGTTGTACCACTGCACGTGCACCTTCTTCTTGTGCATTGCGTACAACACTGCTTACCTCAAAAAGAAGTTGCCCTTTTGTTACAGTGTCGCCTTCTTTTACCAGGCTATTTACCATGTATCCATCTACCGTGGATAGGACCTTATATTCTTCTTCTGGTACTAATGTGCCCGATGCATATACTGCGGCTGTTAGCATTTTCATTTCAGGCTTTATTTCCTCCTGTTTTTTACTACAGCCTGTAGCTGCAATAACAAATATTAACCATGATAGCTGTCGCTTCATTGCTTAGAAATTTTGTGTGCTTAGTAGATAGTATAATATGCCGTCGGCCAGGTTTTGCAAATAATCCATTCTGGCGCGGTTGTATTCCATGAAAATATTATTGAACTCATCAAACTCCATTACTCCCTCTTTAATGTTTAGCCTGGCAATGCGTAGGTTATCTGATGCTCCTTTTACTTTATCTTCCAATACTGCATGCTTATTGTATGCTGATTGATACTGTGCCTGCCAATCTTTTTGCTGTTGGTTTAATGCAGCCCTTGTTCTTTGCTGTTCCAATTGCGCAGATTTCACCAATATATTGTTTTTATATTGCATGGATCTGTAATAGCTCCCCTGGAATAATGGCACATCTAACCTTAGTCCAATATTGGCAGCGCTAAATTCTACGTTATCGCTAGTTTTGTTAAATTCGCTCTGTAGATTATAAGTGTATCTGCTTGCTAAAGATAATCTTGGTAATCCACCTCTTTTACTTTCACTTAATGATAGGCTCGCGACTTCTAGTTTATAATTCGCTTCTTGCCAGGCCGGCCTTGTAGAAGCATCATTTATATTGTTAAATGCCGGCCAGGGGAAAAAAGATATTTCTTCTGTAAAATTCAGGCTGTCTTGTTTTATGTTAAGCAACGCATAAATATTATTTCTGCTTTGCTCCAGTTGTTGTGCATAGCCAATGCTTGAAGATTGTACGTCTAACTGTAGATTTTTACTTCTGTTATAGTCAGATGGATTTAATATCCCTGATTCGTTGCGTGCGGTCATAATTCGTTGTAGCTCATCTGTTGTTTCCTCATTTTCCTCATTAAGCTTTTTAACTTCACGGGTTACCAACAATTGGTAATAGGCTTGCAGTAACTGTAAGTGCAGGTTTTCTAAAGCTACCTTACTGCTCCATTGCGATTGATTATACTGTGTTCTGGCTTTTGCAACCTGTGTCCATTTTTCCATATTTATTATTGGCATACTTATTTCAGCACCGGCTGTTAAAATGTATGGTAGCCCAAACTGAGCTTTTAAATATGTACCAGGTGCTCCCCCTAATACCTCTGCCGGTATTACTTGCGTTGGTATTATAGGATAATAATCTCCTGTTGCAAATGCATTGATTTTAGGATATAGAGAGGAGGCTTGTATATAAACATCTTGACGTGCAGACAATGGCTGTAATTTTGCCAGCTGGGCAGCAGGTGCTTTTGCATCCGCAAATTCTAATAATTCGGAAACATTGCTTATAGTTATTTGTGCTTCTACGCAGAAGGGAAATATGCTGATCAATAACAGCGTAATGAATAAACGCATATCATTTATTTTCTGCAAAGAGATTATTGTATTTTGTTTTATTGAAATATTTGTCATTCATACGGAAGAATTTAACATCGAAGCGGAATAGCCTAAGCATTTACATGCAAATCTTTAAAATTCCCTTTTTTGAAAATCAAATTCCTGCCTTTGTTATGCGCACCTATGTGTTGATGGTATTTTCGCGGCGCCAGAAACTAAAGACACATAAAAATGAAATTTATTATTACTACTGCATTATTACTTATACACATTGCTTTATTTGCACAAACAGGTACCATTATGGGTATTGTTACAACATCTGACGGTCAACCCGCAGAATTCGTCAATGTTGGCCTGAAGGGCACATCTAAAGGGGCTATAACAGATAAAAAAGGTTCATTCCTGATAAAAAATGTTGAACCAGGTGCTTACATTGTCACTATCCCTGTTATTGGACTTGAAACTGAAGAAAAATCTATTGATGTAGTTGCTAATAAAACAGTTGCCGTTAATATATCATTGACCGAAAGCTCCAGGCGTCTATCCGAAGTTATAGTTACAGGTGATATGAATAGGTACAACAATAAAAATGTCTCAGAAGGATTGCGCCTCACCACGCCTATACAGGAATTACCTCAAAATATACAAGAGGTAACAGGTACTATGCTGAAAGATCAGCAGGTTATAAGCATGAGCGATGGTTTGATACGTAATGTGAGTGGCCTTATCAGGGCAGAACATTGGGGTGACATGTATACTAATATTACTGCACGTGGTTCACAAATACAAGCTTTTCGTAATGGTTTCAATGTGGTGAACTCTTATTGGGGACCACTAACTGAGGATATGAGCTTTGTTGAGAGTATTGAATTTATTAAAGGCCCGGCAGGTTTTATGCTATCAAGCGGCGACCCCAGTGGTATGTACAACGTGGTTACTAAAAAGCCTACTCGGGTAAACAAAGGCGAAGTAAACTTCACTGTTGGCAGCTTCAACCTATATCGTGGTTCACTTGACCTTGATGGTAAATTAAGTAAAAACGGCAGGTTGTTATACCGTATAAATGTAGCAGCGCAAAATAAAGGCTCATTCCGTGCTAATGAATATAATGACCGTTATACAATAGCGCCTGTAATCTCTTATCAGTTGGATGAAAAAACAAAATTAACGCTGGAATATGACTATCAGCGTGCAAACATGAGCAACGTAGGTTCTTTCTATGTCTTTTCTCCTGATGGTTATGCAACATTGCCCCGTGATTTTACAATGATGCCTTCAGGTATACCGGGTACTAAGATCAACGATCATAGCATATATGCAAATCTCACGCACAATTTTAACGACAAGTGGAAAATAACTGGTCAGGTTGCACGTTTCATATACAACCAGGTTGGTTCATCTTCATGGCCAGATTCAGTAGCTCCTAATGGTTCGATAATACGTAATATCGGTATATGGGACTCAAGAAGTGATATGATGATGGCACAGATATTCGTGAATGGCGAAGTAGAAACAGGTTCTATTCGTCATAGAATATTGGCAGGCATAGATATGGCAAACAAGAAATATTTAGCCGACTGGAACCAATCGCATAATCTCGATGTTGATTCTCTGCCTTTCGATCCGAAAAATCCTGATTTGGGAGTTCCTAATAATGGATATCCTGAGTTTGATCGTGAAACACCTTTAGCTGAAAGAGCTTATGCTGGCTACGGTTATCAAACCCAGTCTTATTCAAGTATTTACGTGCAAGATGAATTAGGTTTCTTCGATAACAAAGCAAGACTTACACTTGCAGGCAGATATACAGATCTTAAACAAGCCTATGCGGGTCCGGATGATAAAGCAAAACATTTCACACCACGTGTAGGTTTAAGCGTATCAATAGATAATGAAACTTCAGTGTATGCATTGTATGACCAGGCATTTGTTCCCCAAACCGGTATATTAACCAGCGGCGCTAAAGTGCAGCCTATTACAGGTAACAACATGGAAGTAGGTATTAAAAAGCAATGGTTTGGTGGTAGCTGGAATACAGGCCTTACTGTTTATCGTATTCTGAAAAATAATGAACTTACTGCCGATCCTACTCAGGCTCCAACATCAGGACTTAGTGTTGAATTAGGACAAAAGGTTTCTCAAGGTGTTGAATTTGATCTGAAAGGTACTATCGTCAAAGGACTTAGTGTTATAGCTAACTATGCCTATACAGACTCTAAAGTATTGAAGGTAACGGAAGGTGTTACTACTATGAAAGTTGGCGATGTAGTACCGGGTTTTGCTAAGCATACTGCTAATGCATGGTTGGTGTACAGGATACAAGGTGGTGCATTGAAAGGGTTTGGTATACAGGGCGGTGCTACATTTCTTGGCGACAGGGCGACATATTGGGAGTTGGGCCCAGACCCTTTTAAGAAAATAGAAGATTATTTTAAAGTGGATGGTGGTTTAAGCTGGCAGAACGAGAAATTTAAGATCACGGCCAATGTGTTCAACCTGTTGGATGCATATTTATATAGCGGTTCTTATTATAGCTATTTAAACTCATATAACTGGCAAGCTGAAGCTCCACGAAATTTCAGGTTATCTGTAGGGTATAACTTTTAATGAAGATAAAGAAAGGGATAAGCAAGATTCACCTCTGGCTCGGATTTACTTCCGGGCTATTGGTTTTATTTTTAGGTATTACAGGCTGCATACTGGCTTTTCAGAGAGAGATTGAAATGATTACTGTTCCAAACCAGTATGTAAAGCCTAAAGATACATCCTTTCTTCCTCCATCGCGTATATATAACATCGCCACTAATGCTTTGCCGGGAAAAGTTCTACACAGTGTCACTTATGGTAAAAGAGATAAAGCTGCTGTTGCAACGTTTTATCATGATGATCCTGAATACTATTATTTAATTTATATTAATCCATATTCTGGTGAAGTCTTGAAAGTAAAAAATATGGACAAGGATTTCTTTCGGATTGTAGTTGATGGACATTTTTACTTATGGCTACCTCCCGCAATTGGTAAGCCTATCGTTGCCTCTGCCACGCTGATTTTCTTTGTCATGATGGTGACAGGCATCATACTCTGGTGGCCAAAGAATAAAGCCGCACGTAAACAACGTTTTTCAATTAAGTGGAATGCAAAATGGAGGCGTGTGAACTACGATATTCATAGCATATTAGGCTTTTATATGAGTTGGGTGGCTATATTCATTGCCATTACAGGTCTGGTATGGGGGTTTCAGTGGGTAGCTAATTCGGTTTATTGGGTTGCGTCAGGAGGTAAGCAGCAGGTGGCTTTTTATGAACCTGCATCTCAAAAAAACGTAATGCATAACGACACCTTTTCAACAATTGATATGATTTGGACTAATATGCAAAAGCATTATTCTAAGGCAGAAACAATAGAAGTTCACTATCCGAAAACAGATACGTCATCAATTGAAATCGCTGCAAATTCAGATGCTTCCACATATTGGAAAATTGACTATCGCTATTTCAATCAGTACACCATGCAAGAAATACCCGTTTCTCATGCTTATGGTCGATTAAACAATGCAACTATAGCTGATAAAATATCACGTATGAACTATGACATACATGTAGGTGCAGTTTTAGGAATTGTGGGTAAAATAATGGCTTTTTTTGCCAGTTTAATAGCTGCAAGTTTGCCTGTAACTGGTTTTTATATATGGTGGGGCAGGAGGAATAAGAAAAAACAGGCATGTTAAATGCCTTATAAATAAAAACTAAGTGTCTGTGTTAAGAAATTATTATAATTTGCGTCGTTTTCATATTCACGATCACACACAAATTTATCGATGTCAAGGACTTTGGTTTTTCAAAGCTACATTGCCTCTATTATAGAGGCATGGAAAACTGAACTGAAAAACAAAACGTTTCGTATAAAGCTGATCCTGATGCCAGGATTATTTTTTGCTTATTCTGCCATTACACAACAGCTTGGTAACTACGTTGAAATGCGAAAAGGTATCAGGCTAACAGATAAATTGCTGGACTTTTTTCCTAGCCAGGACTTTTCTGTATATATATTTATGTTATTGTATGCATCTTTATTTACTGTTTTAGTAACACACTTAAATAGACCTAAAGTAGTTTTACGTGTTTTAGAAATGCATTTGTTCGTAGCTATTGTAAGGCAAATATGTATACTATTACTTGCTCTTGAACCTCCTGTAGGAATGATTGTATTACGCGATATATTTCTTGAAAACACAGTTTATCCAAAGCATTCACCTATGACTAAAGATCTTTTCTTTAGCGGGCATGCTGCAAGTATCTGGATATATTTTTTATGTGCTGAGAAAAAGTATCTAAAATCGCTATTCTTGTTAGCAACTATTTTGATGGGTTTTATGCTGCTAAGTATGCGTATTCATTATAGTTACGATGTGTTTGGCGCGATATTTTTCACTACACTCATTTATGTAACGCCTACTAAAGTTCGTTCATATTATCTTAGGCTAAAGCAATGGCCATAAAACAAATTTGATAGCTTTGTTTCAATATTTTTAGGCCTAGGAGTATTAATACATGACAAACAAAGCAGAATTGAGAACGGTTAATGTGACGCGTTATGTAACGCCCTTGAGGGAAGGTGGCTCACTTCCAGCTATTGCCGAAGCTGATGACGGTTTTCTGTATGTCTTGAAATTCAGAGGGGCAGGGCAGGGTGCTAAGGCATTGATTGCAGATCTTATTGGTGCTGAAATAGCAAGGTTACTGGGATTAAAAGTGCCTGAATTAGTATTTGCGGATCTTGACAGTGCTTTTGGACGTACAGAACCTGATGAAGAAATACAAGATCTTTTAAAAGCAAGTGTTGGCCTTAATCTTGGCGTACATTATTTATCAGGAGCTATTACTTTCGATCCTGCCGTGACAAAGCTTTCGCCACATCTGTGTTCGCAGATAGTATGGTTGGATGCTTTGCTCATGAATGTAGATCGTACTGCACGTAATACTAACATGTTAATATGGCGCAATGAGCTTTGGTTAATTGATCATGGCGCATCGTTGTATTTTCATCATTCGTGGGATAATTGGCGCGATCAGGCTTTGAAGCCATTTGTACAAATAAAAGATCATGTGTTATTGCCTTTTGCTGCTGATTTGGAGAAAGTGGATGCAGCATTTAAACTTTTACTTACACCGGAGCGCATCCGTCAAATAATAACACTTATACCAGATAGTTGGATTTCTGAAGAAAACATGCCAGAAAAAGATCGGGAAGCTGTAAGAAATGTTTATTCAGAATTCTTGATACAGCGAATTGTATCATCTCAAAACTTTGTAAAAGAAGCACAAAATGCAAGGTAAATACTTATTTGAGTATGCAGTGATACGTATTGTACCTAAGGTAGAACGGGAAGAATTCCTGAATGCTGGCGTTATACTATATTGTAAGGATAAGAAATTTTTACAGACAAAATTTAATATAAATGAAAATCGTGTGCGGGCTTTTTGTTCAAAAATTAATCTTGAAGAGTTAAAGCATCATCTGGATGCCTTCGCCGCTATTTGTAAAGGAGAAAAAGATGCCGGCCCAATTGCTGCTATAGATATAGCTTCTCGTTTTCGTTGGCTGACTGCAAAAAGAAGTACAATAGTACAGACATCGCAGGTGCATCCCGGATTAAGTGATGACCCTGCGGTAACTCTTAAGAAATTATTCGATCAGCTTGTTTTATAATAAGAAAGCCGCTCAGACGAGCAGCTTCTTATTCATTTGGTCTGTACATCTACTAATTGCGGACTTTTATATTCAACTTATCGTTCTTGCCTTTAATGGTGATCTTATCCGCATTCAGATAAGACCTGTATTTTCTAAGAATAGCATCCTCCTGTAACTGGCCATTTATATATAGTTGGTCATCTTCTTTCTGAATACTGTATCCTTCTTCTTTATCTATTAAACCATCCGCTTCCATTTCCCTTACCAGCTTATCCATATTCATGTTGTCACGATTTGCTTTTATATCAGCTGATGCTGCAGCCATATCTGCACGTGCAGCATCCATATCCTCTTTCGCTTGCTTCATTTGAATATGTATCTCTTTCCTTTTTTCATCGCTCAGTTCTCTTTTTACTTCTGCCATAGCTTTAGCTACTTCAGCTTTCGCTTTTTTCATTTCTACACGTATCTTTTCTTTTTCTACAGGGTCTTTCGTTTCGTCAAGCGATTTTTGCATAGCTGCGTCTACTTCTGCGTTTATAGCGTTCCAATCAACAGCAGTTATTGCTGAATTCACTTCTTTACTCATATTGTCCCAATCAATACTACTTATTGCAGCATCTACGCCACTACCAATCTTATCCCAGTCAATATCTTTCATCGCCTTTTCAATATTTGCACTTATCTCATCGCTGTCAACATCTATATTCATAGCTTGAATAGAACTCATTGCCTGTGCTAAACCTTTATTGATATTCATTTCCATGTCAAGCTGGGCATCATCCGGCATATCGGCTCCATCATTATATACAGTACGTTTACCATTACTGTCAATGATCACGACTTTGTGCTTGGTGATCGTCTTTTCAGTTTTTTCTTCTTTCTTTTTGCTTTGTGCAAACGATGGGGTGAAGCATATTGCTGAGATAGTAATGCCTGCTATCAGCAACAAGCTCAAGCCCAGGTAGCCATAATTAACTGGTTGTTTTTTCATTTCAATTATTCGTTTTATTCTGTTGAGTAAATGATCGCCGTTGCCGTTTGCACACATTGCCAGCGACTGAGTGCGATATGTTTCAAGATTAGCTAATGCCTTTGCGTATGGTATATGATAGTGTGTGTAAGTAAGTACCTCATCGTCACAGCAGTATTCTCGCTCTTTTCTTATTTGGGCAGATATCAGCCATACAAACGGGTTAAAGAAAAGGACTGTTTCCACTATTGTTTGAATGATATTTAGCAAGTAATCATTTCTCCTGATGTGGGCTAATTCATGTATCAATATAGCTTCCAGTTCTTCAGTTGATAGATTGTTAACACAGGCAACCGGAAGTAGTATTATGGGTTTTAGAAAGCCAATTGTGGCAGGTACATCTATTTTACTACTTATATAAATAGCTGCTTTTTTAGTTATGTCTTGTGCAGCAATCAAGCCATTCAGCATTTCAATAATAGTCTGCGATGGTGAGCTGATACCCTGATTGCGCAGGCGTTTTAAATTGATGATGTTGATTGTAAGGCGAAGACTAAGCATTAATATTCCTAAGCCATATAATATAACAAGTATGGGTAAAATCCTTTCAATACCGATTATAAGGCTATTTAATCTATCAGGATGTTGCGGCAGGGTAGAAGTAAGGAAAGTTTTAGAGCTTGTGAAGTTTCCAGAGCCTTCAGTTACTTTAACTATAGCTGTTTGCAATTGAGATAATTCCTGGTAGAAATTAACGGCAAAGCTTCCAAACACTAGCAACAGGCAGACATACGCAAAAGCATATTTGTGTTTCGATTGAATATTAGGGAACAAAAAAAGAATGAGCCTCAACGCAACAAATACCAACGCACCTTGCCATAAAGAGTGTAATATGGCCCAACCAAGGCTATGCATCATAATATAGGTACTGCTCATAGTATGCGAGTTTATTTTTTGTTTTTATTGTCTTGTTCAATTTTATCAAGGTATTCCCTTATCTGTTCCAGCTCACTGTTACTGGCTTTATGATTACCCAGCGCTTGCATTACCAGTTGCATGGTCGATCCGTTGAATACGTTCTCTACCATACGCTTTACTATCTGTCCTTGTGTATCCTCTTTATTTATTGCAGCTTTGTAGATATGTGTTCTGCTACTCGTATCACGAGTAAGCAATTTTTTATCATGCATTATCTGCATTAGCTTCAAAGTGGTTGTATAGCCAACCTCCTTTGTTTTATCCAGTTCTTCGTGTATTTCGCGTACGGTACTATCTCCATTCTGCCATAAAATGTTCAGTATTTCCAGTTCGCTATCTGTAGGTTTCACTTGCATATTATTATACGAATTGTTTCGTACACAAATCTACGAATTGTTTCGTAATAGCAAAAAATGATTTCTTAAAAGTTTCTTAAAGTCTGAAATTTGCGTATCAAATAATGACGCTACACTCTTCGACATTATTTATACAAAATTGTATAGATAACATTACCTTTGCACCTGAATTCAGATCTACGATTTTACAATGGATGAGAAGACCAGTCATATTGAGCAGACTGTACTAAGCGAGTATAAATACGGGTTTTATACGCAAATTGAATCGGATGAGGCGCCAAAGGGCTTAAATGAAGATACAATACGCTTTATATCAGCAAAAAAGAACGAGCCGGAATGGATGCTTGAATGGCGCCTGAAAGCCTATAAACAATGGTTGAAGATGGTGGAGCCTACCTGGGCAAACCTACAATATCCTTCAATTAACTATCAGGATATCATATACTATTCAGCACCTAAACAGAAAAAAACTGTTGAAAGTCTGGATGATATTGATCCTGAACTGAGAGAAACTTTTGAAAAATTGGGCATATCGCTCGATGAACAAAAAAGGCTTTCGGGTGTGGCTGTAGATGCGGTTATTGATAGTGTATCGATAGGCACCACATTTAAGGCACAGTTATCAGAACAGGGCATCATCTTTTGCTCTATGAGCGAAGCCATACAAGAACACCCGGAACTGATTAAAAAATACCTGGGTTCGGTTGTACCGGTTACCGATAACTATTATTCAGCCTTGAATTCTGCAGTATTCAGCGATGGTTCATTTTGCTATATTCCTAAAGGGGTGCGTTGCCCTATGGAATTATCTACATACTTCCGCATCAATGCAGAAAACACAGGGCAGTTTGAACGTACATTGATAGTTGCCGATGAAGGCAGCTATGTAAGCTATCTTGAAGGTTGTACAGCACCTATGCGCGATGAAAACCAACTGCACGCGGCAGTGGTAGAAATAGTAGCACACGACAATTCAGAAGTGAAGTATTCAACGGTACAAAACTGGTATCCCGGTAATAAAGAAGGTAAAGGTGGTATCTACAACCTGGTTACCAAACGTGGTATCTGCTATACTAATGCCAAGATATCATGGACGCAGGTAGAAACAGGCTCGGCAATTACCTGGAAGTATCCAAGTGTTATACTGAAAGGAGATAATTCTATCGGTGAGTTTTATTCAGTAGCAGTTACCAATAACTATCAGCAGGCTGATACTGGTACTAAAATGCAGCACTTAGGTAAAAATACCCGTAGCCGCATTGTATCAAAAGGTATTTCTGCGGGCTTTAGTAATAATAGCTACCGTGGTTTGGTGCATGTAAGCAAAAAGGCTACAAACTCGCGTAACTATTCACAGTGCGATTCATTGCTACTTGGCGATAAGTGCGGTGCACATACCTTCCCTTACATAGAGGTTAAAAACAACTCTTCAATAGTAGAACACGAGGCAACAACATCTAAAGTAGGTGAAGATCAGATATTTTATTGCAACCAAAGAGGTATCGATACTGAAAAAGCGGTAGCGCTCATCATCAATGGTTTTGCTAAAGAAGTAATGAACCAGCTACCTATGGAGTTTGCCATAGAAGCACAAAAATTATTAGCTATCAGTTTAGAAGGTAGCGTAGGTTAAAAACATAGAAAGAAAAGTATATGCTGCATATAAAAGACTTAAGGGCCGGTATCGAAGGCCGTGAAATATTAAAAGGTATCAATCTTGATGTAAAGCCTGGTGAAGTACATGCGATCATGGGCCCTAATGGTTCAGGTAAAAGTACATTGGCATCTGTATTAGCTGGTCGTGCTGATTATAGCATATTAGATGGTTCTGTTGAATTTGATGGCAAAGATCTATTAGATCTTTCACCTGAAGAAAGAGCAGGCGAGGGTGTATTCCTGAGCTTTCAATACCCTGTAGAAATACCGGGATTGAGTACTACTAACTTTATAAAAACTGCGGTTAACGAAGTACGAAAATATCGCGGTGAAGAACCATTGGATGCCGTTTCTTTCCTGAAGATGATGAAGGAGAAAATGGCAATGATGGAGATAGACCAGATAATGCTGAGCCGTTCACTGAACGAAGGTTTTTCGGGTGGTGAAAAGAAACGTAATGAAATATTCCAGATGGCTATGCTGGAACCAAAGCTGGCTATTTTGGATGAAACCGATTCTGGTTTGGATATCGATGCGATACGTATTGTAGCCAATGGCGTAAACAAACTGCGTAATGAAAATAACGGCATATTAGTTATTACCCACTACCAGCGCTTGCTGGATTATATAGTTCCTGATTTTGTACACGTTTTATACAACGGGCGTATCGTAAAATCAGGTAACAAAGAACTGGCATTCGAACTGGAAGAAAGAGGTTACGATTTCATTAAAAACGATCAGTTATTAAGTACTAATAGCTAGACAAGGCGATGAGCGATATAAAAGAAAAATTTGAACAATTGCAAAAGACCGACAGATCAAGTTGGCTTGGTAATATCAGGGAGAAGGCCTATCAGCAATATAGCGAGCTAGGTATCCCTACCATGCGCCACGAAGAATATAAATATACCCGCGTTACAGGTTTATTCAATAAAGATTATGGTGTTGCTCCGAAAGGAACAGTACAGTTATCTGATATAGATAGCTTAAGATTACCGGGTCATGAAAATGCTAATGAATTAGTATTCGTAAACGGTATCTATAATGCGGCTCTTTCTACTGTTAAGTCGCAAGGTTTGACTGTATTATCACTGGAAGATGCTGCGAACGATTATAACGACATCGTAACAAAGCACTTCAACCATAGTGCGCAATACCTGAACGATGGTGTGAATGCTTTGAATACAGCCATGGTGAATGGTGGTATTTATATTCATACTGCTGCAGGTATTATGGTTGAGCATCCTGTTTACATATACAACATAAACGATGCCCGTGAGGTACCTGTATTTGCACAACCACGTAGTCTTATTTATGTAAACGAAAGGGTAGAGCTATCAATAGTAGAAACATATTTGACACTTGGTAGTTCAGACACACTGACTAACCAGGTTATCGAAATGGTAGTAGAAAAAGATGCTATTCTGAACTACTACAAAATACAAAACGATAAAAATACAGCCAGCCAGGTTAATACTACACAGATACACCAGGTAGGTAAAAGCGTTGCTAATAGTGTAACCATAACATTAGATGGCGCTATTGTACGCAATAATCTCCATGCTGTAATGGAAGCATCGCATGCTGAATCTCATTTGTATGGTCTTTACCTTACTAATGGCAAGACGCATGTAGATAATCATTCAATAGTAGATAACGTAGTACCTGATTGCCAGAGCAATGAGTTATATAAAGGTGTGTTAAGTGGTGAGTCGACAGGTGTATTTAATGGTAAGATATTTGTACGTAAGGATGCGCAGAAAACAAATGCCTTCCAATCGAACAAAAACATCTTGTTATCTGAAGATGCAAGCGTTAATACAAAACCGCAGTTAGAAATATATGCCGACGATGTGAAATGTTCACATGGCTGTACCGTAGGTAGTATCGATGTAGATGGCTTGTTTTACTTGCGTTCAAGAGGCATACCTGAAAAAACAGCGATAGCGTTACTGTTACAAGGTTTTGCACTGGATGTATTAGAGATGATAAAACTGGCACCAATACGCAATTACGTAGAACAATTAATAGAAGAAAGATTAAGCGTAAAATAATGAGTGTAAAAGAACAGAAAGGCATAGATATTAAGGTTGTGCGACAACATTTTCCGGTGCTTAGCCGCACCGTGAAAGGCAAACCATTAGTATATCTTGACAATGCGGCTACTACACAAAAGCCGCAGGAAGT
>CAMLFX010000067.1 GCA_946479435.1 uncultured Sphingobacteriales bacterium | reverse complement strand
TTTGATTCTTTTCAGGATGGGCTGCTGGCACCACCGGTTTATACCCGTCCAGCCGATTTCAGGGGTTGGAAAGTACCTGACATATTGCTTTCAGGCGACCCTATGAAAGTAGCTGAATGGCGCCACGAACAAGCTTTAAAGCGAACAGCAGAGCGCAGGCCTGATATACTAAACGAAGACTAGCAGAAATATTCAGAAAGTTTTTGCAACAATAAATATATTCCCTTACCTTTGCAGACCAAAATCATACGAAAATGGAAGCGATAGCTTTTGTACACGAGCAGCTGACAGCGAATAAAGAAATACCGAATTTTAAAGCGGGCGATAATATAACCGTTAACTATAGGATCATTGAAGGTGCTAAAGAACGTATCCAGTCGTTTAAAGGTGATGTGATCAAACGTCAGGGTACGGGTTTTACTCAAACTTTTACTGTACGTAAAATATCTGATGGTATAGGTGTTGAACGCCTTTTCCCTTTATATTCTCCAAATATCGAATCGATAAAAGTGAATAAAACAGGTCGCGTACGCCGTGCTAAACTGTTTTATCTTCGCGAACGTTCAGGTAAGTCTGCACGTATCAAAGAAAAGAAACACATTAAAGCTTAGTTTTAATTTTATACATACTTTTTAAGGCCTTGCAGACGCAAGGCCTTATTTTTGTGCCACTTTTAGAGTAAAAAATTAAACCATGTATTATTTCGGTATAATATTATCTTTATAAAACACCGATGAAGCTTAAAAAGTGGTTTGAATATCTTATTGGTCCGGCAAAAGAGTTCTCAATGGAGACAAGGACCTACAATGCTGTAAACCTTATTACAATTTGCTTCTTGTTTGGCTTTGTGGCCATTAACCTTATCCTCTACCAATACCTGTTACTAATCATTACTGTTTCTGTTATTACGCTTCAATTGGTGTTTTACTATTTCACACGCTTTAGGCAGGGGTTTAAAGTATGTATTATTACCAATGCTATTCTTAGCTATGTAGCCATCATATTTGCTTTTATTTATAATGAAGGAGTGAACGGACCAAGTATCCTGCTGTTCTTCTTAACTTTTCAGTTTCTAATAGCCGCTACCTATAAATCTTTACATAAGATTTGGATCCTGTTACATATATCAGTGGTGGCCGCATTATTGTTTATCGATTATCTTTTTCCTTCTATCATCCAGATCTCATACTTTATTCGAAAAGATCGCTATATCGACTTTTTTGGCACCTATGTAACGGTGATGGTTATGATCTATTTTATTACTACTTACTTACGTAGCAATTTAGAAATAGAAAAAAAGAAAGCCCAAGACCGCACACAAAACCTGCTGGAACAAAAACTTCTTACTCAAACTTCGGAAGCAAAACTTCGCGCTTTTTTCAATAGTTCTTCCAGCTGTTATGCGCTTATTGGGAAAGAGCTTGAAGTACTCGATTTCAATAACGCCTTACTAACCTTTTTACAAAAGCTGTATGGTATTAATATTGAAGTGGGCAATAAAATGAGAAATTATATTAGCGATAGCTATAAAGACAGGTTTGCCGCTAATTCAATAAAAGCATTGATGGGAGAAAGTATTGTGGAAGAACTGGAGTTATCTTATGGAGAGGAACGTATCTGGTGGATGGTAGCTTATGAACCTGCTTACGATAACTGGGGTAATATCCTGGGTTTGTCATTTACTGCAACCAATATAAATGAACGCAAGCAACAGGAAGAAAAAATAAATCAACGCAATGAAGCCCTATCAAAGATCGCATACATGCAATCGCACGATTTCCGGGGGCCCGTTGCTTCTATACTTGGTTTAATGAACCTTATCAAAGAGCAGGATTATAAAGCAAGTAAGGAATACCTGAAACTAATGGAGGAAGCTGCAAAAGAACTGGATGAAAAAATACATGCTGTAATAAAGCAAACCGACGAGCTATTATAGAAAATCCACCTCATAGGGCTGCTGTAAAAAGCCCGCAAATCTTTTGGCCTCTTTTTCAATTTCCTTTTTGTGTATGGCACTTAATTTTTCAAAAGAGCTAACTTCAATTACTGTTTTTTTCTTTTCGAATACCCTCCTCCATGTACCTGCTATACCTCCTTTTACAACAATCGTTGCAGCAAATAAACCATTAGCAGCACCTGTTACCTTCTTATTATTTTCATCTGCCAATGCAAGGCTGCGGTCTTTATAGCCCAGCATGTACTCATCGAAACCTGGTAATAGATAAGTACTATTCTTTGCACTGCCCTTGCTATTTATTGAATAGTATGTATTGCCATTAAATATTTCTTGCTCCAGCTTGTTGCTTAGTGCATCAATAGCAAATTGTGCATCTTTCTTTGTCCCACCTATCCACCAGCTAAAGTCGTGTGCAGTTGCGGGCCCATGGCTCGCAAAATATCTTTCAGCCAATTTCACTATGGCTTCATCGTCTTTTATTTTCTTATGTTCCTGTACCCAATCATCCATCAATACAAAAGCATATTCCTTACCGCGTCTCGGCCCATGGCATATAAGCTGTGTCAGCGATGCGTGCACCAGTATATAATTCAAGCCATTGTTCTGCGTAGGTATCTTCTTACTTTCCAGTAGTTCTTTTATTTCGCCACGTGTTAGTTGCTTGCCACCTTCCAACGCCTTTAAAAGTATCTTATCAGTTTTTGTAAGTGTTGCTGCATTTAGTTCAGTTTTCTTAAGCTGTGTATTTAAAGACTTATGCACACGTGGCCCTAATAAGTCAAGCATCCAACGTACGTCTTGTGCAGCCATAAAATGCAGCGTGCCGCGTTGTGTCCATGTATGTATTATCTTTCCTGCAGTTATAGCTTGTTCAATATCCTCATCTGTGCTACCAGGCAATCTCAATCCTACCGACCATTTTGCACCTGCAAAATCTTGCGCCTGCACAGCACCAAGCCATCCCACCACATCTTCAGGCTTTTTATATTTCGTAGCAGCTATTTGCTGGTTATATAACCGTAGTTGCAGAATTTTTTCTGGCGTCATTAGCATTCATATTTTCAATGAAATTGGTCATCAGTGCATCTACTTGTTGCTTTGTAGTTTCATCTACTATCTGGCTGTCCCTAATCTTTGTTTGTATATAGGATATCAGCAATTCACTAATAACCGCCTCTATTACCTCCAGGGTATTTAGCAATGCGCCATGCGCCTTTTGCCCCAATGTAGATGCTGTTATCAAAGCAACGGGCTTCTTCGAAAATTCACAGGTCGATACCGTCCAGTCAATAGCATTCTTCAATGCGCCGGGTACGCCCATAGCATATTCAGGTGTGCATATCAACACCCCGTCAGCATTTTGTATTTGTTGCCTGAAGGCCAGCACTGCATCACCGGGATCAGCAAGATCATCAGGATTGAACTGTGGCAATCCGCCAATGCCTTCTGACGATATTATTTCAACTTTACCGTTATACATGGCCTTAACAGCTTCTATCAACTGTAGGTTGCCGGATGTTTTTCTCGTGCTGCCGCAGATCGCCAATACTTGTTTCATAGCTGTTTTCTGCAAGTAATTTATACAAAAAATAAACCCCGCAAACGCAGGGTTTATCAACAGTATGTTCATTAGTTTTATTGCTGAGTGAATTTACCCGTAACTGAGCTGGTACCGTACAATTTGTATATGTAAATTCCGGGTGCAACCTGCAGTAATATATTATCATCACCTTTTTTCAGTTGCTGCTGCATCACTTCTTTCCCGTTCATATCGTACACACTTACTTTGCTAAACCTTGCCTCAGCATCCAATTTCAAAAAATTATTGCCACCCTTTGTATATACATATACAGCCTCGTTTTTAATATTCATTACAGATGCAGGGAAGGTATTTACAGTAGAAGTATAAACTCCTTTATTGCATCCGTTCTCGGCTATAAGTGTTACCGTGTATAAGGCATCTGGTGCATAGGTATGAACAGGATCTTGCAACATGCTGGTAGCACCATCGCCCAGATCCCATGTATAACTATTTGCTCTTTTCGACAGGTTTTGGAATGTAACCGTACTACCCGATTGTGTGGATGTAAAATTGGCCAATGCCATGTTTCCGTACTGCTGCCATTGTTCCATACTATCCAGTACTACTTTTGCAGCTATACGCTGCATATTCGCTGCGTCAGCAGAGTTTAGTCCCGCAGTATAGGTATTGCCAACCGGCGTTTTATGAAATATAGATGCATACAATACACAGGCCTCCAGGTAAGAACCACTCAAGCTTGGGTGCGAATTGTCAGGCGAGTAAAGGTCTATTGCGGGAAAGCTATCTCTCATTACTTTCCATGCTGCACCTACAGGCGCTACGTTAGCATTATTGTCCTGCGCCATCTTCATATAGCTAAAGCGAAGTTCACCTTGCATGCCTTCATAGGTGCATATTGGTGGATGTACTGCACAATTGCTTGCATCGCCGTTTTTGTATCCCCAGGTCATCATGAACATCACCTCGCTACAGGCATTATTCGTTTTCACCTTATCTACAAGAAGTGTGGCAAATGGATACACCTGTGCCTCCACCTGGCTTTGGGGAAAGGCGGGCCTTTGGCTTTGCTCCTGTAATATCACTACATCCCATTTGTCAGAGTTTATTCTGTTCAGTGTAGTTTGGTCGCCATTATGGGCTTGAAAAGAATACCCCCCAGGTGTATTCTGCTCTCTTTCTATTGTATCACCATTAGCTGTACAGATAAATTCCAGTATTTCAGGCATATTATTGGTATAGATATAACTGTTGCCAATAAACAGCACTTTCTTCTTCAAAGCATATGTATTTGTTACCAATGCCACATTGCATAGCAACAATAAAATAGGGATGTAAATTTTCTTCATATTGTAAAGATAAGTAAACCTCCTATCGCCAATGCGCTACCTGTTCAGTATCTCTATCTTGTCACTTCTCGACATGCCGCCGGGATTAATACCAGGCTTACCTTCGGGAATATCCTTGTTTAACTTTTGGTAATATACTTCCCACGCCGGATTGAATTTGTCACTACCTACCGATTTGAATGTCATGGGCTCGAGCGTAAAAAATGACTGCCCGTCGTTTGCATATTTGAATGCATCATAAATTAACTCCGAGCAATAATACTTGCCATTATCATAGAGGTAAACTTCATCGTAAGGCACATGTAAATTTTTTAAAGAAAATTCAATTGCCTTGTCAATTAAAGGCTGATAAGCCTCTTTTAGCCTGCCTACATACAATTTGTGTTTCGAACGAGATGCAAATGAACCGATTGGTGTCATCTTCACTTCACTGCCCATTGCTTCTATCACATACACACTATCATTCATTATATACACCAGCCCGTTGTGCGAGAAATCATGTCCGTCGAAACCTTCTGTTACACTTTCTATTGCGTCACATAATGGACCGCAATCTAAATCCTGAAAAAGCAGGTCGCCTGTTTGTAAACTAATACCATCTAATTGTTGCGCATGAACATTTAGTGCCAACAACACGGCAGAACACAAACTAACAACCAACTTGTTCATCATCATGCAAATTTAAGTTATTTGAGGTTGGTGCAAAAAAAGAGGCCTGCTAACGCAGGCCTCTGTATCATTTAAGAACGGTAAATTATTTTACATGTGTCTCAATAATACCTTGTTCTATTTTCACTTCTTTTACTACAGTGCTTTTGTTACTGTGCATACCTGCAATAGTAGGTGCAATAACAAGGGCTACTATCGACATCAATTTGATTAGGATGTTCATTGAAGGGCCCGATGTATCTTTAAAAGGATCGCCCACAGTATCACCCGTTACTGATGCTTTATGTGGTTCTGATTTTTTGTAGTAGATCTCACCGTTTATTTCAACACCTTTCTCAAAAGATTTCTTAGCATTATCCCATGCACCACCTGCGTTGTTCTGGAACATACCCATCAGTACGCCACTTACTGTAGCACCTGCAAGGAAACCACCCAATACTTCAGGGCCAAATATGAAACCAATGATAAGCGGAGCGCAAATAGCTATAGCACCAGGCAATACCATTTTACGTAGAGATGCCTGTGTAGATATCGCCACGCATTTATCATACTCTGGTTTGCCTGTACCTTCCATGATGCCTTTTATCTCGCGGAACTGGCGGCGAACTTCTTCCACCATGCTCATTGCAGCCTCACCTACAGCGCGGATAGCTAACGATGAGAATATGAAAGGAATCATAGCACCAACGAACAGACCAGCCAATACATCGGCATGGTATATATTAATAGCATTATTCAATGCAAAACCATTCTTTTCAACCACACCTACATAAGCTGCAAACAATGCCAGCGATGTAAGCGCTGCCGATGCAATAGCGAAACCTTTACCCGTTGCAGCAGTAGTGTTACCAACAGCATCCAGTATATCTGTTTTTTCACGTACTTCTTTAGGTAGTTCACTCATTTCAGCAATACCACCTGCGTTATCTGCTATCGGGCCAAAGGCATCAATTGCAAGCTGCATAGCCGTAGTGGCCATCATACCCGCGGCAGCAATTGCTACACCGTATAAACCTGCACAAGCGTGTGCTGCATAAATACCACCCGCTAATACCAGTATTGGGAGGAAAGTACTTTCCATACCTACAGCCAAACCACCAATGATGTTGGTAGCGCTACCTGTAGAAGATTGACGAATAATACTCAGCACAGGGCGTTTACCCATTGCAGTGTAGTATTCCGTTATCATACTCATAAGTGTACCTACTACAAGGCCAACCAGTATTGCATAGAATACACCATTGCGCGTAAACTCATGGCCGCGTAGCGACATAGTTTCAGGCAAAATGTTCATAACCAGGAAATAGCACGCAATGGCAGTCAACACTATTGAACCATAGTTACCCATGTTCAAAGCCCTTTGTACTGCTTTAGTACCAACACCCACGTTATCAGATATACGTACGAAGAAAGTACCAATGATAGAAAGGATGATACCTATGCCTGCTATAAGCATTGGTAATAATATCGGGGCCATGCCACCAAACATATCGCCTGCAGAAGTTGTTTCACGGCCCAATACCATTGTTGCAAGCACTGTAGCCACATAAGAGCCGAAAAGATCGGCGCCCATACCTGCTACGTCACCCACGTTATCGCCCACATTATCAGCAATAGTTGCCGGGTTACGGGGGTCATCTTCAGGTATGCCTGCTTCTACTTTACCTACCAGGTCAGCGCCTACATCGGCCGCTTTAGTATAAATACCACCACCCACACGTGCAAAAAGCGCAATGCTTTCAGCACCCAGCGAGAAACCTGTAAGTACTTCTATCACCCTTTCCATTTCTTCGCTGTCAACAGCAGCATCGGGTGCGAAATACATTTTAAGTACTATAAATAAACCACCAAGGCCCAGTACTGCAAGACCAGCAACACCCAGACCCATTACAGAACCACCGCCAAAAGAGACGGCCAGTGCTTTGCTAAGGCTGGTACGTGCAGCATGTGCGGTACGTACGTTTGCTTTGGTAGCTATGCGCATACCTATGAAACCTGCCAATGCACTGAAAAAGGCACCAACAACAAATGCAACAGCTATCATCCAGCTTGAGTTAGGACTGCTGTAACCCATAAAGGCAAGCAGCAAAGCCGCAATGATCACAAAATAAGTAAGCACTTTATACTCTGCTTTCAAAAAAGCCATAGCACCTTCAGCTATGTATTGCGCAATTTCTTTCATGCGGTCGTTGCCTGCATCCTGCTTGGTAACCCAGGCACTTTTAATAAAAGTGTACAGCAAAGCCAAAATACCAAATGCCGGTACGAGGTAAAATATTTCCATAATTGTTAAAAAGATATTAGAGTGGCGCAAATATAGATGTTTAAGCTATAAAATCATAGTTCAAAACCCGGTCTTTGGAATGGTTTTTGAACATATACTTATTGTATTTAATTAGCATTTTTCGGATTATATTTATTAGAAGTGAAAACGAGTATGCAAGGGGTTCCGGCCGATTATAAAAAGCTGTCAGACGAAGAGTTGATACACCGCTACGTACACCGCAACGAGCCTGTAGCCATCAATTGCCTCTTCGAGCGTTATGGCCACCTTGTGTATGGTATTTGTGCCAAGTACCTGAAAGACAGCGAAGCTGCAAAAGACGCCACCCAGCAAATATTCATTAAACTGCTCGATGACCTGAAGCGTTTTGAAATAACGCACTTTAAATCGTGGCTATACCAGGTGAGCAAAAACTTCTGCTTTATGCAATTGCGTAGATCGGTGCCGGTGGTTAATAATGAATTTATTACCAATGTGCCTATGGAATCTGAGGAAGAATGGCATCAAAAAGCTGAAGAAGAGGAATTGTTCAACAAACTGGAAGATGCGGTGAAAGAATTGAGCGCCGAACAAAGGCAATGTATAGAATTATTTTACCTGCAACGGATGTGCTACAACGATATATCTGCCCAAACAGGCCTCAGCCCCATGCAGGTAAAAAGTGCCATACAGAACGGAAGGCGTAATCTGAAACTTAAACTGGAGGCGTCGCGGAACGTACGATCATGAGCAACGAACAACTAAAACATATTTTTGATGATAGTGTCTGCCTCACCCGCAGGCAAATGAAGGATTATGTGAATGGCACTATGACCAATGAAGAGAGTCATGCCGTAGAACTGCACCTGAACAGTTGCCCCTTCTGCGACGAAGCCATCGAGGGCCTTTTTGAACAAAAGGAAGGCAATGCCGTGGTAGTGCTGGCCGATCTGGATACAGAGTTCCTGAAAGACCATTTCAGCCTCCACCATCCGCATATACATCTTAATTCATTAACATCATCGCAGTCGGCTGTAGCTACTGCCCACTATCCGCACAAACGCAAAAACACACAGCCTTTCTGGCGCAATATATCGATAGCCGCAGCCCTGCTGCTGGGTGTTAGCATATTTTGGTATATGAAAGAAGGCAGCAATACTGCCCAACATCCTATGCTGGCGCAAACGCAACCGCCAGCTACTGAAACAACGCCTTCAGTAACAAGGCGCACCCAGGAACAAGTTGCTGCTAACACATTAAAAACCAAAGAACCACAACAAGCATCTGAAGCAAAACTTTCAGAACCTCAGGCTGCTCCGCCTACCAATAATGGGTCAGGCCCACAATCGCCGCAAACATTGTTATTAGCCGATAAACCTGCCGAAAAGAAAGAGAGTGCTGACACCCAAGCTGAAGCAAGACAAAAAGAACAGGAAGACATTGAGGCATCTGCTTATAAAGCACCACTGGTTGATAAGATGGCAGCCGCACCAAAGCAGCCCGTCGCTGCCGAACAAATAGAAAAAATGCCCACACGAAATGTAAATGATGTAGCATCAGTAAACGGTGAAGGCGAAGCGTTCAATACTGCTGACAAGTCAATAAAAATTGCTGGCGCAAGGTCAGATAATGCGAAGTACATGATAGACGGCGTGGCGGCAAAAGATGCAGATAATTTAGCTAAGGGCGAAGACTTATATAACCGGAAAAAATATAAAGAAGCCCTCAACACATATAAAAAAGAGCTAACCTCTGGCGACAAGAGCCGCCGCCAAAAAGCAAGCCTCATGACCGCCCGCTGCTACCTGGCCTTGGGACAAAAAACACAGGCAACTAAGGTATTGGAAGACCTGGTACAAAATGGCAGTGGTGCCGCTAAAAGAGAAGCCCGGAAAATGCTCGATGACCTGGATGAAAAATAAACATTTAATAATTTATATATAAAAGCGTACTCTTATGGGTACGCTTTTTTCATGTAAGCCAATATGCTATTATTATCTATCAATCCTCAATATATCGGGATAGGGGCAGGGGTGCTTACGGGCTTTTCAATGGTGCCGCAACTAACCAAACTTATAAAGAAAAAGAAATCTGACGAGATATCTGTACCCATGTTGCTCTGCCTGATGGCCGGGCTTATATTATGGATAGTTTACGGATGTATGCGTACCGACTGGCCCATCATCATTACCAATGCATTCGCAGTAACCGTTAATTTCATTATTCTTATATTGAATTTTAAATATAAGGATAATCATTAAAATTAAGCAGGTTTTATTTGGAGTTATACTTCAAATAAAACCTGTAACACAATTGAACAAATGTACAATCAGGTGAATTCTGGTTATTTAGGCCTCCATTCCTTCAACAAACTAAATACAGCGGAATCGATGAATTGACCCTTAAAGTAGTAGTTCTCTTTAAAGTATGCTTCCTGTTGAAAACCAAATTTTTGCAACAAGTTACGTGAAGCTTCGTTATCTGGATTAATTACTGCTTCGATGCTGTGCAGCTTCATTACATCGAAGGCGTAATCAAGGGCTACCTGCATCAATTCGTTCAAATATCCTTTTCTCCAATGTATTTTGTCTAGCAGATACCCTATTTCGGCCCTGTGGTGGTATTTATCTACTCTCCAGAACCCAAAATTGCCTATCAGCCGCGGGTCGTCCCTTAGGCAAATGGCCCAGTTGATGCTATCGTTATGCTCCCAATTGGTAGTTATCTGCTTAATGACGTTGGCCACTATTTCTCGGGTCTGCTCCTCTTTATTGATGTACAGCATCACATCGGGATCGGTACGTAAACGGAACAGATCTTCCACATCACTTTCCTCAAATTTTCTTAATACAAGGCGTTCGGTGGTGATGGTTGGGAAAGGGTGTAAATTAAACTCGAGCATGATAATATATTAGGGATGCAAGTTATTTAATACTACTCATTTAGTCAATCGCACCTATAAAATCACCTCATTTTACCCTGCCATGCTGTCATCTTATCTTACTAAAGATGATATCAAAGTCCGTTCCCACTCCCCTCTTGCCTACGGTAGCCTCTCCCAAAGCCCTATTATCCTCCTTCCGTCTTCAGCTATTTTGCCCTCAAAATTTTGACTATTACCGGCACCGACGAGGGCACTTCTCCCCTGTCCGGCGTCATGGTATAGCGCAGTAAATTTTAGATCGGCCCACGCGATATTTGCAGTGCCGGTTAGCTCCGCCTGCTTATCTTCCGTAAACAACATATTAGTGATTACTATGCCCCATTTGTCCGCCAATGCTTCGCGGTAATGCCGGGGAGTTTTATGATAAAAGCTTTATATACGTGCTATATAAAACTATCCCTGCACAGGTTGGTTTTATGGCTTGTATGTGCTGAGGAAACCACATAGGTCCGGTCTCACCAACACCGTGGGTTCCTAGAATATCACGCAGATACTTCTATATAAATTGGATTGGATCGGCTATACAGCCCTAAATACCCTTATTGTTTCTTTTTAAATACCATATACAGGCGCAGCGTAACGAAGAACACGCCCGCCAGCATACCCAGCGCCATCAGCGTAAGTATATCTACCCCGCGTATAGCAGGATTGCGGAAAGTTTGCTGAGCGCCTGCCATGCATACACAAAACAGTACAGCAGAAAGAATGAGATTGCGGCGAAGACGTGTGGTATCCATGATTATGATTTTATCCTTAAGTCAGGGATGGTCAATGAAAAATCAATGTCCTTAGTGCCAACCTGAGTATAAAGTTTCAAAGTAAGATTTAATGTTAGTCCTTGCAAGTCTATATAATCTTCAATGTTTTTATCGTAAGATTTAATTTCATCAATATCTATGTCGGTCCAACTATTAGGAAGCAATTCTTCGAGTTTATCTTTTAAAACAAATAAAACTTTATCATCTGACAATAGTATCTCTCTAAACTGTTTTTTTTCATCTAAGATGAAAAACGGTCGATTTAAAACAATGCCGATTTTACAATTGGGTGAAAAGTATTTTTCAGAGCTATTAAAAATATCAATTTTTATTCCAATACTTTTTGTTGGATTATAGGGTGTTAAATAATGTAACTCTGCATCATTTTCTAGTCGAATTCCGTCTACAAAAAAATGTAACTGTTGCTTATCATATAAGACAGTAGAAGGGTTATTAATAAACCAACTAACTCTATCAACTAACCTAGGTTTTAAGAGAGAAATTTTATCGTAGAGGATATGAAAATGATGTTTCAAATCAAATGGTATATCATCATTGTTTTGAGTTAGAAGTATAACTCTTTTTTCAAGTGCATGCGCATAACCAACTTCATAAAATACATTTGCATTTCGCCCTGTTAGATCTGCTATAATTAAGTCTGCCTTGTTAATTTGATTATATATTCTATCAAGCATTCTTTCTTCATAATACTGTTCATCTACACGTTCACAATAACCACCTGCGTCTATTACAGCTTGTTTGATACCAAGTTTATAAACATCGTCAAAATCAGAGTTGAAAGGCATTAAAACGAACACAAAGGGTTTTGACATAAAAAAATATTAATGTTGCCATTCAAAATAATCAGAAGGGAAATCTCCTGTAATATCGATTTCCTTAATAGGATTAAAAAAATCTTTAGGTATATTTTGTACCAATTTATATCTGATTATTAAATCTTTGTCCCACCAAGGTTTGCCCATATCAGTTAAAGAATTTAAATATAATAATGCTTGCTCATGAGTTGACAATTGGGCTCTTATTGTTTTTACGAAATCATACTTATCAATATCCAAAATTTTCTCATCAACATAACATATTGTTTGATATAAGTGTCTGTAATAATGCCCTAACCTAGATTGATGTCCTTCGAATGGCGTAAATCGAAATCTTTTATCAGATTGCACTTTACGCTTGAATTTTTTATCATTAAAAGTTTCATTAATGGTTTCTGCAAACTCCTTAGATTGTCCATTAGATAATAGTGCTGCTTTTAATATCCTAGAAGAGTTTGGGCCAACTCCAAAAAACAATATTACATATGATAGTTTCATGAAATCCTTTTGCGATAATTTAATATTATGCAATTCAGCTAAAACAATAATCTTTTCATGAATTGAACGAAATTCGCGAATAAGAATAACAAATATTTTTCTGCCAAAGTCTCTACCTATGCCCACTTCGGATACATTATCACGATGAAGTTGAATAAGTTGAAAGTATTTGTTTTCAAAACTTTCAATTTTCCCAGACGCTACTTGATTCTCGAATGTTACATATAAAAAAGCTACACTGATTACAGCAAATAAGGTTCCTATATAACCACCTACAAAATCACCAAGTTGACCAATTGTTGCTGCAGTCCAGTCTAAACTATTTCTATATTGCTTAAATAAAAAAATTAGATTCATTAGAATTAGACCTATTACTACTGTAAGCAGTAGCCATTTGTTTCGTTTTATGAATGTTGGCCTAATATACTTTTCATAAACATGTGTTTTAATTATTGATTTCATATGCCTATTTATCATATAAAATATTATCAACAATAATATACTAAAAACTATAGCAATAATCATATCTAAATGTACCCTCCGATAGAAAACTATACAAGCGTGTTTTAACGGTGGCACTTGTTATTAACTCGTTAACGAATATTTATTTATTCACAGAATTAACGTATATTTGCTATAATAAATAGCTCCGCTATTTAAGCTCTTTGAGGTATTGATATGGCAACCATATCGTTTTCAGGCAACTATAAATAAAACCTATTGGCATAAACATTTCATTAAGAGGTTTTGGCATGTATTTTTCTTATTAGCTAGCGGCAGGCGGTTAGTTAAAGACATTGGGTGCATGGCCGTACCGGGATGGAGATAACTACTGCCTGCTTTTTTATGCCCGGCTGGGGTTGGTACAGTATTATTGCGTAGCGGCGGGGAGGTAGCCCACAACCCCGCCCGGTGGGCCATAACCGGCTGCTGGCAGGCTGCCTCCCTATCTTTTCCCCGCCCTCCGGTGGAACATACGAAACACCCACCCCCAAAACCGGAACATTTTGGAACATTTTTGTTGCGGCTTTGTTCAGGCGTCAATCAATAGCAATGCGGTTTTCAGCCATATTTGTTGCGAAACAGCGTTTTTCGCCCAAAGTGCAACAAAACACAACAATTCGCTCGCAATGACGGGGAAGAAACGGCTCTTATACTACTTGCAACGTTTTATCGGCGCCTTCCACAACGCAGTTGTGCAGCGTCGGCAGAAAATCAGGTACGCAATACGCATCGCCACAGCGCCCGGCCTCATCGATCCCGCGGAGCAATTGGATCGATGCTTCCTTTCTTTGCTTCTTTCTTTCGAAGTGAAAGAAAGAAGGGTAAAATGGGGATTGAAAGAGCAAAACTTCTTTCCAAATTTGCCTTTTTAATTTTTAATTTTGGCTTACAAGCAATGTCAGAGAATTATATAGTATCCGCCCGTAAATACCGCCCCCAAACCTTCGATACGGTTGTAGGGCAAGAGCACATAACCACCACGCTGAAGAATGCCATCCGCCACCAGCATTTGGCGCATGCATACCTGTTTTGCGGTCCGCGTGGGGTGGGTAAAACCACCTGTGCCCGTATATTGGCGCGTACCATCAACTGCGAGAGCCCTACCCCCGATATGGAGGCCTGCGGCGTATGCACCACCTGCCAGAGCTTTAAGGATAATACTTCCTTCAACGTATTTGAGCTGGATGCTGCCAGCAACAACTCTGTCGATGACATCCGCAACCTGATAGACCAGGTACGCTTTGCACCCCAGCAGGGCAAGTACAAGATATACATCATAGATGAGGTGCACATGCTCAGCGCAGCCGCCTTCAACGCATTCCTGAAGACGCTGGAAGAGCCGCCACCCTATGCCATCTTCATACTGGCCACTACCGAGAAGCATAAGATACTGCCTACCATCCTCAGCCGTTGCCAGATATTCGATTTCAAGCGTATCACTACGCACGATATAGTGGCTCACCTGCATAGCATAGCCACCAAAGAAGGCGTCATAGCTCAGGAAGCCGCCCTGCACGTCATAGCCCAGAAAAGCGAAGGCGCCATGCGCGATGCCCTGAGTATGCTCGACCGTATTGTGAGCTTTACCAATGGTATGCTCACCTACCAGAGCACAATGGAGCACCTCAACCTGCTCGATGCCGACTTTTACTTCAAACTAACCGACCACCTCCTGAGCCAGGATATCAGCGGCACGCTCCTCCTGCTCGACCAAACGCTGGAAAAAGGCTTTGAGGGCAATGTGATACTGGAAGGCCTCTCCGAACACATGCGCAACCTGCTGCTGTGTAAAGACCAGCGTATGGCCAGGCTCCTCGATGTGCCTAACGACCATAAGCCTATCTATTACGAAAAGGCTAACCAGGCGCCGCCGTCGTTCATTCTGTCTGCCCTCAACGCAGTCAACGAAAGCGAGCTGAACTATAAGAACGCCAATAACAAGCGGCTGCATGTAGAGATGTGCCTCATCAAGCTGTGTTACCTGCTACAGGCCACAGACATAAAAAAAAACCTTAGTAGTGTAGGTATTCCTATACCGCAAGCTACTCAAGCACCTGCTGCGCCTGCATTCCAGGCCCCGGCACCCGCTTACCAGCAAGCGCCGGCACAAGCACCAACTGTAAACGAACCGGTTGCACAGCAATCTGCTCAATCTGCACCACAGCCGGTAGCTCAACCGCGTACAGAACCACAGCCCCAGGCAGTGCGGGAAGTCCCGGTACAGGCCCCACAGGCAAATAATGACGTTCCGGCTGTTGATCCCGATGCTATAAAAGTACCGCCACCACTGCCCAATACGCCTTACAACCGCCGCATCAGTAAAAACCTGATGGACGAGATAGATGCAGCGGTGAATACCACCCTGGCCACGCAGGAAGAAACCAAATTACTGACACCAGAGCAGGCACTCTCCCTGTTCGATGATTATAAAAAGGAAATGCAGGCTGGTAATAAGAACATGCTCTACGCACAGCTTTGTATGATGAGCCTGGAGGTGTACCCACCCGATGAGATCCGCATTATTACACCAACTGTATTTACCGATACCTACGCCAAAGACCAGCGCAATCTGCTTATCGACTACTTCCGCAAGCATACGGGCATCATGGTAAGGGTTACTACCGAAATGCGTGAGGATAAAGAGCTGGAAACCAAACAGCAAACCACCGTACTCAGCAAATCGGAGATATTTGATGCGATGGTGAGCAAAAACCCCGATCTCGGCCTGCTGAAAGACGCATTGGGCTTGCAGATAGAATACTAATTACCTAATCGTATTCAGCTAATTTTTTAATACTTTTGACACACTAAAATAAAACAGACCAATTCTTATGGCCGAAGCGATCAGAATGCCACTATTGAGCGATACGATGAAGGAAGGTGTGATAGCAGCATGGCATAAACAAGTAGGTGATAAAGTAAAAAGCGACGATGTAATAGCCGATGTTGAAACCGACAAGGCTACTATGGAAGTGATGCCTTATGTAGACGGCACCATACTGTATATAGGTGTAGAACAAGGCAAAGCAGCCAAAGTGAATGATATAATAGCAGTGATAGGTAAAGAAGGCGAAGACTATAAGTCGCTGCTGGATGCACCTGCACAAGGTGGTGGCAATGCTGATGCAAGTGCACCGCAACAAGCTGCGCCTGCACAAGCTGAAGGCCAGCAACAACAAGCTGCTCCGCAGGCAGGTAATGCGCCTCAACAACTGGCAGCTGCACCTGCTGCTGCACCACAACAAGAGCAAGCTAAGCCAGCAGCACCCGCACCTAAGCCCGGCGATGCTACCGTAGTACGTATGCCATTGCTGAGCGATACCATGAAAGAAGGTAAAATAGTAGCATGGCACAAAAAAGTAGGCGATAAAGTAAAAAATGATGATGTAATTGCTGAAGTGGAAACTGATAAGGCTACCATGGAAGTAATGCCTTATGCAGATGGCACCCTGCTGTACATAGGCGTTAAAGAAGGTGAAGCTGCCCAGGTAAATGGTATCATTGCCATAGTTGGTAAAGAAGGTACCAATGTTACTCCTTACCTGCAGGAAGGCAGCGGTGATAGTGGTACTGCAAATGCAGGTGCACAGCAACAACCTGCACAACCACAACAAGGTGGTCAGCAACAGGCACAGCCTACTCAACAGCAAGCTACGCCTCAACAAAACCAGCAACAAACACAAGGCAATAACGAACAGCGTACCGAAGGCGACCGCGTAAAAGCATCGCCACTGGCTAAGAAAATGGCCGAAGAAAAAGGTATTGACATAGCACAGGTAAAAGGTAGTGGCGATAATGGCCGTATCATCCGCCGCGATGTAGATAGCTTCAAACCACAGGCGCAACCTCAACAAGGTGCAGCACAAGGCCAGGCTACACAGCAAAAAGGCGGTGGCAGTGCAAATGTTGCAACCTTCACGCCGGGCCAGGAAGGCCATACCGACCAGCCATTGTCGCAAATGCGCAGGATCATTGCGCAACGTTTGTCGGAAAGCAAGTTCAGTGCACCACACTTCTACCTGCGTATGACCATCACTATGGATAAAGCCATTGAAGCCCGTAAGGCGATCAATGATGTATCCCCGGTGAAGGTATCGTTCAACGACCTGGTGATAAAAGCATGTGCTATGGCGCTGCGCAAACACCCTGAAGTGAACAGCAGCTGGATGGGCGATTTCATTCGCGCCAATCAACACATACACATAGGTACTGCCGTAGCTGTTGATGAAGGCCTGATCGTTCCGGTCATCAAATTTGCCGATCAGAAAACGCTATCACAAATAGCCAGCGATGCCAACGTACTGATAGATAAAGCACGTAATAAGAAACTGCAACCACAGGAGTTCACTGGTAACACCTTCACCATATCGAATCTTGGCATGATGGATATAGATGAGTTTACAGCTATCATCAATCCGCCAGACGCTTGTATATTGGCAGTAGGTAAAATAGCGGCTACGCCTGTGGTAGAAGATGGTGAGGTAGTGGTTCGTCAGTTGATGAAACTAACCCTTAGCTGCGACCACCGTGTAGTAGATGGTGCAGTAGGTTCACGCTTCCTGCAAACGCTAAAAGCACATCTTGAAAATCCGGTGACTATGCTGGTTTAATGATTGATAGTATTTAAAATATAACGGCCTCCTGGATTTCAGGAGGCCGTTCTCACATATACAACACACACACACAAAGGTTAAGCTATGTCTGGATATATAGGCAGATATTCAGGTTCGTTCCTGATTTCCTTATACCAAAAAATAGGAAAAGCTATACCACCCAGTATAAACATAAATATCATCCAGCGAAGTTTATCGCCGGCATCCATATCTCTTATACGTGCAAGGTGCACCATGAAATATATAAGTACGGAAGCGCCTGTAACGAAAGCGATAGCTAATAGTATGAACAATGTAGTATAATGCCTATTCATGACCGATGCTACCAATTCATGATCCTGAAATAACCCTGCCTTCATTAAAGGGATACAGATTGCTGCGAAATAGATTGCAAAAACTGTAAATGTGAGAAGGGGAAGGAAACTAATAAAACCCCATGCCCTTTTCTTCTTACCGTCCATGCGCATTATGGTATCCATAACAGTAGGTTTTAGTTACCTAATATGG
>CAMLFX010000066.1 GCA_946479435.1 uncultured Sphingobacteriales bacterium | reverse complement strand
TATTTAGAAAAAATTACATTTTCCATTGTTTGGTTTTGAAGCGCTCGCTTACAACCAGTTCTTTACTGCCGGGTGTGTATTTGTAGAAACCTTCACCGCTCTTAGCACCTAAGAAACCTGCCTGCACCATATTGGCCAGCAAAGTAGCGGGTGCATATTTCTGGTTGCCAAAGCCCATGTGCAATACGTTCATGATGCTGTAACAAGTATCCAGACCTATAAAGTCAGCCAGTTGCAGCGGCCCCATAGGGTGCGCCATACCCAGCTTCATGATGGTATCGATCTCTTCAACACCTGCAACACCTTCCTGTAAAGAAAGGATGGCTTCGTTGATCAACGGCATCAGGATACGGTTAGAGATAAAGCCCGGATAGTCGTTCACTACGCAAGGCACTTTGCCCAGGTAAGTAGAAAGATCGTATACCAGTTGCGTAACCTCAGCATCGGTAGCATAACCATTGATGATCTCAACCAGCTTCATTACAGGCACGGGGTTCATAAAGTGCATACCGATAACTTTACCGGGGCGCTTAGTATGAGAAGCTATACGTGTAATAGAGATAGAAGAAGTATTGGTAGCCAGGATAGCATGTTCAGGGGCCAGTTTATCGATCTGCTCGAATATTTTGATCTTCAGGTCGATATTCTCTGTAGCCGCTTCGATGATGATATCCGCATCTTTCACTGCTTCAGCCATATCGGTATAAGTAGTGATACGGCCCAAAGCTTCTTTCTTCGTTTCTTCAGTCAGCGTGTTTTTCGAGATCTGGCGATCCATGTTTTTACCAATAGTAGCCATGGCTTTGTCCATAGCAGCCTGGTTAATGTCCATCATGTGTACATTAAACCCACTTTGCGCGAACACATGGCAAATACCGTTGCCCATTGTACCTGAGCCTATCACGGTAACGATCTTAAGCTTTTGTAACATATTACGCGTTTTTTCGTCAAGGCCGGAATGCTCCAGCTTTACAGAATCTTTTTCTTGTACCATTTATGAATAAATATTTTTAAAACGTGCCCAAGGTAACATTTTCTTCATAAACGGTTTGGTTATGTAAAATCAATAACAAATATATTTTTCCATATTCTGTGGATAACGGGAGGTGAAGGATAATGCCATTTTAACAAAGCCCCAATATATTTTCCTTTAAATTTAAGGCTTGCAGCTATGAACATACAAAGAGCGGCCCCCGTAAACGAACTACTGGCCAAACTCATTTTTCTTATACTTCCTACCGCCGTGGTAGGTTATTTCCTGCTTTGGAACGCTAACCAGTATTATTCAATACTGGGTGCGCAAGCCTGGCAACAGACCCTGTACTTTGCAGGCGGCATGGCTGCGGCAGCTATTTTTTACGCTTTCCGCATACGCTTCCTGCCTACATTCATTGCACTTATACTTATATTATATAGCATATATAAGGGGCTGGACCAAATGGCTACCGGCGAATTTGACGCCTTCTTCATATCGGTGCAGTTCCTGGTATTTGCCATATTATTTACCAGTGGCTGGCTAACGGGCTGGGGTTTTGTGCGGCTGCGGTACTGGAGCATTGTAGTAGCAGCGGCATTGCTTACCTCTTGCATTTTGCTGATAGCGAAAGCCAATAACGAAAGCGTAATGGGCTTACTGAAGGCTTTTGCACCTGCCGTACTGTATGCCGTGTATATAGTATTTACCGCCGAACAGATATATAACTACAAAGACAAGTCGCAGAAGTTCTGGTGGTACCTGGGCCGAAGGCTGGTATTGTTTGCGGGGCTGGCTGCGTTGCTACTGGGCGGTGTGGTATTCCTGATGCGGGGCGAGATAAAAGAGACCGTAGCCAATTATGGCGGCGGCGGCAAGCAGGGTGAGAACAGTATGCTGAAGGAAAACAAAGATGGCACCTTCGACCTGAAAGACTATTCGAAACTGCGCAGCAGCCTGGGCAGGAATAACGAGCTGTTGTTTTGCGCGCATATCAATAATTATTTCCCTAATACCGATATACCCAACCCGCTCTACCTGACGGCGTTTTACTATACCAAGTTCGATACGCTGACCGAAACCTTTGAGCGGGATAAGGAGATACCTTACAACGACCTTTTTGAACCCGATCCATCGAAGCTGCCCTTGTTCTTTACCAAAAGCGATTCGAGCGTTATCAAAAACAGTTTATCGGATAAACTACGAACGACGGTAGAGATAGAAGTGTATAGCAGGAAGCTATCGCCCAATACTTACCTGGCACCCAATGTGGGTTATTTTGTACAACCCGTTACGGTAGAGAAGGATTTTCGTGAAGAATTTAAGAGCGCCTTCAGGGCGAAGAGTTATGTATCGGAACTGAACAGCGCCTATTTTGTATATAACGCGCAAGACCCGCAAATAGCGAAATTCCAGGAGCAAAGGTTTGAAGTACTGCGCAAAGCCGAAGGTTACGAAAAGATGGACAAGAAGTTCATGCAGTATTATACATACATGCCCAGCGATGCGAAGTTTGGAAAGATCTCGGAACTGGCGCATAAGGTATCGGTTAATAAAACTACTGCTGTTGACAAAGTGCTTTCCATACGCGACTACTTTTTATCGAAAGATGAGAATGGTGATCCGCTATTTAAATATACTGATAACCCCGGCATACCCGATATACCCAGCGCATCGAAACTGATGTACTTTCTTTTTGAGAACAGGAAGGGCTATTGCGCCTATTATGCAGGTGCTACCCTGTTCATGCTCCGCTCACTGGGCATACCCTCGCGCATTGCAGTTGGCTTTCTTACGGTTGACCGCAGCGATAAAAACAAAGGCTGGTACTGGTACTATGCCGACCAGGCACACGCATGGGTGCAAGTGTACTTCCCCGGCTATGGCTGGTTGGATTTTGATACCACCGTTGGTAACAGCGATGCACAGGAAAGCCCCAAGCCCGACGGCACACCACCTATGCAGCCACCACGTGCCTGGCTGGCAGCAGATGGTATAGTGCAAAGTGTAGATACACTGAATAAAATATTGGTAATGAAAGTGCAGCACTTTGTCTTCCAGGATAAGGAATACAACCTGGAGCAGGGAACTGATATAAATATGGATGTGAAGATAGCCAGTATACAGCGCGACAGCCTTGATATAGCCCTGTCATCGGTGCAAAAAGGCGACCAGGCAACAGCGGTATCGTACGCTGAAGCTTTTAAAAAAATGCAGGCTACAACCAATGAGAAAGCCACTACGCTAGTTAGCCGCTTCCCTAACCCGGCGCCTATTGATGAAGTGTACCTGAAAAGAAAAGACATAGCCAAACCCGAAGAGAAAGCACCTGTAGCCAAGCCTGAGCAAAACATATCGGCCACTGAAGTACTGCAAATAGTAGGCATTTCGCTGGCTTGCCTTGTCTTGCTATTCCTGCTTTTACCTACTATTGTTTACAGGTATTTATTGCTGCGCTATAATAGCGCCAAAGCAGAAGGCAGCAAAGCATACTGGGGCTACCGGACCGCTACCTATTACCTGCACCAGGTAGGCATATTGAGGGGTACACTAACCCCTATGCAATATGCTAAAGAAATAGTGGACCCCAGGTTTGGCACATCGCTTGCCGGTTTTATGAATGTGTACCTGAAGAAAAAATACGCTAAGGAGCAGCCACTTACAGAGCGCGAGCAAACCTATATAAAAGAATTCCTGAAACCATTCCTGAAAACGGTGCGAAAAAAAGTAAGTTTTAAACAGCGTTTTATAGGTTTTATAAGCCCGGCCAGAAGCATTAGTTATTTTACGATACCTAACCCGAATGAAACATAGTGTGGACAATAATATACTTAGCCGTGCATATTAAATTTTATAGTTTTGCGAGCGGATAACATGAATACATTGGAAGTAAATAATAACAATAAAGAAAAGAAGCACAGCAGGCGATCAGTAAGAATACTATGGAGTATTTTTTGGCTGGGGATAGTTTCTTTTATACTGCTGATATTACTTATCAACTTTGGCGTATTGGGTTATATGCCATCGATGAAAGAACTGGAAAACCCAAGCAGCGCTTTGTCATCGGACGTATATGCCTCTGACGGCACGCTTATTGGCCGCTACTATTTGCAAGACAGATCGACAAGTAAGTTTGAAGATATTTCCCCCAATGTGTTCAACGCACTACTGGCAACAGAAGATTCACGCTTTTATGAGCATTCAGGTATTGACCCCGTAGCTACGGTAGCTATACCTTTTTATATGATAACCGGCAAGAGAAGGGGATCTTCTACAATAACCCAACAGCTTGCCAAAAACCTCTTCCCAAGGCAAAACCAGAATATGTTTACCCTTCCCTTCCTGAAGCTAAAGGAATGGGTATTGGCGGTAAAGTTGGAACGTAACCTTACCAAGAACGAGATCATTACCCTGTACCTGAATACAGTACCATTTGGCGACAATGTATATGGTATCAGAAACGCATCGCTTACGTTTTATAATAAAATGCCCGATTCGGTAAATGTAGAAGAAGCAGCTATGCTGATAGGTATGCTAAAGGGTAATACAATGTACAACCCCAGGCGCAACCCGAAACTGGCCCTGGACCGCCGCAACGTGGTGCTTGACCAAATGGCGAAATACGACTACCTGACGGATGCAGAAGCACGCAAATGGATGCAAAAACCTATTAAACTTAACTATCATAAATTAACGAACCACGAAGGGCTTGCCCCTTACTTTCGCCAGGTGCTGGAAATAGAAGTAAAGAAGATAATAAAGAACCTGAAAAAAGACGACGGCACACCTTATAACATATATAAAGACGGGCTTAAGATATATACCACCATTGATATACGCATGCAACGCTATGCAGAACAGGCGGTGGAAGAACACATCAGCCAATTGCAGAAATCGTTCGTGAACCAATACAATTTTAAAGATGGTTCTATCTGGAAAAAGAATGCCAAATACCTGATGGAAACCGTGAAAGGTTCAGAGAGATACCTGAGCCTGAAAGAAGACGGCATGACGCACGACCAGATAATACAGGAGCTAAGCAAACCCGTAGCAATGAAAGTATTTGCCTGGAACAGTAAAGGCCAGAAGGATACAACCATGAGCCCTATTGACTCGATAAAATACATGAAGATGTTCCTGCAGGCAGGCTTTATGGCTATGGACCCATACACAGGCGAAATAAAAGCATGGGTGGGTGGTATTGACCATACTTATTTTCAGTACGACCACGTAAACACACAAACCAAAAGGCAGGTAGGTTCTACCATTAAGCCACTTTTATATTGCCTGGCGGTTGACAATGGTATATCACCTTGCAGCATGATACCTACAACGCCCGTAGATTTTCCTGAAAAACATGGCTACGATGCAGGGGGCAGCAAATATGGCGCATTGCCAATGAGCCAGGCCCTGGCTAAATCGGTAAACAATGCAGCTTTATATCTTATAAAGCAAATAGGTGTAAATGCGTTTGTTGATTTTGTACACCGTTGTGGTATTACCAGCGATATAGAGAAATTCCCTTCATCGGCACTTGGTGCGTCAGACATTTCGCTTGTTGAAATGCTGGGTGCCTATACCATGTTCCCTACAGGTGGTATCAATGTGCAGCCAATGTACATTACCAAAATAGAAGACAAGAACGGCATGCTGATAAAAAACTTTGTACCTGTACAAAAAGAACTCATCAATTCAAGCACGGCCTTTAAAATGGTGAAGCTGATGCGTGGCGTAGTAGATCATGGTACCGCAGTACGCCTGAGATACAGGTATGGCTTTAAAAGTGACATAGCCGGCAAAACGGGCACTACCAATAGCCAGGCTGATGCCTGGTTCCTGGGCTATACCCCGCAACTGCTTGCAGGTGCATGGGTTGGTTGCGATGACCGGTACCTGCGTTTCAATAGCGAAGCTATGGGGCAAGGTGCGGCAGCTGCATTGCCTATATGGGCACTGTTTATGCAAAAAGTATATGCTGATAAAACACTGGATATACGCACTGACGTGACCTTTAAGGAACCTGAGAATTTTAACGACTGCGATGTAATGGACCCAACAAGTATGCAGCGCAGCTCTACCTACAATACAGGTAGTTATATGAACGGAGCGGCTGATACTGCTGAACCTGTAGAGGAAATACCAAATACCGAATGGCGATAAACCCAATGACGATAAAGGGTAAAATTATTAACGACCCGGTTTACGGATTTTTACGCTTTCCTGAAACTGAGATATTGCATATTATAGGCCATCGCTGGTTTCAGCGCTTGCGCCATATAAAGCAAATGGGCTTTGCGCACCTGGTATATCCCGGTGCTACCCATACACGCTTTCATCATTCGCTGGGTGCCTGCCACCTGATGGGTAAAGCCATTGATGAACTTAGAATAAAAGGAATAGACATAACCGAAAACGAGTATGTTGCTGCCCGCAGTGCTATTTTACTGCACGATATTGGCCATGGCCCTTTCTCGCATGCACTGGAACACAGCCTCGTTGAAAATATTTCGCATGAACGGATTTCGCACCTGATAATGCACCGCATGAATGAGGAATATAATGGTGTGCTTACCAAAGCAATTAGCGTTTTCGACCATTCCTATCCTAAAAAATATTTACACCAGCTAGTATCGAGCCAACTGGACGTGGACCGTATGGACTACCTGAACAGGGATAGCTTTTATACAGGCGTATCTGAAGGCGTAATTGGCTACGACCGTATATTGCAGATGCTTACCGTACGCGATGGAGAACTGATGGTAGAAGAGAAAGGCGTGCATTCGGTTGAAAAATTCATTATAGCGCGCAGGCTCATGTACTGGCAGGTGTACCTGCACAAAACTGTCCTGGGTTCGGAAGTACTGCTGATAAATATTTTAAAGCGGGCAAAAGAACTTTGTAAAAATGGCGCCGACCTTTTTGCTACGCCAGCGCTCAACTTTTTTTTACGCAATAACCTGAGTGCGGCTGATTTTGAGAGCGACCCGCAAAACCTGGAGCTTTTTTGCCAGCTTGATGACAATGATATACTTACATCGATAAAAGTATGGCAAAGCCATAGTGACAAAGTTTTGTCAATACTTTGCCGTATGCTGGTGCAGCGCAAACTATATAAAGTAAGGTTCAGTACCGCCGATATTGAAGAAGAACTAAAGAATGAGCAGGTATTAGCCCGTAAAACGCTGGGTGTTGACGAAGGAGACATACACTATTTTGTGTCTTCAGGCACCACCTATAACAACACATATAATATAAATGACGAGCGGATAACAATAGCCATGAAAAGCGGCATATCGATTGATATATCAGAAATAGACAATCCGATAGTAAGCCAGGCACTTGCCCAGCCTGTTCATAAGAATTACATTTGCTATATTCACGCTGAAAATATGCCATAATACATAATGGCTTTTTTCATATTTACAGATTATTAAACGATAACGCCACACTACATGCAATTTACCGCATTACAAATAGCCACCCTTATCAAGGGGCATATTGAAGGCGACCCTGATGCAAAAGTGAGCCATGTTGCAAAAATTGAAGAGGCGGATGAAGGCTCGCTAAGCTTTATAGCTAATCCTAAATACGAAGAGTATCTATACAGCACCAAAGCTTCCGTGATAATTATTAACGAGTCGCTTGAGATAACAACAAACGTAAGCCCTACCTTGATAAAGGTGAAGGATGCTTATAGCAGCTTTGCTTACCTGCTGGAAAAATATACAGAGCTGGTGACTGGCAATGGGAAAACAGGTATTGAGGATCCGTCGTATATTTCAAAATCTGCAAACATAGGTAAAGACGTATATATAGGTGCATTTGCTTATATTGGCGAGAATGTGACAATAGGCGACAATGTTAAGATATACCCCGGTTGTTATATTGGAGAAAATGTAACGATAGGTGAAGGATCGAAACTATATGCAGGTGTTAAAGTATATGATAGTTGCCAGTTGGGTAGCCGCGTGGTAATACATTCGGGTACGGTAGTAGGTGGCGATGGCTTTGGTTTTGCACCGCAAAAAGATGGCACGTATAAAAAAGTGCCACAAATAGGGAATGTGATAATAGAGGATGATGTAGAAGTAGGTGCCAACACAACAATAGACAGGGCAACTATGGGTAGCACCTGCATACGCAAAGGCGTGAAGCTGGATAACCTGATACAGATAGCCCATAACGTTGAAATAGGCGAAAACACGGTGATAGCAGCACAAACAGGTATATCGGGCAGTACAAAAGTTGGTAAGAATTGCATAATAGGTGGCCAGGTGGGCATAGTAGGCCATATTAGTATTGCTGATGGGACAAGGATCAATGCGCAAAGCGGTTTATCCAAGTCGGTAACAAGTAATAACGCCGCATTAACAGGTTCTCCGGCATTTGATTATAAAAGTTCCCTGAAAAGTCAGGCAATTTTTAGAAATTTGCCAGAATTGCAGCAAAGGCTGTATAAATTGGAAGAGATGGTAGAGGAATTGACCTCATTATTGAATAATCAAAATATTTCTGTCAGGAAGTGAGTGTAGATACTATAACTAAAAGCGAATCGCGAAAGAAATCGGAAATGTCCAAACAGCCCTCTGCTCAAAATCAGCATACCCTTAAGGGTTCAGTAACCCTGCAAGGTGTAGGCCTGCATACGGGCGAAAAAGTAATTATGACACTGAAACCTGCTAACCCGGGTTTCGGAATGCGTTTTCAGCGTATAGACCTGCCTGAGAAACCAATAGTGAAAGCTGATGTGGACTATGTAGTAGATACATCGCGCGGTACCACATTGGAATTTAACGGGGCACGTATCAGTACTGTGGAACATACCCTTGCCGCATTGGTGGGTATGGAAATAGATAACGTACTAATAGAGCTGGATGGCCCTGAAGTACCGATATTGGATGGCAGCGCCAAACAAATAATAGAAGCTATAGAAAGCGTAGGTATCCAGGAACAGGAAGCCAGGCGTATTGTTTACACTATAGACACTAACATTCATTATTACGACCCCGTAAAGAATGTGGATATGCTGGCTGTACCATCGAGCAACTACCAGATAACTACGCTGATAGACTTTAACTCGCCGGTACTGGGCACGCAACATGCCACACTGAAGCATATTACAGAATTCAAAAGCGAAATAGGGCCTTGCCGCACCTTCTGTTTTTTGCATGAGCTGGAATACTTGCTGGATAATAACCTGATAAAAGGTGGCGACCTGAGCAATGCGATAGTAGTTGTAGATAAGGTTGTAGAACCTAACGAACTGGACAGGCTTGCCAAAGTATTCAATAAACAAAAAATAGAAGTAAAGCAGGAAGGCATACTGAACAATGTACAAATGCATTATTCAAACGAACCTGCACGCCATAAACTGCTGGATGTGGTAGGCGACCTTGCGCTGATCGGCTACCCTATTAATGCGCATATAATAGCCAGCCGCCCCGGTCACGCATCGAATGTGGAATTTGCGAAAAAGATCAAGCAGTTCATTAAAAAGAACAAGCACCTGAGTGACGTACCGCATTATGACCCTAACCAGCCTGCGGTATATGATATTAACCATATAGAAAAATCGCTGCCACATAAGTTCCCGTTCCTGCTGGTAGATAAAGTGATAGAGCTAAGCGACGACCATGTAGTGGGTATTAAGAATGTAACCTTCAACGAGCATTTTTTCCAGGGCCACTTTCCGGGCAACCCCGTGATGCCTGGTGTATTGCAGATAGAGGCACTGGCGCAAACAGGTGGCATACTGGCATTGAATAACTATGTAGACCCTGAGAACTACGATACTTATTTTATTAAAATAGATAAAGTACGCTTTAAGCAACGAGTAGTACCGGGCGATACGCTGATATTAAAACTGGACCTGCTGAACCCTATACGAAGAGGTATATGTGAAATGAGAGGCAGTGTGTATGTAGGCAATAAACTAGTTACCGAAGCTGAGCTGGTAGCGCAAATTGTTCGAAAAGATAAAAAATGATCCACCCGCTTACCTACATACATCCCGACGCTAAAATAGGCGCGAATGTAAAAATTGATCCGTTCACTACCGTTCATAAGAACGTTGAGATAGGTGAAGGCACCTGGATAGGATCGAACGTAACCATAATGGAAGGCGCGCGTATAGGTAAGAATTGCCGCATATTTCCCAGCTCCATTATATCGGCCATACCTCAAGACCTTAAATTTAAAGGAGAGGATACCCTTACCATAATTGGCGACAATACAACCATACGCGAGTGCGTAACGATAAACCGTGGCACCAGCGACCGTAATAAAACGCAAATAGGCAACAACTGCCTTATAATGGCATATACGCATATAGCGCACGATTGCCAGGTAGGGAACTATTGTATTTTTTCTAACAACACTACCCTTGCGGGCCATATAATTGTAGGCGACCATGTGGTGCTGGCAGGACTTACGGCAGTGCAGCAATTTGTACGCATAGGTTCGCACGCATTTGTAACAGGTGGCTCGCTGGTACGTAAGGATGTACCACCTTATGTAAAAGCAGCAAGAGAACCACTGTCTTACGTTGGGGTCAATTCAATAGGCCTGAAACGCAGGGGGTATAGTATAGACCAGATAAACCACATACTGGATATTTACCGCATTCTCTTTGTTCGTGGCTATAATACATCGAAAGCACTAAGCATTATCGAAACGGAAATACCTGTTTCGGACGAACGCGACGAGATCATTTCCTTCATTCGCGATACCGGCAGAGGTATTATGAAAGGCTACAGCCGCAGGCTCAATGAAGATATCGCTTGAACAAATAGGCAAACGCTACCAACGTCACCGTATCTTTAAAGATATCAGTTACACGTTTACCTCACCTGGCGCTTATGCGCTTTTGGGCGCTAATGGCAGCGGTAAATCTACGTTGCTGCGCATTATAGCGGGCATACAACCACCCAGCATTGGCAAAGTGAAGTATGAATTGAACAGTAAAAATGTTGCCGTTCAGCAATTATTCCCGTACATCAGTTTTTGCGCACCAGGTATGGAGATAGTTGAGGAACTAAGCCTGAAAGAATTTTTAAATTTCCACTTCACTTTTAAGAAACCTATACGCCAACTTAGTATTGATGACATAATCAATCAAACAGGTTTACAGGCACATGCCAATGACCATATAGCAGATTTTTCATCGGGCATGAAACAAAGGGTTAAGCTGGCACAGGCTATATTTTCAGATACGCCAGCGCTGCTGCTGGATGAACCCTGCAGCAACCTTGACCAAAAGGGCGTAGAGCAGTACACTTCCTGGATAGAAGAATATGGCAAAGACCGTTTGGTTATCATTGCATCGAACGATGTAAGGGAATACTACTTCTGCCGCGAGCAAATACAGGTTGAGGATTATAAATGAAAACTCTACTTACGTCTTTTACCCATATAGTAGGTATTATATACAACATTACCGCCGCCGCCACCTTGATAAGTATTAATTAGTATAAATACACTATCGTTTTGAGAAAGGTATTGAATATTTATACCGGTATGGTAATATAGCTCGCCGCTAAAAGAATATTTTTCCTCGAAGTAAAAATTACGCTTACTTAGCTCATCTGAAATACCATTTATAGTAAATGAATCTTGAGCTGTGCGTTTGATATTAATTGACTTGTAACCTTTATCAGATGTATCATAAAAAGTGCCAGATTCAGGGGCAGGTTCATATCTATGGATGATACTGGTAGCTAAATAGAGACAATCATAATTTCCTGCAAAGCTATCAACTGCAGTTTTTAAAACTGTATCAATAGGCGGCGGCGGAACTATTTTGATCTCTTCTTTTTTCTTACAACTAAAAAGAAGTAAAAAGCAAAGTGATAGTAGGGTAAGATGTTTCATATAACTAATATACAAAATGCAATTTACCTATACTAATAGATGTATTTTTTGACAAAACGATGTTAAAGCAAATAGGAATTAGATTTTTATTTTTTCTCGTGCGCGAGCAATAATTTTGTTCTGCTCGTGAAAAGGATTGCTACCATATATAAAAGTGCCTATTTAGGTTTATCACCCTCTACATGGTGGCTATCGCTGGTTATGCTTATTAACCGAAGCGGCACTATGGTTTTGCCTTTCATGACGCTGTATTTAACACAGCGCCTTGGCTATAAAATGAGCCAGGCAGGGTTTATAATGGCGCTATGGGGAGTAGGCTCTATATGTGGTGGTTTTATAGGTGGCAGGCTTACCGATAAGCTGGGCTCCTATTACATCCAATTGTTTACGCTGATAGGCGGTGGACTCCTGTTTCTTGTATTGGGACAGATGAAAGAGTACCTTCCTATTTGTATCACCACCTTCATTTTAAGTTTTGTCAATGAATCTTTCAGACCCGCGAACTCTGCTGCCATAGCGCATTACAGCAAACCTGAAAACCGCACCCGCTCCTATTCGCTCAACAGGCTATCTATAAATTTGGGATGGGCTGCAGGCGGAGCTTTAGGAGGTTTCATAGCATCTAAAAACTATCATTTGCTTTTTATTATCGACGGGCTTACGAATATTGCTGCGGCAGGTGTATTGTGGCTATTGCTGGCACCATCGAAAAATGAAGCAACAGCTAAAAAGCCTTTACAAAATAAAGAAGTGATAACAAAGACGGCCTATAACGATAAGCCATACCTGGCATTCATAGTGCTGACTACATTGTTTGCTTACTGCTTCTTCCAGATATTCAGTACACTGCCTTTATACTATAAAAAAGAACTGCACCTTAGCGAAAGCTATATAGGTATTGTGATGGCCATTAATGGCTTGCTGATAGCATTGTTCGAAATGGTGATAGTACACAACCTGGAAGGTAAAAGGCACAACTTGCAATACATTACCATAGGTGTTTTTCTGGTAGCGCTTTCGTATATCGTATTTAATATATTGCCGGGTACTGAAATGCTGGCCATCGCAGCAATGCTTATTGTAACGGTAGGCGAAGTATTCTCGATGCCTTTTATGAACTCTTATTGGGTAAGCAGAACTGCTATGAATAACCGTGGCCAATATGCCGGGCTGTATACTGTTGCCTGGTCGATAGCACAAGTACTTGGGCCTTCAACAGGAACTATTATTGCAGAAAATTATGGCTTCACAACACTTTGGTGGGTGATAGGTGGTATATGTATTATTGCTGCGGTAGGATATAAATTACTGCAAATAAATACGGAGCCCGGAAACGAGACTAAGGCTACTACACTAGCGAGCCCCGAATAGCAGGCTACCAATACGTACCATATTGCTACCCTCTTCTATCGCTATACGGTAGTCGCCACTCATACCCATAGAGCGGATGGTGAAACAGTCTTTATCGAGGAAATAAGCTGCCTTGATATTTTTAAAGGTATTCGTGAGATGATGAAATTCACCACGTACCTGGGCTGCATCTTCAGTGAAGGAAGCCATACCCATTAGCCCGCAGATACGTATGTTTTGTAGTTGATTTTGTTGAGCAGTATAGTATTCAAGAATTTCTATCAACTCTTTATCGTCCATACCAAACTTCGTTTCCTCATCGGCTATATGTAATTGTAATAATACATCGATAACACGGCTATGTTTGGCTGCTTGTTTATTGATCTCCAGTAAAAGCTTAAAGCTATCAACAGCATGTATTAGCTGAACGAAGGGAGCGATCTGTTTTACTTTATTACTTTGTAAATGGCCTATGTAATGCCATTTGATATCACCGGGAAGCTGCGGTTGTTTTTCAACTAACTCCTGCACATAGTTTTCTCCAAAATCACGCTGACCAGCATCGTATAAAGCCTTGATATCGGCAACAGGTTTGGTCTTTGATACCGCAACAAGTGTCGTATCCGTCTTTTTTAGTTCTTCAGTTATTTGCTTCCAGGTGTTTGTATCAACCATTAGTATTGCTCCTGCTCGTTAGGAAAGTCTTTACTTTTTACATCTGCTATATAGCGTGCCGTTGCGTCTTTTATCTCGGTGTACAGATCGAGATAGCGACGTAAGAAACGTGGAGAGAAATCTTTAGTGAGGCCCAGCATATCGTGCATTACCAAAACTTGTCCATCTACCTGCCCGCCGGCACCAATACCTATCACGGGTATTTTTAATTCTTTGGCTACTTTCTCACCTAGTTGTGCCGGTATTTTTTCAAGTACCAGTGCAAAGCAACCTGCTTCCTGTAAAACATGCGCATTGTGTAACAACTGTTCCGCTTCCGCTTCTTGCTTAGCTCTTACAGCATAAGTACCAAATTTGTATATAGACTGCGGTGTAAGACCCAGGTGTCCCATAACAGGCACGCCCGCACTAATGATCCTTTTAATAGAATCTGACACTTCTTCACCACCTTCTAATTTTATAGCATGCGCACCTGCTTCTTTCATTATGCGTATAGCAGAATTCAAGGCCTCTTTACTATTACCCTGGTAACTACCAAATGGTAAGTCAACCACAACCAAACAACGATCGATAGCACGTACCACGCTTTGCGCATGATATATCATTTGGTCGAGCGTGATAGGCAATGTTGTTTCATGCCCGGCCATTACGTTTGAGGCTGAATCGCCCACCAGTAATACGTCAATACCTGCATCGTCTAATATCTTCGCCATCGAAAAATCGTAAGCAGTAAGCATACTTATTTTTTCGCCATGTTGCTTCATCCATTGCAGCGTGTGTGTAGTTACGCGCTTTATTTCGCCATGTACCGACATAGTATATATTATGAGGAGCGTTAAAGTTATGAAACAAATATTTCCGCAGCCGTTTGCAAAGCGGTGAAGAAAGCTTCTTTATTAATGTTCAAAGGAATATCTTTTCTATCGCACCAGCTAACAATATTTTCAGTAGCTATATTACCTACTAAATCATCCTTGGCCATTGGGCAACCACCTATACCCTTCATTGCGCTATCGAAACGAAGGCAACCATTGTCATAAGCTGTTTGTACTTTCTCTTCCCATTTATCGGGCATAGAATGGAAATGCGCACCTATATGCACGTCTTTAAATTCAGGCACCAGGCTTTTGAATATGTATTCAATATTAGCAGGCTCGGCTACACCAACGGTATCGGACATCGCAATGGTTTTAATACCCATTGCGGCCAGTTTACCCACCCATTTAATAGCTATTTCAGCGCTGTACTCATCGCCGTAAGGATTGCCAAAACCCATAGAAATATATACCACCAGTTGCTTACCATGTTGTACGCAAAGGCTTTGTATCTCTTCGATCTGCACTAACGATTCAGCAATGCTTTTATTGGTATTACGCTGTTGAAATGTTTCTGATATAGAAAACGGAAAACCCAAATAAGCGATCTGCTCGTAAGCAACGGCTTCTTCGGCACCACGCGTATTGGCAATAATTGCCAATAGCTTTGTATTGGTATTACTCAAGTCCAACTGAGGCAATACATCTTTGGTATCGGCCATTTGCGGAATAGCCTTAGGCGAAACAAAAGAACCGAAATCAAGCACATCGAAACCTACCTTCAACAATTGATTCAGGTATCTTACCTTTTGCTCTGTTGGTATAAAATGTGCCCAGCCTTGCATGGCATCGCGGGGACATTCAACCAGTGTTATGCTTTTTTGCATAGGCGAAAATGAGGTACAAATATACTTCTGTTATATGGGAATGCAGTATCTACACTCTCAATGTCTGTATTGTTAACCTTTAATTTGTTCAAGAAATTTATCCAAACCTTTACGCTTTTGCTCATCGAGCAAATAATGTATGTTTTGCGTAAAATATTTTTTCAAATCGTAATATGGGTAAGGATTTTCTGCCACCACTTCATCGATATGCCTTAACCCTTCTGCATTCGCAGCATTAAATGCATTAATAAAGTCTTCAGGTAGATCTTTATTTGCTACCCAGGCTGCAAAGATGAATGGCAAGCCGGTATAATCGCCCCATGCTTCAGCCAGATCGTATATATATTCAAAATTTTTAAGCTGCTGCAACGCCCTATCGCCAATTATAACCCCTGCCGTAGTTCCATTGATGTACTCAATGTAATTTTCAGGAGCTTGTTTAAATACAACCTGCTTATTCCAATGTTTTTCTAATAAAAGCTGCGCTAAACGAACTGAAGTACGGGATTGGTAGTCGAGATAAACAGTTTCAATTTCCGCCATAGGTACCAGACTGAAAATGGCTACAGAAGCCACATTACCATCAGCAGCAATACCATAATCGCCCACTATTCTTGCTCCTTGAATACCCGGCATAGCAGCCACAGGCAACAAAGCCATATCAATACTGCCATCTTGCAGGCTTTGCGCCAGTTTCGATGGATAATTAAGGATAAGCTCCATATCGTTCATTACATCGCTGCGCTCTATACCATAGAGCAAGGGCTTTGTATTTAAATAACTTACGGCTGCAACTTTTATTTTGTCTTTCAACAGTTTACTTTTGGCGGCGAAGATACGCTGCTTATTAGAATTCATGTCGAAACAACTGATCATTTATACAGATGGCGCAGCCAGAGGCAATCCCGGGCCCGGGGGATATGGTGTAGTACTGCAATGGGGCACCGTGATAAAAGAACTGGCACAGGGCTACAGGCACACTACTAACAACCGCATGGAACTGATGGCTGTGATAGCAGGGCTTGAATTGCTAACGCGCGACGGGCTGGATGTACTTATTTATAGCGATTCTGCGTACGTGGTGAATGCAATAGAAAAGGGCTGGCTTGCAGGCTGGGTGAAAAAAGGTTTCAAAGACAAGAAAAACCCCGATTTATGGAAACGCTACCTGAACATAGCAAAAAAACATAAAGTAAAATTTGTTTGGGTAAAGGGACATGCTGATAATAAATGGAACAACCGTTGCGATGAATTAGCTACCATGGCCGCAGATAGCGGTAAATGGCTAATTGATGAGGGTTATGAACGAGCGGAGAATGGCTTGCTTTAATTATTCCTTACCATGCTTCGAATCGACACGGACATTAGCCGGTGTCCAAACAATTTGATGTTGGAAGGGTGCCTGGCGAACATTGCATTCGCTCAGTGCACATAACTTGCAGGAATATGGCATACAGGCATCTATGTGTATGAACATCTCCACCTTACCACCAAAATTGTCCTGTATCAGTTTTTCAAGTGCATGTATTTCTTGCTCTGCCTGTCTTACCTCATAATACCAGGGCAATGTCATGTGTGCATCGATATGCATGATATCGCCATACTGAATAACGCGCAGGTTGTGCAGATCTATCCATTGTGGTTGGCGATTCTTTTGCAATACTTCAATCACCTGCGCCAGCATTCGCTCATCTGCTTCATCCATAATACCGGCCATCGAGCGACGCACCAAGCGGTAGCCTGTTATAATAATTATCAGTGCAAATATTATTGCTACTACACTATCGAGCCAGGACCAACCGGTAAACAAGAGTAATAGTAACCCTATTACCATTGCTAAAGTAGAATAGGCATCCGTTTTCAGGTGATTGCCTGCCGCTTCAACAGTAAGCGAACGGTTTTGTTTACCAAGCTTCACAGCATAGATACCTACTAAATAATTGATAAGGCCAGCAGTGCCTGTTATGTATATACCAACATCAAGCTTACGGATGGGTTCAGGATTCAGCAACAGATGGACCGCCTCATAAATAATAGCAATACCTGCAAAAGTTATCAGAGATCCTTCGATAGCTGCTGAAACAAACTCTACTTTTCCATGCCCATACGGGTGATTCAAATCTCTTGGCTTTGCTGCAAGTATTACGCTGTACAAACCTATAAAGCCGGCTATAACATTTACAATACTTTCAAGCGCGTCGGTAAGTATAATAACAGAGTGTGTGATATACCATGCCCATATTTTACCAAGGAACAATATAACGGAAAGAATAGCGATATAGCGCTGCAGGCGTATGGTCATGTTGCAGCAAAAATAATGCTTTATTATAAAATTTTGCTTAGGTTCTAAATGCCCGATTCATAAGCCCGGCGCACCATGCAGCCAATCCACCTATTAATCCACCTAAAAGAATGTTTACAACAATAAGCAATGAAAAGTTTGGCAAGCCGAAAACTTTTGCCATTCTACCCGAAAGAATATGTTCATTAGGAATATCGTGTAGCAGAATAGCAATCAACCAAAATAAAGCAATAGATACAAACCCTGTTAAGAAAGCTTTCGCAGGTTGTAGTATCATTACTAAAGCAACTAAGAAAGAAACTATAGCCATCAGCCACCACGGTAAAAACCATGTAGCCAATGCAGATAAGAAAATAATGAGTATGATAGATATGAATACACGCATATTATTCAGGTTGTATAGTCCATTTATACTTTGACGCAATGTCCTTTTCATTCTTTCCATTAGGTATGAAAGAAAGCTTATAATATTCGCCCTTCACCCATTTATCGAGGAAGGTAGCATAATACTTACTACCGGGATTACCGGATTGTCCACCGGGATATACGCCATAAGCCTCTGTTTCTTTGCTCATTTGCACCACCATACGCCACGATGGGCCGTGGTTACCTTTCATAGCATTAATAGTATTTCCCCAACCTCCTGTCTTCAAATTGGTGAAGCTGAATGCCGGTAACTTCGTTAAGTGATTGACCGATGTATTTTTCACCTGGTACCATTCCCGGTCAGATTTAAGACGTTTAATACTATCTATAGCTTCATGATAACTGGTAGC
>CAMLFX010000065.1 GCA_946479435.1 uncultured Sphingobacteriales bacterium | reverse complement strand
GATCTGGGTACAGAAGGGCAATTGGTAGGGTATGGCAATAGGGCGTATAGCAATATGAATATATGTTTCCCTGTTGGTGCAGGATTTAAATACTGGCTGCGGCCGGGGTTGAATTTTGGTTTCGAAGTGGCTGACCGCCTTACGTTAACTGATTATATTGACGATGTGAGCGCTACATACGTGGGTAAGGACAAATTTCCTGTAGATGGCATGAACCCAAGCCCTGCAAGCGTTTTGCAAGATAGATCGGTAGAAATAAGCAATGAACCTTTAGGCAGGGCAGGGAAACAGCGTGGTACCAGCTCTACCAAAGACCAATACCTGATGTTCCAGTTCAACATCTCGTTTCAGCTGAAAACCTACAAATGTCCCGCATACCTCAGGGAAGGTTATTTCGAACTGAATTATCTCAACTAAAAATCGAGCATCACATTTACCCATTCATTATCGAAGCGTGCGTTGTAGCGCTCGTAGAATTTTATTGCAGGCTCGTTCCACTCGAGCACCTGCCAGGTAAGCCCATGAAGATTTCTGTCAGCAGCTTCTTTTATCAAAGCATCCATCAAAAGCGAACCTAAACCTTTACCCCTGTATGCTTCGGTAACCAATATGTCTTCCAGGTACATCTTTTGCCCCTTCCAGGTAGAATAGCGTATATAGTATAAAGCAAAGCCCTGCACCTGCCCATCAACTTCGGCCACAAAAGCCCACCAAATGGGGTTATCGCCAAAGCCGCTTTGTATAAAATGCTCTTTAGTCACAGTTACAGCATCGGGCGCTTTTTCAAAAACTGCCAGTTCCTGTACCAGTTCCAGCATACGTGTGCAATCGGCTTCTACAGCGCGCCTGATGGTTATTTCAGTATTTTGTAAAGGCATAGTTTTATGGATCTTTCCCTTGTTTGCAATAGTAATTGGTTCTGCACGTTATAACAAGCCTAAAGGTTGTAAAACTTGCGTTAAACCGTTGGAGTATGCAGTAAAGGCAACGTAATTTTAGTTAATATTATAAAATCAGAAAAATTATAGCATAATGAGCACCATACAAGGCGAGATACTTTGGGTAGACGACGAGATAGAATCATTGAAGTCGCAGATATTGTTTTTGAAGAACAAGGGATACGAAGTAACGCCTCTGACCAATGGATACGATGCATTGGAATTTCTGAAAGAGAATAACAATACCGTAGATGTTGTATTGCTGGATGAAAGCATGCCGGGTATTACCGGGCTTGAAACCCTTGCAAAGATAAAAGAGATACTGCCCAACCTGCCGGTAGTGATGGTGACGAAGAACGAGGCAGAGAATATAATGGAAGAAGCGATAGGTGGCCAGATAAGCGACTACCTGATAAAACCGGTGAACCCTAACCAGGTATTACTATCGTTGAAAAAAATAATGGATACCAAAAGACTGGTTTCAGAAAAGACGACTGTTGCTTATCAACAGGATTTCCGTAACCTGTTTATGGCGTTAAGCTCTAACCTTGACCATGAAGAATGGAAGGACCTGTACAAAAAACTAGTGCATTGGGAACTGGAGATGGCAAAAAGTGATAGCTCGGAAATGATGGAAGTGCTGCAGTCGCAGAAATCGGAAGCCAATACAGAGTTTTACAAATACATATCGAAAAACTACGCAGGGTGGATAAAAAATGATGACGGGCCCTTACTGTCGCATAATCTGTTTAAAAGGAAAATAGCCCCGCATTTGGAAAAAGGTAAACCAACCTTCCTGGTAGTGATAGATAACCTGCGCTTTGACCAATGGAAAGCTTTGCAGCCTATCATGAGCGAATCGTACCGGACGGTAGAAGAAGATATGTTTTACAGCATACTGCCTACTGCTACACAATATGCACGCAATGCTTTGTTTGCGGGTATGCTGCCGATGGATATTGAAAAGCACTTCCCGAACGAATGGAAAAATGATGACGAGGAAGGTGGTAAGAATTTGTTTGAAGAAACATTTTTGCGTTACCAGCTAAAACAGCTGGGACTTGACCACCTGAAAACCCAATATGTAAAGATAACTAACAACGAACATGGTAAAGAGTTTGAAGATAATATTCACAACTTCTTGAACAACGACCTAACGGTTGTAGTGTACAACTTCGTTGATATGCTATCGCATGCACGTACGGAAATGGAAGTGCTGAAGGAACTTGCAGGTGATGAAATATCTTACCGGTCGCTTACTGTGAGCTGGTTCGAACACTCGCCTCTGTTTCGCGCATTGAAAAAAATAGCTGACAAAGACATACAACTGCTGGTAACAACGGATCATGGAACCGTACGTGTAAAAACACCCAGTAAATGTGTAGGCGACAGGCAGACAACTACTAACCTGCGCTACAAGCATGGCCGCAACCTTCAGTATGAGGAAAAAGACGTGCTTGCTTTCCGCGATCCTAAGCTGGCGGGGCTACCCAAGCCTAATGTAAGTTCAACCTTCATATTTGCGAAGGAAGATGTGTTCTTGTGTTACCCGAATAATTACAACCATTACGTGAACTATTATCGTAATACTTTTCAGCACGGTGGCATATCGCTGGAGGAAATGATAGTGCCGGTGATACGCCTACAAAGCAAAGGATAATAACATTTAAACAATAAATAGTAAAGTTCTCAGATAGCATATATGGAACCTATATCAGAACCACTGACCGTAGATAACACAGATAACGTACAGCACCTGATAACGCAGGTAGAAAAAGTAATACGTGGTAAACGTGATAAGATAGAACTGGTTATAACCTGTTTACTGGCAGGCGGGCATATACTGATGGAAGACAACCCCGGTACCGGTAAAACAGTACTGGCGCGTACTATAGCGCAATGTATAAGCGGTGGCCACGGTGAGCAGCATGTGATGTTCAAGCGCATACAGTTCACTCCCGACCTGCTACCCATGGATCTTATTGGTACACACATTTTCGATGACAGGAATAAAGAATTCATCTTTAAGCAAGGGCCGTTGTTTTGTAATGTGCTGTTGGCCGATGAGATAAACCGCGCATCGCCTAAGGTGCAAAGTGCCTTGCTGGAAGCAATGGCCGAAAGCCAGATAACGGTGGGTGATACTACGCTGCAACTGGAGAAAATGTTCTTTACCATAGCTACGCAAAACCCGATAGAGATGGAAGGTACTTATCCACTGCCTGCCGCACAGCTCGATCGTTTTTATATGAAGATCATTTTCGGGTATGTGAACGAAGAAACAGAACTGGATATATACCGTAGCTACGTGAATATTGCCAATAACCTGGTGAATTTGCAACAAGTGCTGAGCTTGCAGGATGTACTGGCTTTACAGCAACAGGCAGCAGAAGTTTTTGTACATGATGAAATAGTACGCAGCGTAAGCAATATTGTGAGAGGCTCGCGCGAGCATGCTGATATATCTCTGGGCGCATCAACCCGCAGTGGTATCTCTTTCCTCAAATGCCTGCGTGCATACGCTTTGGTAAAAGGCAGAACCTTTGTGATAGAAGACGACGTGAAAGATATAGCCTACGCTGTGCTTGACCACCGCCTGGTGTACCGCAATAAAGATGGCAGGCAACATGCACTGAACAGTATTATAAATAAAGAAACAGAAAGGCTTGCACGGCTAAAGCTACATGCATAAGCTTAGTATGAGGGAATACGCTAAACAAACAAAATATATAGTATGCACAATGTTGATGCTGCTTTTATGTGGCATTGATGTTTGTGCACAATCGCGCGCGCAGCAAAAAGCGGCACAACGCTACGAGATAGATGCGAAACGCATTGGCGTGAATATGGAAGGAGAAGATGCTCTGCCGCGTTCGCGCGAATTTAAAAGAATAGATAGCAGTTATTATGTGGGCTGGCTGTTTGAAGGAGCGTATAAATACAACCATGCTGCTGATTACCTGGGTTATAAAAATGCGTCGGTGCCGCTGGAACATGCGCTTAATTCGATAGAGCGCGACTACAAGAAAGAACTGGGGACACGCACTGCCGACCTTATGATATACTACCCGGCGTATAAATACCAGATAGATTTTACCATTATTGCATTTTACCTGATGAATTGCTACAGCAATATGGAAGAAGTGCAAAAAAACTATAACCTGCTGCGCCGTGTAATAAAATGGAATTTTCAGCGCGACTACCAGATGGATGCATACAACTATTTGGGCTGGAATATACACCGCAACCGCTACTATACCAGTGCCAAATATCCTTTCCTGAAAAACAGCATCAACGAAAATGAACGCCTGGCAAATGCAAGTCTCGATTCGGGATTACGGCGCATCAACATCAATAAAAAACTGAATTCAGCTATCTTTCAGCCCGGCTATGAAGAGATGGAGAAAATGGCGGTGTATCATTACAAATCAATATTGTACAGTTATGCATTGAAGATAGATTCGGCAGCATACTATTATAACCTGATGCGCAAGAGCCCGATATTTCCACATAATAACTATGCAACATTCAGATCGATATGTGGCGATTTTCGTGAGGCGGAAAGTGAATATGAACAAGCAATAACACAAGACGCCGGCGACAAGCGCTTAAAGGAATGGGCGTATTACACGTCTATTATAGATATATACAAAGGTTTGCCTAAGGCCGGTGCAGAGCTGATGCGCGATATGATAAAGGCCAATGGATCGACACCGGGATTTGGCTGGTATAATATTGCGCTGGCGCGCGCCATGCATTACGATGGACAGATTGCAGAAGCAGAACGCTATGCAAATAAAGCAGCGGAATTTAAGGAACTGCATATAGGCACTACGCTTAGCCAGTCGCACTACGACTTCAGTGTACAACTATTGAAGCTGATAGATAAAGACGCCCTGCTGGAGCGCAAGAAATTTGAGAACCGCAACTGGTGGTACAACCCCAACGTATTGATGAACATGGGGCAGCTACTGGGTGAAAAATACCTGCAACAGTTTTTGATAATCAACCAGTTTGCGCAGAACCCTGAACGTGACCGTGTTATTTATAAACTTTTCTCAACCGAAAGCACTGTAAGCTGGGATGAGGTATGGTACCTCATACGCGATTTCAGTACACGCTTTTTTTTAGAACGCTTTAGGAAAGAAGCGCAAACCGACGATCGTAAATACATCAATAAATATTTCAAGCTATTCATTGCAAAGCTGGAAATGAAACAGGGCAACTATAAAGAAGCCAGAACGATACTGAACGGTATTATGCGAGACCCCAATACAGATGGCGAATACGAGAAGCTTTTTATTGCCCGTGTGTACCAGGCGCAAGCTGAATGTGCAAAGGAGCGTAAAGACAATACAGATTATTCGCGCTGGGTGTACCTGATGTATCAACTATACCCACAACTGATACCCGACGCAGGGTTGGTAATGAATATGAACTTGCATACCAGTGGTACTACAGATAAGCTTGTGGTGGAGAGATTGAAAGACTGCAATATAAACTGGGTAGGTGCCGGTAGTAATACCGCCGAAGCATATCTTATATTTTCTGGTAATGGCAGTAAGAAGCGTATTGAATATTATGTACTTGACCAGAGGAGCAATTATATAGTGCAGAAGCAAGCCTTTAACTATAAAAAGCCGGAAGAAGCCGGTATTGAAATGGCATACCGTTTATTTAATATTGGTGGTAAAGACCTGAGAGAAAATGAGCCGGGTTCTTAATAATATTTCAATCTACTACTATGGCTTTTTTCTTAGGGCTGGCTTTGATGTACGGTATTCTTTGGCTGCTTTCGCTTGCCGGCATGAAATCTCTAAACGACCATATGCTGCGTGGTGCCTATGCAGCCGGTATCATGTTCATAATGATTGGTGTAGCGCATTTTGCCAAGCCTGAGATGATTGAAGCATACCTGCCTAAATCCTGGCCCTATAAAAGGGCTATGAATTTTGTCAGTGGCTTTTTCGAAGTAGCATTTGGTGTGGGGCTATTTTTCCAAGCCACCCGTACCTATTCCGCCTGGGGATTGCTACTTCTGTTGGTAGCAGTATTTCCTGCCAATATCAATATGGCTATCGTAAAGCCTAATTTCTCCAATATTTTTCGTCTCTTTTTCCAGCCTGTATATATGTTTTGGGTCTATTGGTTCTGCCTTAGGTAAAAGAATTTGTATATGTTAATAGGATAAGCTGATAATGGTTGAGGAGCAACTTTGCAAATCCCCCATATCACGCTAACTTTGCATATTCTTTATAACAATCAAGTTATTTTATTATTTAATATGAATTTGTTTTCCATTCAAGATCAGGAATTCATCCAACGCCATATAGGCCCCGATGAACAAGAAACTGAACAGATGTTGCGCACTATTGGTGTATCGGGTATGGATGATCTGACAGGACGTACAGTGCCTGACGCTATCCGTATGGATCACAAATTGAGATTGCCAAAAGCTATCAGCGAAGCAGAGTACCTGCGCCAGCTGAAAGACATTTCGCTGAAAAATAAAGTTTACAAAACATATATAGGGCAAGGTTATTACGATACGCATACACCCAGCGTGATACTGCGTAATATTTTTGAAAACCCGGGATGGTACACACAGTACACTCCGTACCAGGCTGAAATTTCACAAGGCCGTTTGGAAAGCTTGTTGAACTACCAGACAATGGTAAGTGATTTGACAGCTTTACCAATTGCTAACGCATCGCTTTTGGATGAAGCTACCTCTGCTGCTGAAGCAATGGCTATGTTCTTCCACATGTTGAACAAAGACAGCAGCAACCCCGAGCGTCCGAAATTCTTTGTAGATAACGAAGTATTCCCGCAAACAAAAGATGTAGTAGTTACACGTGCTACACCATTAGGCATTGAAGTTGTTTATGGCGATTACCAATCGGCACAAATAGACAGTACTTATTTCGGTGCGCTGGTTCAATATCCTAACAATAAAGGTTCTATTGAAGACTATCGCAGCTTTATACACGCAGTACATGGCGCAGGTGCATACGTAGCGATGGCTACCGACCTGCTGGCACTTACACTGTTAACCCCTCCGGGTGAACTGGGCGCTGACGTAGCATTAGGTTCTGCACAACGTTTTGGTGTACCTCTTGGTTATGGTGGCCCACACGCTGCGTTCTTCTCTTGTAAAGACGAATTCAAACGCCATATACCGGGCCGTATCATAGGTATCAGTGTTGATGCATATGGCCACCGCGCATTGCGTATGGCTTTGCAAACACGCGAGCAACACATCAAACGCGAAAAAGCAACTTCAAATATTTGTACTGCACAGGCATTGCTGGCTAATATGGCTGCAATGTATGCTGTTTTTCATGGTCCTGATGGATTGAAGAACATTGCTAAGCGTGTAAGCACTTTAGCCCAAACGCTGGCTGAAAGGCTAGTTGAAAATGGGTATAATGTTTATTCAAAAAATTTCTTCGATACTGTTGTTGTGAAGGTTGACGATGCATCGGCCATCAAACAAAAAGCAGAAGCTGCTGAAATGAACTTCAGGTATATGCCGGAAGGTTTTATCGGAATCTCGCTTGATGAAACTACTACCACATCTGATCTTGCAGACATATTAAGTGTATTCTCTACTAATGATGATCCTATTGTTTACAATATCGATCATGATATGGTATTGAGCAATATCAGTACGGCACTTACACGTACTTCTCCATTCCTGGAACAAGAAGTATTCAACAGCCATCACAGCGAAACGCAAATGATGCGCTACATAAAAATGCTGGAGAACAAAGATCTTAGTCTGAACACCAGCATGATATCTTTAGGTTCTTGCACCATGAAGCTAAATGCTGCAACAGAAATGATGCCGCTTAGCTGGGCACACTGGAGCAAGATGCACCCGTTCATGCCAATAGCGCAGGCAGGTGGCTACCAGCAAATAGTAAAAGAATTGTCTGCTTACCTGTGCGAGATCACAGCTTTCGATGCATGCAGCCTGCAACCAAACAGTGGTGCGCAAGGTGAATATGCCGGACTGTTAGCAATACGCAACTACCACGAAAGCAAAGGTGAAGGACACCGTAACGTAATGCTGATACCTATATCGGCACACGGTACCAACCCTGCATCGGCAGTAATGGTTGGCTATAAAGTAGTAGTGGTAAAAGCACTGGAAAACGGTTACATAGATGTAGCTGACCTGAAAGCAAAAGCAGAACAACACGCTGCTAACCTTGCAGGTATCATGGTTACTTACCCATCTACATACGGTGTGTACGAAGAAAGCATTAAAGAAATAACTGCAGTGGTACACCAGCACGGTGGACAGGTATATATGGATGGCGCGAACATGAATGCGCAGGTTGGTCTTACTGCTCCTGGTTTGATAGGCGCTGACGTTTGCCACCTGAACCTGCACAAAACATTTGCTATACCACATGGTGGTGGTGGACCAGGTATGGGCCCAATATGTGTGAAACAACACCTGGCGCCATTCCTGCCGGGTCATGTGGAAGAAGGTAAAGACAATGCACATGCAGTATCAGCAGCACCTTATGGTTCTGCAAGCATCCTGCTGATATCTTATGCATACATCCGTATGTTAGGGCCCGTAGGAGTTAAGAAAGCTACGGAGTATGCTATACTGAACGCTAACTACATGCGTACCCGTTTGATGAACGATTTCGATATCCTGTACACGGGTAGCGGTGGTACTTGTGCCCACGAATTCATAGTTGACCTGCGTCCGTTTAAAAAGACTGCTGAGATAGAAGCTGAAGACGTAGCCAAGCGTTTGATGGACTATGGCTTCCACGCACCTACTATGAGCTTCCCTGTACCGGGCACTATTATGATAGAACCTACGGAAAGTGAAGACAAAGCTGAACTGGACCGTTTCTGCGACGCATTGCTAAGCATCCGCGAAGAGATACGCGCTATTGAAGAAGGTAAAGCTGACAAAAAAGACAACGTACTGAAAAACGCACCACACACACAGGCTGTGATAACTGCTGACGAATGGAACCATGCTTATGGCCGCCAGCAAGCTGCTTTCCCCTTGCATTGGGTAAAAGCAAACAAATTCTGGCCAAGTGTAGCCCGCGTAAACAATACCGTTGGCGACCGTAACCTGATATGCACCTGCGAACCTACAGAAGCATATATGGAAGCTGAAGCTTAATAACAAGAATTACAATACTTATACGCCCGTAATATTTATTACGGGCGTTTTGTTTTTTAGCAATTGCAGGGCTTTGCGCTATTATTAAGGCATATTTTTCCCTACTTTTACGGTCTATATAAAGTAATATATACTTATGTCGCATCAATTGTTGAAAGGAAAAAAAGGTATCATTTTCGGAGCGCTGGATGAACGCTCAATGGCTTGGAAAACTGCATTGCGCTGCGTGGAAGAAGGCGCAGAGATCGTATTGAGCAATGCACCTATCGCGCTACGTATGGGTAAAATAAACGAACTGGCAAAAGCTTGTAACGATGCACCTGTAATAGCAGCAGATGCTACATCGACCGCCGACCTTGAAAACCTGGTGCAAAAAAGTATGGAAGCTTTAGGTGGTAAACTGGATTTTGTATTACACTCAATAGGTATGTCACCAAACGTGCGTAAGAATATACCTTATACCGATACTAATTACGACAACTTCATGAAGACGCTGGATATATCAGCCCTGTCTTTTCATAAAGTACTGCAAACCTGCATGAAGCTGGATGCCCTGAATGAATGGGCTTCTGTTGCAGCACTATCTTATATAGCAGCACAAAGAACCTTCCCCGGTTATAACGATATGGCCGATGCTAAATCGCTGATGGAAAGTATAGCACGCAGCTTTGGCTACCATTATGGTTTCAAAAATAAAGTGCGTGTAAACACCATCTCTCAATCGCCTACGGTTACAACAGCAGGTTCGGGAGTAGCGGGTTTTGATGTGTTTTTCGACTATGCTGATAAAATGTCACCATTGGGTAATGCTACGGGTGAAGATTGCGCTAACTTCTGTGTAATGCTATTCAGTGACTATACACGTATGGTAACCATGCAAAACCTTTTCCACGATGGTGGCTTCTCTAATACAGGTGTTAGCCAGCCAATAGTTGAAAAAATGATGCAGGCTGCTACAGCAGAATAATATTTAACAACTCATACAGCACAACAGCAATAATTCAAACCCATGTCACGTTTTACAAATATGCAATGGAAAAAATGGACCGGCTTATTGCTGTTGTGCCTATCATATCAAATAGCTGCTGCTCAGGTTGCAGGGGGGCAGCGCACTATGGAGTTCTTACGGCTGCCTAATGCACCCCGTATATCTTCGTTGGGTGGTATCAACGTAGCTAACCCCGACCAGGATATATCTTTCGCGTTGCAAAACCCTGCGCTGATGAGGCCGGGTTTGCATAACCAACTTGGCCTTAATTACAATGCATATTATGCAGGAATCAGCATTGCTAACCTGCAATATGGTTACCACGCAGAGAAGATAAAAACCTCGTTTGTATTTGGTGTGCAATATCTGAATTACGGCAACCTTACCAAGACCGATGATTTAGGAAATGAGCAAGGTTCTTTCAGGGCTAATGAGTATGCAATAAGCCTGGGCGCTTCGCGGCAATATGGCGAGCACTGGCGTTATGGTGCCACATTGAAATGGGCACATTCTTCTTTGTACGATAAAACAGCATCGGCAGTATTGGCTGATGTAGGTGTGAACTATTACGATACTGCTTCGCTGGTTGATTTGGGTATTGTAGCTAAGAACATGGGGTTTATGGCAAAAAAATATAACCCTGCAAACACTGCTGAACCATTACCATTCGACTTGCAAATTGGTATATCAAAAAGGTTTAAACACCTTCCACTACGCCTGATGGCTACAGTACACCATTTATATGAATGGGATATACGCTATGATAACCCCGCTGATGTAGAAAGCAGCACTGTATTTGGTACTAACGATACTACTACGAATACAAAGTCGCATTTTGCTGATAAGTTGTTCCGCCACTTTATTTTTGGTGCAGAAGTATTGTTGGGCAAACGCCTGACTGTTGGGGTAGGTTACAATCACCTGCACCGTGGTGAGTTAGCAATAAAAGACAAGACAGGGCTTGCAGGTTTTTCATTCGGCCTTGGCATCAACCTAAATAAATTTCATATACAATACGCACGGTCTTACTACCATATAGCAGGTGCAACCAATGAGTTTGGCATCAACATGACGCTGAACAAATTGTTTGGAATTGGTAAAACCGGCGATAAAATAAATTGGAGCAATACTTACCCCGACTGGCAATAATCCTATTTTTCTTCGTGTATTTTATGCCGCTTCGGCACGTTGAACAAAACTGATGTAAGTACAGGTACAAAGAAAATACCTATGCTTATGATAGATGTAATAATATCCCCCCATACGGTTGGGTGATGACCTATAGGTAAATGTTTGCCCTGGGCTTCCAGGCAACCATGCGGCCCCTCCATAAACAAGGCAAAAGAGGAACAAGGGTAGAAATGCGTGATTAACGATAGGCTAAGCTTTATACCCAAAAGGGCAATTACCAGGTAGGCACAAGTATCCAGAAAAGGGTACTTCTCCATTAGTTTTACAAAGCCCTGCGCTACAAAACGCATAGCCAGGATACCAATGAATACACCCGTCCAAACAAGGATAATATTTTTAGTGTAGGCATTAGCAGCAATCACGTTATCGATAGAGAAAGCCAGATCCATTAATTCAACCATGATAACTGTTGCCCAAAATGGACCGAAGGCTCCCAGTGTTTTACGATAAAACCAACTTTTCTTGGTATGCTCAATTTCTTCATGTACTGTCTCTGCGCTCTCAGTTTTTTTAGAAAAAAAGAAAAAACGTATAGCCAATATGAGCAGGTACAACCCACCAACAGGTTTAAACCACCATATCTGTATCAGCATGGAAGCAAAAAGCAGACAGATACCTCTAAATATGTACGCACCCAAAATGCCATACTTCAGCGCCCTGCGGCGCTGATCTTTGGGTAGGTCGAGTACCATTGTAGCTAATACGGCTGCATTATCTACTGATAAAAGGCTTTCAATAAGTATAAGATTAACGATAACTGCGAGCGCAGGGATCGGGTTATCAATTATCTGCTGAAAAAGAAGGTCCAGATTTTCCATGCCTGTTCAAAGGTAAGAGAAAAAGCAACCCATCATTTCAATATTGTCCTATTTCACCAATTTATAATGCGTTGTGTTCTTGCCATTTATCTGTACATCTAAAATATATGTACCGTAGGCTAAAGAATTGGCAGGTATAAGTATTTTATCGGCATCGGGAATAGCTTTCCAAACCTGTTTGCCGGTGATCTCCTTCAAGCTTAGTTTTGCTTGCAAAGGTAAATTATCTACATACCAGCCATTGTCGGAAGGATTAGGGTAAATGTTTATTGAACTTAATACGACATCTCCTAAACCAGTTGTAGCATCTTTTTTAATAGTACCCTGTTTACATAATATATGTGCATTAGGGTCAATTTGCAAGCCTGATATTTCTCTGCCAACTGGCAGGCTGTAAAATTGCACTACTGCGTTGTTATATACTTTAATAAGGGTATCGCCTGCGGCAGATTTCAGGTTAATCTCGAGCGGTAGCGTGAAATGAGCGATGGATGCTGGTGCAGAAGGTGTTTGCGTTAATTCGAGGTAGAACATGCCTGAAGGATCCTGGAACCAGCGAGCTGATATTTTAGGATAACCTTCTTTATATATCCATTGATCGAAAAAGGTATCAAGGTTCAGGCTAAAGGTATTTTCTGCTAATTGTTTAAAGTCATCGGTTGTAGCCGTACCAAAACGATATTGCTGGTTGTATTGTTTCAGGAAATTAAAAAACTGATTATCGTTATTGACTAAATGACGCAGCATGTGTAATACGCCTCCACCTTTATAATAAGTAAGCTGTGCATTTAATATCCTCGATTCGCTGGTAGTATCATCAACATACACACTTCCTTTCGAAACACCGGTTGCGGTGCTTTTTATAAACCTTCTTTGGGTGAGGGCTGCCGCACTGCCATGAAAATGTTCAATGAACAAATATTCCATATAAGTAGCAAAACCTTCATTCAGCCATATATCTTTCCAGGTGCCGCAAGTTACATTATCGCCAAACCACTGGTGCCCTAGTTCATGTGCCAGTAAGCCTATATCATAAGTGCCAAAAGATGTCATGGTTTGGTGTTCTGTAGCTGCACCAGGTATGGGTACAAAGCAATGCCCGTACTTTTCTTTATTGAAAGGATAACGACCAAAAAGAGTAGAAAAATAATCGATCACTAAACCTACACTATCCAGCATGGGTTTTAGCCCCGGCGTTGTAAGTTGTTTATCGAAGACATAATTCATTACTAACATAGAATCGTTGCTTCCACTGAAATGCATATAATATGAATAGTCGGTATAAGAAGCAATACTTATAGATATGAGATAATAATCAGTAGGATATTGTGTTTTCCATTCGTAGCGTTTAAAACCAGGGTTTACGCTGGTAATATTTACAAGAAAACCATTACAACCTGCTTTTAAAGTGTCTGCAACAGTGATCCACATATCCATTGAATCGACCTTGTCTTGAAGCGATTGTTTGCATGGCCACCAGCGATTAGAATAGTAAGGTTCGCAGCGAGTAAACGTTGCAGGTACTCCCCAGCCGTCTATACCATGCCTGAGGCCTTTGCCTGCCGGGCCAAGTACCGATATATTGTGACCGTGATAAAATACCTGTGCCGTAAATACATCGCCGTTATGTAATGGAGTATTTAATGTAACTGTGCGAATAACAGTACCGGGAGTAAGCATGCAGGGGAGAATTTGTCCATTGATCTTTACCGAATCGATAATGCATTCATCTATTAGTTCAAAAACATAATCGGTGAAGGTTGTTGAAACCACACGTGCAGTAGTAGTTACATCACCACCTATATCTGCTGCAGTATCATTCAGCGCAACATTGAATTTTACATGTGTTACATCATACTCTTCTTCCTGCGGTGCAGCAACGTTTACTCTTGCAAACTGCTTTACCAATTCTTCCTTTCCTGATGCGCAAATAGCCGAGCCTGTTAACACCTGTGCATTTGCAAAAGAGGCGCTCAAACATAATGATAGTAACGCTACAACCTTTTTCATTTCTATGTTTATTAAAAAAATTATTTGGTGAGTTTTATAGTTTTAAGAACTGCATTTTCTTTAAGAATAGCACATATATAATTACCTGTTGGCAGATAGCCAGATGGAATGAACATTGTTGCACCTCTATAATGCGATTGCCATACAATACTACCGCCCATATTAGTAAGGCATATTTTTGAATCTGCAGGCAAGCCTATTACCCGCCAGCCATTTATTGACGGATTAGGAAAAATATTTATTGCGTCCACTTCAGTATTGCCTACTGATAGTGTAGGGTCGTTTGTAAAAGCAGCTGCCTTGTTCAAAACATGATTGTTAGGATCTACCTGGATACCTTTGATGGTTCTGCCAACAGGGAGAGTATAATTTTGAGTGACGGCGTTGTTATAAACCTTAATGATGGTATCCCCGTCATCAGACCTTAGGTTGATCTCTAAAGGCATGGTGAAATAAGCAATAGATGAAGGTGCCGATGTTGTTTGCGTAATCTGTAAATAAAATTGGTTACCATCTTGGTACCATTTGCCACCATAGCGCGGGTACCCTTCTTTATATATCCATTGATTGAAAAAAGTATCTAAAGCGATGCCGTAAACCTGCGCTGCAATATTCTTTAGATCATCGGTATTAGCAAAATCGAAAGCATGTTGCGATTGATAATTTTTAAGAACAGTAAAAAAGTCTTCATCTTTTGGTGCCATATAGCGAAGCATGTGCACTACTGATGCACCTTTATTGTAGGTAAGCGTACCATCGAAAATGCGGGCAGGCGTGGTAGTGTCATCTACAAATACACTGCCTGTGTTGCTGCTCATAGCATTGTTGAATACATTGGTACGGTATGATTTGAATGCCGCATCGCCTAAGAAATGCTCTACAAATAATTGCTCGGTATAGGATGCAAAGCCTTCACTCAGCCATATATCAGCCCATGTTTGGTAGGTGACATGGTCGCCCCACCATTGGTGCCCTAATTCATGCGCTATTAGCGTACCTCTTGCAAATGCCAGCGTAGTCATGGTTTGGTGTTCCATGCCACCCATAAGTGGTTCTGCTATACAATGACCATATTTTTCTTTATAGAAAGGGTAACGGCCAAATATTTTTGAGAAGTAATCGACAATAAGTCCTGTGCTATCGAGTGCCGCTTTGTTGACAGGCATGTAGCTAGCTGAATCGTACACGTAGTTTTGTATCAGCATGGAATCTCCACTACCATCAGTATAATGCATGTAGTAGGAATAGTCGCCGTAAGGAGCCACGGCAACTGAGATGAGATAATAGTCGATAGGGTATTGAGTCTTCCATTCGTAGCGCTCTTTATTGCCGGAAATGGCGGTGATGTTTTTCAGCAAGCCATTGCTTCCTGCCTTAATAGTTGCCGGCACCGTTATCCACATATCTACTGAATCGATCTTATCCTGTAGCGATTGTTTGCATGGCCACCAGTCTTGAGCAAGGTATGGATCGCTGACACTATACATAATTGGTGTACCTGAAGGGAGAATTATTTGGTTAAGGCCACGCGTAAAAAAGCCTGTGCCATTTGGTGGCTGCCCATGGTAATATACCTGTGCCGTAAATATAGTATTGACAGGAAGCGCAGTAGAAAGTGTTACTTTTCTAATATCGCCGATAGTCTGTATGTTAGCAGGATTGATCAATATATTATTGATCTTTACTGAATCCAAAATCAGATCGCTGCTCAATTCGAAAGCATATACAGGCAATGTAGTAGCTACAACCTTTGCTGTGGTAATAACATTGCCACTTACTTCCGTACTTATATTGGTAAGCTCTATATTGAATGAAAGATGCTTTACATCATAGTCATTTTCTTCGGCTGTGGCGGTTGTTGTTTTGTTAACTAGGTTATGTGTAAGATTTCGCTTTGCACATATATCTGAAATGTGCTGGGCATATATAGGGTCTTTACAAAAGATCAAAGAAGTAAAGAGGAGTATTACATACTTCATTGCATAGCATTTGTACACAATTTAGCTGTTTTCATAAAGAAAAACGCCCCTAAGGGGGCGCTGTAACTATTTAATGAAACCAAAGCGACTTTATACAGCCATGTTGAGTGGCTGTATGTACTGCCGGTGTTCGGCACTAACTATCTGTAATGCCATGCTCCTGATGGAGGGGAACAACATGTCATATACACCTTTACGGCTTTCGGGCACGTCTGTATCCTGCATCCCAAGGATGTATATAACTGATTCAGGTACATCTAATACATCGCAAATGCTTTTAATAGTACGATGGCTGGGCCGCTTCACGCTATTTTCTATTTGCGATAATGATGTTTGAGAAATGCCGCACCTTTCGGCCAATTCGTGCTGTGTTATGCCTATTTGTCTACGTATCGACTTGATAGCTATTCCAATATTCATAGTTTATAGTTGTATGTTTTTTATAAGCTTCAGGTTTATTAAAACCTTTCGCTTATATAGACAACGGTAGTATTTGAAAAAGTTGGGTAAGTAATTAAAAAAACATCATGAAGGATATTATTTGTCATAGAAAAGCGAAAAACCAAATAAAATAGACGATAACTTTGCCGCATGATCAGGCAGAATTTTACGGCTACAGTAGTTTACGAAGGCAGGAATTTACTAACTGCCATTGTACCCCAGTTCAGGCAAGATGGTGTTTATTATGAAGTAAATGTTAAGGGTTATCCTCGTTTTTATATGACGTGGACAGAACTTGACCGGTATGATATAGTTGGTGATGAAAAAGACAATGTGCCTTATGAGTTGATACTTTCCGTTAGCGACCTTATAGAAAAAAGACAGGGTAGACAATAAAAGAAGCCTGCGGTAATCGCAGGCTTCTTTTATTGTTATGGTTCTAATTGTATCCAGGCAATTTTTGAGGTAACATCTTTGCCTTTACGCTCTCGGATAAGTGTAGCATAAATATTCTTGTCGGCATCAAAAAAACCGCTACCAGCTATTACCTGCTTATATTGATCATCAATAGACTTTCCAAATATATATTTCTTCTCAACTTTTCTTTTATTGATTTTATAAAATGCAGCTTGAGAAAGCACACAATTATATATTGAATCAGGTATGTCTCTTACAGTCTTTCCAAAATTTCTATCTATTTCATTAAAAAAGATGTACTGATTGTTTTTAGAAACTGCACAATCATAAGTGCATATATTGTCTTCACTACCTTTCCCGATATTACCAACCAGCCATTTCTCATCTTCTCCAATTTGTCGAAAAACCTGCGGATACTTATCATAGTTCTTCAATTTAGACCTGCATAAAATATCTCCCCAAATTTCATTACCCTCCTCATCAAACTGCAGTATCCCAATATTCTTTTTACCTATTTTGTTTAAACCACCCAGAGAAGATCTTTTGTTTATTTCACCATCATATATAGCTGTGGTAATAGACTTATTAGTGTGTACTTTAGTTACTGTACCACAAAATTCATAAGAAGTATCTAGTCCGGCATACGCTTTTTCTCGAATTTTATTGTTTTCAATAGGCTTGTAATTAATTCCGGACATATCTTCATTCATAATAATCAGAGATTGCATTTCTAGGTAATAGTATTCTCCTTTTTTCATATTATGAGCATATGGATCCAGAGGTTGGCCAAAATAAACGATCGATAATAGTAAGTTAACTGTTTGGGAGAATGAATTGTATGTTAGATTGGTATAGAAATTTTTAAACGATGGAGGTAATTTAACTTCACTAGACATAAACTGATTATATCCTTTAGGTAGATATGATATAACTAATGTGCGATCCATTAAGGTAGGATATTGCACAATTTTAGCCAATTGTGCTATTACTGCAATACCCCCATTTTCATCAATATCTGCGCTTGGCACTTGCAAATAATCATATCCATTGTACTTGATATCTAATGGGATAGTGTGTATCAATTTATGTGTAGAGTCGTAGAAATTGACTCCAATATTTTTCTGTATATATCCCGGTGAACTTTCGGCACAAACAATATAATAGCCTTTCTGACCCTGCCCTCTTAAAACTTTTGTAGATGTTCTGATTTGAAAGCTCTTAGATTGAATAACTTTTTCCTCTTTAATTAAATCACCAGTAGATGAATTTATACGAACGCGTATTAGCGTTTCCCTATTATCAATTTGCTGAGTTAAAAATAGAATTGCTTCATTGTTAATCTCCATCAACCCTTTCCAAAAAGCCTGGTCAAGTGTATTGATGTCAAGTACATCACAAATATGTTTTCGAGTAGCAATTTCTCTCCTGCTTGTATCAAAAATTTTTATGATAATTCCTTTCCTGTTTTCAAAATGAAACAAAACTGTGTTACCATTTTCCATCAGCAAAACTTTATCAGTACCTGCTATGGAAATATTTATAGGTTCACTCAATTCATATTTTAGCTCTTGTGCATTAATAGATGGGAAAATGGCCAACATGGCCAATACAAAAAGGGCAATAGGTTTCATGTATAAATGTTTTGGGCTGCGAAAAATAATATCTATACCAATGAGTTGCAAATAAAACAGCCGCAATATTGCGGCTGTTTTAAAATATAATTAATA
>CAMLFX010000064.1 GCA_946479435.1 uncultured Sphingobacteriales bacterium | reverse complement strand
CTTTCCGCAGATCTGATGAGGAAACCTGGTGTATTTCATTCATGAAAATATCACCCATTAATATCAGTTTTTTAGCTGGTGTGTCTTTTCTCGTTTTACGCAAAGATGCAGCTTGTGCCTTTCCCCTTGCTTCAGCCAATGCTTCCGCAAAATTAGCAAAGAGTAAAGTGAACAGTAGGATCAGGAATATTACCAGGTTATAGGCAAACGTACCTTGGTTAGTCTGCCCCGCAAGTGTCCATAAGGTTACGGCAAGCATTATTGCAGTTCCTATTTCCACAGTAAACATTACCGGATTGCGAAACATAACCCGAGGATTCAACTTGATGAAAGATTGCCTTATAGCTTCTTTCACCAGCGTTGAATCAAATAAATTTTGTTTTCTTCTATGTATTGACATGGTACTTTCTTTTATTATTTTCATTTCATGCTAAAAAATTCCGCAATCGGGCCTAATGTCAGCGCGGGAAAGAAACTCAGAGCGGCAACAATGAATATGGTAGCAAACACCATAATACCGAATGTGCCTGTATCTGTTTTAAGTGTGCCTGCGCTCTCAGGTATATATTTTTTGCCTGCCAGAATACCTGCAATAGCTACAGGCCCTATAATAGGCAGGTATCTTGCAAGAAGCATTACGATACCACAAGCTATATTCCAGAACGGTGTATTATCTCCTAAACCTTCGAAGCCGCTTCCATTATTTGCTGAAGAAGACGTGAACTCATATAGCATTTCACTAAAGCCGTGATTGCCTGGATTGTTTAACCATCCCGCATATTCTTTTGGATTATGTGCAAATATGTTAGCGGCAATTGCGGTTCCTGCTAGTATGAGTAAAGGATGCAGCAAGGCTATAATAGAAGCGATCTTCATTTCCTTTGCTTCTATCTTCTTACCTAAAAACTCAGGCGTACGCCCCACCATTAACCCGCTGATGAATACTGCTATGATAATAAAAATGTAAAAGTTTAAGAATCCTACACCGACGCCTCCATAAAAACTGTTGATCATCATTCCAAGCATAGTATTCATCCCTGAAAGCGGAGTTAAGCTATCATGCATTGCGTTGACAGATCCATTAGAAGTAACAGTAGTATTGATGGCCCAATAAGCTGAAGCGGCAGATCCAAATCTAACCTCTTTCCCTTCCATACTCCCCATATTCTGCATAATGCCCATCTTCTGAATCGCTGGGTTCCCTTTCATTTCAAGTATCACTGCGGGGATAAGAAGGCAGAGGAAGCCTACAGTCATAACACCATATATTACCCAAGCCAACTTCCTTCTTCTTAATACATATCCCAGCGCAAAAACCATTGCTATTGGAATAAGCATTATAGAAACTGTTTCAACGATATTGGTGAGATAGTTCGGGTTTTCCATAGGGTTAGTGGAGTTTGGCCCATAAAATCCGCCGCCATTGGTTCCCAACTGCTTTATTATTACAAAAGCGGCAACCGGGCCACGGCTCACATTAACTGTATCACCTTGCATGGTAATCATAGTGTTCTTCCCATCAAAGGTCATTGGAGTACCGTTGAACGCTAGAATGACTGCGCCTACAATAGCCAATGGTAAAAGTATCCTGGTACAGGATTTTACAAACAGGTTATAAAAATTACCAAGTTTTTCAGCAGTTCTTTCCTTCATTGCGATAAATACAACAGCACATATAGCTATACCTGTTCCTGCGCTGATAAATTGCCATAGCATAAGTATCAACTGCCCCATATAGGAAAGTCCGCTTTCACCGGAGTAGTGTTGCAGGTTTGTATTGGTGACAAAGCTTACCGATGTATTAAAAGCAAGATCAGCACTCATTGATGGGTTGCCATCCGGGTTAAGCGGTAGCCATCCCATATTCATCAATACAAACATGGAAATGAAAAACCAGAATAGGTTGATGGTTAGTAAAGCCGCGAGGTGCTGCTTCCAGTTCATTTCCTTTTCAGGATTAACACCACCCAGCTTAAAAAATAATTTATCAAGTGGTTTTAATATCGGATCAAACCAGGTCTTCTCATTACTGAAAACTTTACCAATATAACGGCCTAAAGGAATAGCCAAAGCGAGTACGATTGCGTACATCAAAATAATTCCAAGTATCTCGGTGTTCATCTTTCTCTATTTTTAAAATTTCTCTGGTTTTAGTAACACATATATCAAGTAGCAGAAAACCAAAATGGATACAACAAAAAGTGCGATCATAATTTTTATATTTTTTCAAAAAAGTCAATAGATTTAAAGAAAAGAGCGAAACAAGCAATGCCTGTCAATAACAATACAGCAGTTATCATCTTTTATTTGTTTATGTTAGAAATATGTCCCCCATAATTAATCTAGCAGCATACTGTATTCGTATACACTATGAACACCATTGAATGACAAATGGCCAAATAATATGATGACGAATACTTTTTTCGCTATGCTTAATTTAGCTTAATGTCATCTCTGCAATTCCAAATAATGTACCTGATATATCTAATAGGGGCGACTTAGTTAAAAACGCTTATCTGTAAAGGATTTCATGCCTATATTCAACTTATCTGCAATCGCCGGAAACAAAAAAAACCTTCTCATTTTGAGAAGGTTTATATCAAAATGAGAAGGTTTATCTTAATCCATACTCTTCAATTTTCCTATATAATGTAGCTAGTCCGATATTCATTAGTCTTGCAGCTTCAGCCTTATTGCCTTTTGTGTGAACCAGCATTTTTTGTATGTGAAGTTTCTCTACCCCTGCAAGGTTGAACGGTGACACAGCTTTACCTGCCATTTGGTGTTGCAAATCTATAGGGAGGCTCGTAAGAGAAAGAGTATTGGAGTCTTCGAGTATCACTGCACGTTCAATTACATTTTTCAGTTCTCTTATATTTCCTTTCCATTCATGCTCCCTTAATACATCGACTGTCTCTTTACTGGCCGTAGTTATTAACCTGTTGGCCTTTTTTGCGTAGATGCTTAAGAAATACTCAATCAAGAATGGGATGTCTTCCTTTCTTTCTCTTAAAGATGGCAACTCAATATTAAATACCGCGATTCGGTAATAAAGATCGTCCCTGAAATGCCCAAGGCCAGCTTCCTGTTTGAGATTCCGGTTAGTCGCTGCTATCAACCGTACGTCTGCCTTCTGTTCTTTCGTGTCGCCGACACGTATGTAGGTGCCGTTTTCCAGAAGTCTTAGAAGTTTAGGTTGCAGATCAAGCGACATTTCACCGATTTCGTCGAGAAATAATGTCCCGCCATTAGCTTCCTCAATAAGGCCTTTTTTATCCTTTGTAGCACCCGTAAACGCACCTGCTTTGTGTCCGAATAGTTCACTCTCTAACAGATCCTTGTTAAAAGCGCTGCAATTGATTGCAGTAAAACTGCGGCTAGCTCTTTTGCTGCTATAATGTATGGCTTGTGCAAAAATCTCCTTACCCGTGCCGGTTTCTCCGGTTAAAAGTACAGCAGTATCCGTAGTGGCCACTTTCTTAGCTAACAGTATAGCATTTTGCAGCAAATTGCTTTTCCCAACTATATTTTCGAAACCATTGAAATTCGTGGTTGCCCCTTCCTGACGTTTAACCTGCTTTTGTAAGAGTAATTGCTCCGAAAGATAGTTTAAAACAGGTATTATCTTCGCGTTGTCATCACCCTTTACGAGATAGTCAAAAGCGCCATTTTTTATAGCTTTTACACCGTCTGGTATATTGCCGTAAGCGGTAAGCAGCACCATTTCGAGATGCGGATATTTTGTTTTGATCTCTTTGGTAAAATCTACACCATTTCCATCCGGAAGCTTGACATCACATAAAATAATATCGATACTATTATGCTCCAAAAAATGGCGGCCCTTCTGTAAAGAGCCTGTTTCGGTAACCTCATAGCCTTCCAGGCCAATAATGCGTTTAAGCAGGCCCCTGAGCTTCTCTTCGTCGTCAATTATTAATACTCTCGGTTTCATGATCAGGAGACAAAAGTATAAGTTTCTGGGTTACCTTATGAATGTTCAGAAGATCGTCCAATTCGGTTCCCTATTTAATTTTAACCTTGACCAACGGATTGTCGTTACGTTGTTACGACAATTGAGTTGACGTATTTCTTGAAATTAATATCGACGCTCAATACAAATCAAACATCTGAAGGCTCCAGCCATGACTGTACGCTGGAATCGCTTGCAGCATGCTATTACGCCATAACTGGCGAAAAAGTAGTAGAGGTGTTAGAGTCTGTTTTGCCCAAGAGGCACAAGCCGGAACGGGTACGTGTAGACAATGGGGTGGGGTCCAGGAGACAATTGTGACTGTGATGTGCTTGTACTTCTACATTTTCTATAATATAGTTTTTAAGGTCTCACTTGCCATCGTTGGTATAAATTCTGTGATGGTGTAGTGTGCTAATCCATGCAAGTTAAAAGGGTCTTCTGCGATGACTTTCTCTATTGTCGCTAGATTTTCTGCTTGGGCCAAAATAATCCCGCCGGTTCGTGGCTGTTTTCTACCGGAAAGCATAAATATTCCTTCTGCATAATATTTTTCAAGGAAGAGCTTATGATCATCGAGTAACTGGTCTACTTCGGCCAATGAACAGGTATACGTTAATTGAATGATGAACATAGAATTAGAATTGTTTTATTTCTTTATTTTTTTACGAAACTCAATTATTTCAAGCATTTCCATATGGGCTTAGTATTGCTTAAGGGAACGTCATTTCGGGAATATTTTTTCTCTTTTCACTTGCTAGCGGCTGTTAAGAGGTTTGTTATTCCACTGCGATAAAATACCTGTCATTCTTACTGTGGCTTAACGGCGCTGTTCCAAGTATTCGAAGGGTGTTTTCTGAAACATTCTTAAATTCATGAACTTCTCCTGGATGTATGGTGAAACAGTCTCCTGCATTAACTTGTATTTCGGCATTCCAAAGAACATTTTCATTTTCCAGGATACCTGAATGTATGATGCCTTGTCCTTCAAGTATAAAATATGTTTCAATGTCATTCTTGTGGTAATGTGCCGGAATGTGCAGTCCCTTCGCTAATTCGATTGCAAATACCGACATCTTCTCATCACCAGTTAAATAAACAAGCTTTATTCCTACTTTTTGGTCTGTTTCTATATTTTTCAGACAGCTGTTAATGTTTGAAATTTTCATTCTTGAAATGTTTTGGTTCTTGTATTTCGCCATTCCCAAATGACCAGTTCTGCTTACCTTCATTTTCCACCAACACTATGATTATGTTATTTTTTGTGATAGCTGTGGAGCCCGTTATCCTTTCCGTTATTTCTCTATACAAGCCTTTTTTTTGTTCAAACGTACGTCCCTGTCCTGCAATGATCTGAATATATATAATGTCTGAAGTATGAGCCACGTCCAAATAGGTTTCGGGAAACTTAATCTGTTTTGGCTCCAACTCTTCGATTATATGAAAATAGTCATTTTCCGGAATTTTAAATTCCTGTATGAGTGCATGGTGAACGGAAAGTGACACATTGTCTTTTGTCGCTTGCGAAAAAGATTTTGGCAAACTGATTCTTACAAATGGCATAATTAATTTTTCATTTTATGTGCGTTGTACAATTAATGCAGTCTCTAAAAATGCCCGCTGTAAACTGATGGACATTAACATTTCGTTCCATGTTTTACTGATTATTGATGAACAAATTTTATATTTTCTTCACCCGCTTCTTTCAGATAAAAAGCAATAAAGGTCATTGGCTTATCATTTGAAGCATTGTCAAAATGTAGGATGTTTACATTTTTGGGCTCATAAAACGAGTCTCCTTCTTTTAAAATGATAGGGTCTTTTCCTTCAATTTGAAAAAGAACGGACCCTGATTTAATGTAACCAACTACCGGGCATGGATGTAAATGCTTGGGAGCTATTTGCCTTATCGGAAACGTAATTTCCTGTATTTCAACTTTGGATACTTTTTGATCCATTAAAGCAGATTCAAGATTCTTCCTGATAAGTAAATTCTGCTGTGCCATAGCATTTGAAATTATGAATAAGTAAATTAGAACGAGATAATACTTCATATTGTTTTGATCATTTTTGAATTAAACTCCGAAGGACAAATCTCTTCATTTACCGCATATCATTTTTCTCTAAAAATTGATTTACTGCAGTCAATAACGCACTATTTTGCTCATAATACAGAACATGCCCACCGTTAATAGCTACGGTTGTTTGATTGGGGAAATGAAATCTTTTATAATGGTCAGGTCCTATAGCATGGTCTTCAGTTCCCGCCACAACCAGAATGGGCACAGTTATAAATGCAGAGATTAAAGTAAAGTCATCAAAATAGTCTGGTATGTTAAGAGCCAATTTGGCAAAAGTATAATTACTCGTATTAGTAGCGTCAATGCTGTCAAGCTTATCGGTAGTTGCTCTATTCCCAGACAGGATTTTATAAGACAACTGCCTTTCCCTCATTGTGGTCATTGCTTTATAGAAAGATGGCATTGGGTCGTTCTCACTGCTCGGTATGTTTGACCCAGTGAGTGAATTTACATACTGTATTTGTGACCTTAGCGATTGTTTTATATCTAGCGTTACGTTTAACAGAATAAGCCCAAGTACATGCTGTGGGTATCTTTGTGCGTATTTACAGGCCAGAATACCGCCGAAGGAATGGGCCATTATATAAACTTTATCGGCCCCTGACAGTCTGCGTATTTCCTCTATATCAGCCACCATACGTTGAAGACTGTAGTCATTATTGGTCGCATCACCAGATCTGCCACAGCCACGCTGGTCATAAAAACACATGCGCAGATTTGATTCAAAATTACTGCCACCTAATACTTCAAATGATTTACTCCAGGCGCCAGGCCCACCGTGTACAAAAATACAGGGGGTACCCTTTCCTGCAGTATGTACATATAAAGACACTCCATCGCTTGTTACGTAGGTAGTATCGATTAGCGTACGGGCATTAGCTTCATCTTTACCAATGGCGCTGGTATGATAAAACAATACAGCGCTCAATAGTAATATAAATCGCATTATAGCCATCTTAATTATTTGGGGGCTATTAGCTAACATAGTAATTTTCATAATTGAGATTTTATATACTTCAAGAGTATTTTTTATTTTTTGGGAAATATTGTGTCATGAAAAGACATGCAGTTCAATGTCATTTTGTTTCTTCACGGTTATTTATTGAAATCAGTACTTTGCCTCTATTAGCATTGTTTTCTTGGTACTCAAATGCTTTGCAAAAATCTGCCATTGGAAAAACCGCAGCAACAGGCATTTGGAATTCAGGTCCTGCTATGGTTTTCACTAATGAACTATATATTTTCCTAACATCGTCACCTTTTTTCGACAGCCATGCATCTATACCAAAACCGGTTATGGTCAGATTATTAAATATGATTGTTGCGTTGTGGTAAGTTACATTACCCTTGCCAAGCAATCCGTACGAAATGACCTTTCCAAATGGTGCCATAACAGTGAGGATTTCTGACAGCAGGTCTTCACCCACCGCATCCAGCACACATGACACGCCTTTATGATCGGTGGCCTCTAGTACCTTTTCTGCAAGGTTACCAGACTGTGATGTTAAAACGCTTGTTGCCCCAATAAGATCAAGTCCTTCCGCCTCTTTTTCATTACGTGTTACAACTATGGTTCTTATTCCTCTTAACCTTGCCAGTTGTGTGATTATTTTTGAAACGCCTGAATTGCCAGCATTTATCAATAGCCAATCGTCTTGCTTCAGGCCAGCTTCTTCTAAAAGTGCGTAGGCAGTTATAGGGTTTAGCGATAACTGGCTTCCTTTCTCTAGTGGGAAATTATCGGGCAAGGGTATCAACTTGTTCTCTGGTACAATAACATATTCTGCCCACAAACATTTATGCCTGAAAGCAACCAGCGCATTTTTATTGAATTGAGACCCGTCTTGCATTTTATCAATAACACCCACACCCTCTAATCCTGCAATTTGTGGAAACTGCGGTTTGATACGGTACACACCATTAATAAACAGCAAGTCAGCAGGATTGATAGGACTTACCAGCATCTTCACCCTTACTTCCCCTTCACCGGGTTCTGGTATGGTTACCTCTGTCATTTTCAACACATCGCAAGGAGCCCCTGTCTGTTCAAATACCACTGCTTTCATAATATTTTTCATTCTTATAATTTTTATACTGCCTGAATTTATATTTTATAAATACTGATTGTGTTCTTAAATTTTTTTTAAACTTTCTCCTAAAAACCTGCTTTAATTCACATACTAGCTCCATAAGGTGGTGCGGTATTTAAGCCGTTTCAGTATATAAATATTAAAGGGTATAGACAACAATACTATTAGCATAAGTATTCTTAGTGAAGCTAAACCATAGCCATCCGGAGAGATCACATGCAGTACATCATTTGTGATCCTGTAAATGATGTTGCATGCCCAATGCAGCCCTATAGAATACCACAATGAATTGGTAAGCACTAACGGGATGGCAAGAAATATACCTGTAATGAACAGATAGATTAATGTTTCATCGGGTGCTGCTAATTTATACGGATGGTTTAATACATAAAACAGCGCAGAAACAAGCACAAATACAATTTTGCTCCAATTTTTTCCAAACATAGCAAATACGTATCCCCGCGTGATAATATCTTCTGCTATAGACGGTAAAAAAGTACCGGCAATGAACAGCACTAGTTTACCCAGGATGGGCAGCAATGAAAAATCATGAGCTGTTATTATTTCCCTGTGTGTGAATAAAGAAATGACAAATGACAGTGAATATGTAACGAACCCAGATAACAACCCTATAATGAAAAGATGCCTTCCTTCCTTTTTCCATACCAGTTTGTAACTTTTTATTCCTTCAAGCCCCAGTTGTTTGGCAATGATGTGCGCTAGTAATAACACAGATGCCATTAGGGACAAAAAGGCAATAGCATCGTTGTAAAAATGCATAAATGCTTCCGCCAATTGGTATGTAAACAAGAGTAAGACCAACCCCAGCAATTTGCCACTAAAATTTTTAATCATTTTCAAACCTCTTTAAAATTGTATGCGATAGTTAATAGATGGTGTGAAGCCCAGCTGATATTGCGTGCGTATAACATTGTATCTATTGTCAAATCCCTGGCGTAGTATGTTTTTATTATTTGTAACGTTTTGAAGATCTATATAGATCTCCTGCATCGCCCTTCTGCGGTTCATTCGATAGGTAATTTTAATATCACCCCTTAAATAGTCACTGTATTTGTGCTCAAATGCCTGGGAGTAATCATATACAGTTTCAGACTGGTTTTTTGATGCTTGCAAATCAATAGGGATATAACGTTTACCACCTGCTGTGGTCAGCTTACCATCTATACATATCGCGTCTGATTTTCCTATGCTCCATTCTTTACCGGCCAGTAGGTTAAATACAAAGTTGTTATTATAAGTAGTATTCCTTTCAATGTTATCGCTGCCGGCATATAAAGAATTGAAAAGTGATGCGGTAGCAGTAACATAATAACCCTTGCTGAAATTTTTCTCTAGCGTAAGTTCCAGGCCATAGTTACGGCCAGTACCTTTATTTACTAAACGATCCTCTTTTACAGAACTGTAGTCAGAACCAAAGTTTAATGCTGAAAATGTGCTGGGTATTGTTTCTACAGGTGCGTTATATATATACTGGTAATAAGCCTCTATTTTATAATGCCATTTATCAAACAATGTTTGTTCCCATCCCGCTGCAAATTGTGCACTTCTGGTAAAGTCAAGCGTACGGTTGGTTTCAATATAATCGTTATCTGGAGCTGCTGTTTTCAGAAAATAAAGATGCAGGTCCTGTATTTGGCTGTGCATACCCGCACCAAGGTTCACAAAACCTGATTGGCCTGCCTGTATTTTTGCACCCATACGCGGTTCTATGGTGTAGGTATGGTTTAAGGTTAGATACTGACTGTATAAGCCTGAGTTTAAAGTTACTTTATCAGTAAATCGATGTTGCCACGCGGCGTATGCCTGTAACAATTGGGTATTCCCCTGATCTTTGTGCAGCGGTATCATAACGCCGTCCATAGAAGTGCTGTCCGCAAAAGAAAAATGAATATTATTGAATGTTACACCAGCCTGCAGCCTGTCTCTTGAAGAGAATTTCTTATTTACATTATCTGTGACGGTATATTTCCATTCATTCGTATGTTCTCTATAATCTGGGAATGGGGTGCGTACATCATCTAAAGAATCTTGTATTGTTTTTATTTGTTGCCCTGTAACAGCAAACGTAATCTTGTTAGATAACGTATTGTTTATAAAATAGGTATTAGAGAAGCCAGTGACGCCGCTGTTACTGTTGAAGTCAAGGTTTTTATATGGATCATTATAAAAGTTGGCAGTGTCGGCAATATCACCTTTAAAAGTAATGTTACTTAATCCACCAACACCGAACAGAGTAAATTTACCGGCTTTTTGAGTTGGTATGCTAATCTTGAAACTTAGGTCCTGGTAGTAAGGAATAGCATTGCCTGTACCAGTAACTATACCTACTTCTTGCAGCAGCCCCGGAATACTATACCTGTAATTTATAAGGTAAGACGCAGTGCTGTTTTTTGAAAAATATCCTTCTGCACCGAATTCTAAACCGGATAAGCCGATTTGTGCTGTGTATTCCCTTTTGTCATGATTGCCATCTCTCAACCGAATATCGAATACACCAGCGTTAGCATTACCAAATAGTGCCGGGAAAGCACTGGTATAGAAAGCGGATTTATCAAGAACATTATTATTAATCATACTTATTGGGCCACCTGTAGCACCAGACTGGCCAAAATGATTAGGGTTGGGCACATCTATGCCTTCGATTCGCCACAGTAATCCTGTTGGGGCGTTACCTCTTATAATGATGTCGTTTCTGCTGTCATTATTACTGATAACACCAGCAAAATTGCTGGCCATACGCGCTACATCGTTTCTGCTGCCTGCATAGCGGCGGGTATCGTCAGCGTTGAAGATATTTACGCTGACCGTAGCCATCTGTTTATCTGTGATTTTTTCGCGGTTAGCTTTTACTATCACTTCATTAATCAATTGCACCTTTTCTAACATCTCTACATCTAAGAGAGTCTCTTTCCCAGGTTGAACGGCAACATCCGGTATTACCTGGTCCTGATAACCCATATAAGATATTTTTACTGTAACCTTACCGATTGGAATAGCAGGTATTACATAATTACCATCGGCGTCTGACACTGTTCCTGTGTTATAGTCATCACTGTTAATGGCAATACTTGCTCCTGGTATGCCAGCCCCGGACTGCTGGTCTGTGATATGTCCTTTGATCGTTTGTGTTAATGTTTGCCCCCTGGAATCGGAAAAGATAAACATTGCTCCCAGCAAGGTAATAACATGCAAATTTACCATAATGTTTAAGCTTTGTGTGCGTATCATGTATTTTGTATTTTGTGGCGCAAAGATGATTCCCGGTAAGCAGCCGAACGCCCGGGTTAATTTATCCGTACGATTTTGCAGTTCGAATAAATTGGGAGGTTTGTAAATACCTGAAAGACAACAGCTTAATGTTTGGTGCTATTCATTTATTCGTACCTATAGTGTACTTTTACCGTTGGCCGGTCTGTTTATATGGTGTATTTAAATATAGATATTTATGCAATTATGCAGCTTCTTCCCCTGCTGGGCTGCCTACAGGGATACATTTTTTGTATCATATTAATGGCCAACCGCAAACTGGACAAATACAAATCCATTTTTCTTGCGACGCATATTTTCTCTGCCAGCTCCTTATTGCTGCTACCATTTATAGAGCAGTACTTCGGATGGAATTATTCGTGGACCGCTGACTCATTGATCTGGATAAGCGTGCCTTCTACCTACTTTTATTTACATATGTTCAGCAGCCCGGGTTCATTCAATAAGGACTTGCTGCATTTGGCAGTACTCACCCTGGCCGCTTATACTTTAGAATATTGGTTCTTTACATATAAAGCCAACATATCCATAATAGATGGACATGCAGAATTGCTTCACTCTCCTTTACACTTATATATTACTATCGGCAAATTCATCGTATTCTTTGGATATTTCTTTGTGGCAGCCTCGTTATATAGAAAGCACCAAAAGTTTATCAGGGAAAACTTTTCGAATATCAAGCACTATAACCTGAAATGGGTACGAAACATTTTGATATGGAATGCCTTATTAATAGGTTATGCCTTGCTCGCTTTTATTTTGTCGTACTACATAAAAGGGTTTACGATTGGCAAATCGAACATGACCGCTTACTGGGCGCTCATCATTTACATTTATTATGCCTCTATCAAGGGCTACATGCAGAAGGATATACATATAGAGCCTGTAAATGATAGCATAGGTGAAACGCTGTTGCCACCAATACCTGAAGTACCTGCAGCAGCTGTTGTACAAAATGTTGAGGCAAATACTTTTGATGAAAAAAAAGTAAAATATCAAAAGAGCAGCCTCAGCGAAGAACAGGCGGCGAAAATAGTAGATAAGGTAATAAAGGCGATTGAAAACGATAAACTATACCTTGATCCGGAACTTACCCTACAGGAGTTATCAGTACGATCGAATGTGCAGTCCTATATGATTTCACAGTCGTTGAGCCTGGTTTCCGGCAAAAACTTCTACGAGCTTGTAAACGGTTACCGAGTAGAAACAGCCAAACGATTATTGATCAGTCCAGAGAAACGAAATCTTACTATTTTATCAATAGGCTTTGAGGCTGGGTTTAACTCAAAAACTACATTTAATACTGTGTTTAAGAAAAGCACCGGCCTAACGCCGTCTGAATATCAGAAAACTAATAAGTAGTTAAATTATGCACACCATAATAACCGTTATTAACTGCCGGCATGTTCAACCGCATATTTGAGATCAAGGAGACTTCCCCTGCTCAAAATTATTGTATAACGAAACCAATGGTCAAAATTAAACGTGTATATGAAAAGTCATTAAAAAGAGCCGAGAAGATTGACAAAGTAAGAAACCGGCATTGCTAAGCTTGCAGAAGTACATTGGGGTTTACAATATTTACAGGGCTCCCATTCGCAAACTGCACAATATTTTCGAATGCCTTTGAAAAATAGAGTTCATATCCCTGCTCTTCTACATAGCCAATATGAGGTGTACATATTACATTCTTCATATGAAGCAAAGGATGGCTTGGACTAATAGTGGTTCCATATCAAAAACATCGAGGGCAGCGCGGCCGGGTCTACCCGCTGTCAAGCCTTCTATCAGCGCATCAGGTGCAATGAGCTCGGCCCGGCTGGTATTTACCAGAAGAGATGTCGGCTTCATCATAGACAGATCCGAACTGGTTACAATCGCTCTGGTAGTATTGGACAGCCTGAGATGCAAGGACAGAACATCAACTGTGCTAAAAAAATACTCTTTACTTTCAGCAGCAATATATCCATCTGAATTTGCCGCTTCTCTGGAACGCTCACTGCCCCAGATGATCACCTGCATGCCAAAGGCTTTTGCGTACCCGGCAATCATTCGGCCGATTTTTCCATAGCCCCAAATACCAATAGACTTTCCATACAGACAGTTGCCAATATTTGTCTGCCAGTAGCCCAGCTTCATACCTTCAATAGCTTGTGGCAGGAGACGCATGCCGTTCAAGATAAGTCCCCAGGTTAATTCAGCTGGTGCTACCGGAGAACCTATGCCTTCAGCAACAGGTATCCGATGACGATTACAGGCATCAATATCTATATGTGTAGATATCTTTCCGGTCTGACTGATAAGTTTTAGTTTGGGAAGCTTCGAAAGAAGCGCTTCGGAGATTTCAGTGCGTTCTCTGATCAATACAATTACCTCAGCATCCTTGATATGTTCAGCGAGGACATCAGTGTCCATGTGGCTGTTGTAAATAGTAACATCATGCGCTGACAATAGTTCAAGACATTGTAGCCTTCGTATGGCATCCTGGTAATCCTCTGGTATGACTATATTCATGTTGTATATTCGGATGTGTAGCTAAGAAATAATGCATTTATGTTATAGGCGGGAAAGACGGTGTGCACGATATGGTCTATAATGGCTTCAGATCTGTCTTTTTACCGAGCTTAGGAAATTATTTTTCCTATAGGTATTGATTTTAAGCCGAATTATCCGTTTGGGACACAGGTTTAGGAGATTTGACTTTTAAAGAAAAATGCCTGCAAATCGTTGATTTACAGGCATTATAAATTTCAGCGGAGAGAGAGGGATTCGAACCCCCGGAGCTGTTACACTCAACGGTTTTCAAGACCGCCGCATTCGACCACTCTGCCATCTCTCCGGGCGCAAAATTATACAAGCCGGGCAATTTTCAAAAAGTTTTTTTCAGTTAGCTATATATTTTTATACAACTCATCTATTGCAGGGTGGCAAAATCTTGCCAATACACAAGACTATATTGTATATTAAATGTTATCTAACCATTATCTTTGTGTAAGGATATACAGAGAGATACATGTACCGCACCCTTATACTCAACAATGCTATATATATAGCATTACTAATTTTTAGTGTAGCAATAGTTATAAAACTTGTCAGGCTGTCGTCTTTGAAAGAACATAACAATAAATCGGGCCTGTTTTTCAATTCGTTCTTATTTCATAGTACGCCTATCTTGAGAAATATGGTCAGCAAGCCGAAACAAGAGTTCTTAAGGTTCAATAACAAGCTGAATGCTGTAACGTACATAGCCGTACTGAGTGTGCTGGTGCTTTACTCAATGATGAAGATGATATAATCAATTGGTTCGCCAGCTGCTGCACTGAAATAGCCTATTTTATCTGGGCTTTGTTTACCATGCTGCATGGTTCGGCCATATAGGTATAATACAGCGTGCCATTACGAAAAACCCACATAAACCATTTATTGTCTTTGTACAATGGCTGGTTCAGTGTGTTGCTTTTGCCATCAGTACTAATAGTGTAGCTATATATGTTGTAACCCATATGTTTGGGCTGCATCGAGTAGGCTTTAAGCATGCCATATATGCTGGCACTTTCAGCTATATTGTTCTCCCAGCCAACTATAGGGCCTGCTAAAAGCTGGCCGGCGGGGTACCTGTGGCTTGCCATAGTATATAGGGCAGGGTCGGTAAAGTATATTTCTATATTGTCTTTTGCCAGTTTAGGGTCTACCGATACATAATAAGTGCAGGTTTCTTTGGTTTGGGTATTGATAGTGTTGTCATCCATTAGTTGCAGGGTCATAGCCATAGCACTATCATCAACCGATTTTTTCGATACATATTCCCTCATATCGAAATAGGCATTGTATATAGCCACGTTAACAATCTCGTCGCCCCAATCCTCAATTACTGCTTTGTAAACAGGCACAGCTATATGATACATGGTATTACGGTATTCATCATTATTATAGCCAAAATCGTTCACTGAATTGAGTATAGAAGACAATACGCTCAGGTTCCTGGATATAGTACTGTTTACTTTCTTAATACCTATAAGGTTTTGAAACGACTTAAGGAATTCGCTATACTGGTCTCTTGTAATGCGTTTGTAGGAAGTAGCCTCTGTCTGGTTGTATAGTACCTGCATTCTTTGTACAAATTGCTGGCCGGCTGTGTGTATGGTATAGGTGCTTTCAACTTGCTTTGTATTAAAGCCTTCGTCGCTGTATTTAAGATTTTGCGCGCTAGCGCCTATGGTTAACAATAGTACTGCAATAGACGATAAACCTATCTTTTTCATATTGGGTTGGTTGAGGAATATAGGGTAATATTAAAAAATAGTTCCTGTATAGTCAAGAGGGTTACACCCTAAGCCCATTGAAAATAATAGAAGTCTTCTCGTTAGTGACTACCATAATTCGCAGATACATTTCTTTCGTATATCATCTTTTGCACCCACGCTTGTTCAATCAATTCATCTTTCCCCGATTTACCGGCTATGTTATATTCATGTAAGGCTTCATCAATATCAGATTCAGTAACTATAGTATGTGCGAAGCCCCATTGGTTTTTTAATATTATGCGGCATCCGGCTATATAGTGGAACGGTAAAATCAACATTAACGAAATGAATAGAACAAAACTGTTTCTCGCAACTACGAATTGCTTTCTGGCACGATAGTAACTTGCCCGGTTGTACATGTACATAATCGTAGAATTTAAGTACAATTTACTGCATGTCAGTGGCTTAAAGCAAATTTCAGGGTGCCTTTTACATCTCGTTAACCGTAGCTTTGCGTTTCATTTACAATACCTGTTGCCAGGTGGTTATTGGTGTAGATCCGTATCATCTTTTTGAATGACATTGGTATTGTGTCTTAGGTTCATGCCGTACGTGTAGTTGGTTGAGAGGATGATGTCGTTACAGTCAAAATGCTTTACCACCCCCGTTTCGGCGTTGGCAACTACCCAGCATGTGTTCTGGTGCATACCATAGTCTATGATGAATATAGCGTGGCCCTGCCCCAATGGGGTCTCAACCAATATAGCAGGGTTTAGTTGCAGTATCATACCGAATAAAAGTAAAATACTATGCCATTGAGGATCATTTTGCTGCCTTCTTTCTCATTTTACCGAGATCTTCGAGGTCGGTATTCATCAGCATAACAGGCCTGGGTATCACCTTTATTTTTTCGGTTTGCTGTGTGAAGCTCCTGAAATAGTCAACTTCCAGGTCTTTATGGCCTTCTACCGCACTATATACAGCTAAACGTGTTGTATTATTCACCGGTTTACCATCTTTTATGGCCGGCTTCCATGCAGGCATCCTGTTAATAACATCATCGAGGTATAAATAAAGTACTTCGTGATCGGTATTAATAGTTCTATTTGTAAAACCTACTGTACAGGGCCTTCCCAAGGTATCTACCGACACATCGATAATGATCAGCCCACCTATTAATTCTATTTTTTTCCAGTTAACATGTTTATCGAAGTATTTGTTGATATTACCTGGAAAATGTGCCAGTTTATCGGCATCGTCTGTGGGGTAGCCTACAAGGCCGCATTTAGGCATATAGTCTATTTTACTATCACTTTGCGCATACGTGACGCTACAAGTAAGTATAGACAGGATAAGGGTTATAAAGTGTTTCATAGGTTGCGTTATAAATAATAGCCACAAAATAATGAAATTTGTTAACAGGTAGCAGATGGCACAATCATTTTGATGTAAGGTTTAAACAGTATTTATATGAAATTGTCAAGATTGATATGGTATGGCGTGGCCGGTATTGTAGCAGGGCTGTTGTTTGAAAACAAATCGCTGAGGGTGAAAAGTAAGGCAAGCCACAAGGGTAGGGAGCTGAAAAAGAAAGTGGGCGATATGGTTCATAAAAAGTCATAGCATTTCAAATATAAAGCGTGCATCGGCCCAAAAGGTATCGAGGGCTATAATGCGTTGCTTGAGGAAAGAGATAATAGCCGGCCAATCGTTTTGGTTGGCTATGTTTATGCCATTAAGCGAGGTACTTACCGTGCTTGTTACTTTTCCATATTCATCTACATCGTTTTCGTTCCAGCTCCATTCTTCACCAAGCGCATCATTCAGCATTGCTTTCATGTTTTGCAACTGGTGGTAGTACTTTGCCCGGGTTTCAGCATCGCTGTGCGATAGCACGATCGCTATGCCTGCCTGCTTGTTGTCAGCATCCATTACGAAACGTATGTTGGCTACACCTGTCTTATAGTTCACCCAGTTCACCTTATCGCCGGTGGCCGATACTATGGGCAGCATGTATTGGCCAAACCTCGTCCAGAAGTCTTGTTTCAGTTTCGATAGCTCTTGACGGGTGTACATCTTTTCGTATCTAAATTAGGTTTATTTATTGTTCAATTTTGTTGAAAAAATAAGAAAAATAAAAAAATTACTGCGCGACAGTTGGGTGCTGCAAGCCTTTACAGTACTTGTTTTCAGGGTTAAAATGTTGTTTGTCATATTTTAATTTCTTAACAAAATTGAACAACGCATATGAAGTTTTATATGTATTATCGTTCATAACAAATATACGCATAATTTTTTATTTTATTGCTGTGTTTTGTTGCAGATAATCATTATACTTGTGGGTTACCTTAATGCAAAAAACAACTCAAGCACTAATTCAGAATAGAGTAATGACTATTGTATTAATCTAAACTGTAACATATTTTTGCATCAAATTAATTCCTTATGAACCTTAATCGTACATTCCTTACTGTATGCTGCGTATCAGTGATTTTTGCCGCCTGCAAAAAAGATGATAATAACAATGGAACTAATAACAGTGGTAACAACAATTCCTCTGCCACTCAAAAGTCTTTAGTAGCCGGTAAATGGCAACAGTCGGCAGGTACCGCTACTGTTACCTATAAAGGCAAGGATACCACTCTTGATGTTTATAAAGAGATGGATGACTGCGATAAGGACGATTTTATACTATTTGCTGATAATGGTACCGGCACCATTGATGAAAACGCTAATAAATGCAGTGATGATTTGCAGGTGGAAAATTTTAAATGGGCACTATTAAATAACGATACCAGGCTAGCTCTTGTAGATAGCAATCCCGATACTTTTGATGTGGTGACAATGACGGGTACAGAGATGAAGCTAAAATTAGTAAAGCCAAATTCTTCAGGCCAGCCTGTTACTACAATTAATACCTATAAAAATATCAGGTAGCTTATCCTTCTGCTTATTTCGGGACTAATATTGCAGATGCAATTCTTCATTCACTACTTTTTGCACCTGGTATTTCCGGGTATCATAGCTTACGTGTTTTACAGGT
>CAMLFX010000063.1 GCA_946479435.1 uncultured Sphingobacteriales bacterium | reverse complement strand
ACCAATGGTAAAGCGGAAATAGACGATATCGATCACCTGAGCAACCGTCGTGTACGTACAGTGGGTGAACAATTGTTTGCTCAATTCGGTGTTGGCCTTGCCCGTATGGCACGTACCATCCGCGAACGTATGAACGTTCGTGATAATGAAGTATTTACGCCGATCGACCTGATCAACGCGCGTACACTGTCTTCAGTTATCAATTCATTCTTCGGTACTTCTCAGTTATCTCAGTTCCTGGATCAAACCAATCCGCTTTCTGAAATAACGCACAAACGCCGTATCTCAGCGCTGGGCCCAGGTGGCCTTAGCCGTGAGCGTGCAGGTTTCGAGGTGCGTGACGTACACTACAGCCACTATGGCCGCTTGTGTACTATTGAAACACCGGAAGGCCCGAACATCGGCCTTATCTCTACGCTTTGCGTACACGCTAAGATCAACGATATGGGCTTCATAGAAACACCATACCGCAAAGTGAAAGATGGTAAAGTGGATTTGAAACACCACCATTACCTGAGTGCAGAAGAGGAAGATCTTGCAAAAATTGCCCAGGCTAACATCGCCCTGGATGATAAAGGCAACTTCATAGAAGAAAAGATCAAATCGCGCCAAACAGGCGACTTCCCGATATTAGACCGCGAAGAAGTGGAATTCATGGATGTGGCGCCCAACCAGATTGTTGGTTTGAGTGCATCTTTGATTCCGTTCCTTGAGCATGATGATGCCAACCGTGCGCTGATGGGATCGAACATGCAACGCCAGGCTGTACCGCTTATCCGCCCCCAAGTACCTATAGTAGGTACAGGGTTGGAAGCTAAAGCTGCCCGCGATGCACGTATACAGATACACGCAGAAGGTAATGGTATAGTGGAATATGTGGATGCAAACAACATACATGTTCGCTACGACCGTAACGACCGCGACCGTCTTGTGTCGTTTGAGGATGACCTTAAAGTATATTCTTTAACTAAGTATAAGAAAACCAACCAGAGCACCAGTATCACACTACGTCCAAGTGTACGCAAAGGCCAAAAAGTGAAAGAAGGCGACTTCCTTACTGAAGGTTATGCGACTAAAGATGGCGAACTGGCACTGGGCCGCAACCTGAAAGTTGCGTTCATGCCCTGGAAAGGTTACAACTTCGAGGATGCGATAGTTATCAATGAAAAGGTAGTGCGCGATGATTTGTTCACATCTGTACACATTGATGAATATGAACTGGAAGTACGCGATACTAAACTGGGTGAAGAAGAGCTGACACCGGATATACCAAACGTATCGGAAGAAGCTACTAAAGACCTTGATGAAAATGGTATCATACGCATAGGTGCACACGTAGGTGAAGGTGATATCCTGATAGGTAAGATCACTCCAAAAGGTGAAACTGACCCTACCCCGGAAGAAAAACTACTACGTGCGATATTTGGTGATAAAGCCGGTGATGCGAAAGATGCATCATTGAAAGCACCAAGTGGTACTGAAGGTATCGTTATCGATAAACAACTGTTCCAACGCGCTAAGAAAGATAAGAACTCGAAAGTGCGTGAAAAAACAGCACTGGAAAAAATTGAAAAGGTTCACGAAAAGAACCTTGAAGATATCCAGACACTGTTGATGGATAAACTGATGACCTTGTTGAAAGACAAAACATCAGCAGGTATCAGTAACAACTTTGGCGAACTGGTTATAAGCAAAGGTGGCAAGTTCAATTCTAAAACATTGAGCTCTGTAGATTATCAAAACGTAAACCCATTGGGTTGGACGGGCGATAAGGATACCGATGACCAGATCAACCAAATGTTGCATAACTACAACATCAAATTCAACGAAGAACTTGGCCGCTACAAACGCGAAAAGTTCAACCTGAGTATTGGTGATGAGTTGCCAGCGGGTGTGTTGAAACTGGCTAAAGTTTACCTTGCTAGTAAGCGTAAGCTGAAAGTGGGTGATAAGATGGCCGGCCGCCACGGTAACAAAGGTATCGTAGCTAAAATAGTTCGTGCTGAGGATATGCCATTCTTAGAAGATGGCACTCCGGTTGATATAGTTCTGAACCCGCTAGGCGTACCATCGCGTATGAACCTGGGACAGATATATGAAACAGTACTGGGCTGGGCAGGTGAAAAACTGGGCGTGAAATTTGCTACCCCAATCTTCGACGGTGCAACTGTTGATGAAATAGGTGAGTTGATAGACCAGGCAGAGCTTCCTGAATTTGGCCACACGTACCTGTACGATGGTGAAACCGGCGAACGCTTCCACCAGAAAGCAACAGTTGGTATCATATACATGATCAAACTGCACCACATGGTTGATGATAAGATGCACGCGCGTTCAATAGGCCCGTACAGCTTAATTACGCAACAGCCATTGGGTGGTAAGGCACAGTTCGGTGGTCAGCGTTTTGGTGAAATGGAGGTTTGGGCACTGGAAGCATACGGCGCAGGTAACATACTGCAAGAGTTGCTGACGCTTAAATCGGATGACATTATGGGCCGTGCTAAGACATACGAATCGATAGTGAAAGGCGACAACGTTCCGAAACCAGGTATACCTGAATCATTCAACGTATTGGTGAATGAGCTTCGCGGACTAGGTCTTGAACTGAAATTTGAATAATACTTGGAATAGCGGTTGCCAACCGGCAACCGCTCCATTCCTTTTTTAACTAAAAAATATTTCGTTTTTAATATGGCTATTAAGAAGGATAACCGCCCAAAAGCGGGGTTTAACAAGATCACCATCAGCCTTGCGTCTCCCGATACTATTCTGGATCGCTCTTATGGTGAAGTGCTTAAGCCTGAAACTATCAACTATCGTACCTACAAACCTGAACGTGATGGTTTGTTTTGCGAAAAAATATTCGGCCCTGTAAAGGATTACGAATGTTATTGCGGTAAGTACAAGCGTATCCGTTATAAGGGTATAGTGTGCGACCGTTGTGGTGTTGAGGTAACTGAAAAGAAAGTACGTCGTGAGCGTATGGGCCACATCAAATTGGTGGTACCTATCGTACATATATGGTACTTTAAAAGCTTACCTAACAAAATAGGTTACCTGTTAGGCGTTAGCTCTAAAAAATTAGAGAGCATAGTTTACTACGAACGTTATGTAGTAGTACAAGCAGGTGAAGGCGATGACCTGATACGCCAGAAACTGAACCTGAAAGATTCTGAAAATACACATCAGCAACTGATAACTGAAGATGAATACCTGGAGATCCTGGATTCAATATCTAAAGAAAACCAGTACCTGCCTGATGATGATCCTAATAAATTCATAGCTAAGATGGGTGCCGAGGCGGTGCACGCTCTGTTGAGCCGTATCGATCTTGACCAACTGTCTTACGACCTGCGTAACGCAGCTGCTAACGAAACATCGCAACAACGTAAGCAGGAAGCCCTGAAACGCCTGAGTGTAGTGGAAGCTTTCCGCGATGCGAATACACGTGTTGAAAACCGTTTGGAATGGACTGTCATGCAGTATATTCCGGTTATTCCACCTGAACTGCGCCCGTTAGTACCTCTTGATGGCGGCCGTTTTGCATCTTCTGATCTGAACGATCTTTACCGTCGTGTTATCATTCGTAACAATCGTCTGAAACGCCTTATAGAAATCAAAGCTCCTGAAGTGATCCTGCGTAACGAAAAACGTATGTTGCAGGAAGCGGTTGACTCGCTGTTTGATAACAGCCGTAAGTCGAACGCTGTAAAAGCTGAAGGTGGCCGTGCCCTGAAATCGCTTTCAGATGTACTGAAAGGTAAACAAGGCCGTTTCCGTCAAAACCTTTTGGGTAAACGTGTTGACTACTCTGGCCGTTCGGTTATCGTGGTTGGCCCTGACCTGAAATTGCATGAATGTGGTTTACCAAAAGATATGGCTGCTGAGCTATTCAAGCCATTCATCATACGTAAGCTGATAGAAAGGGGTATTGTAAAAACAGTGAAGAGCGCTAAGAAATTAGTAGAACGTAAAGAATCGGTAGTTTGGGATATACTTGAAAACGTTCTGAAAGGTCACCCGATCTTGCTGAACCGTGCCCCAACGCTACACAGGTTATCAATACAAGCATTCCAGCCGAAACTGATTGAAGGTAAAGCGATACAACTGCACCCGCTGGTGTGTTCTGCCTTCAACGCCGATTTCGATGGTGACCAAATGGCGGTACACGTGCCTCTGAGCCATGCCGCTATCCTGGAAGCCCAATTGCTGATGCTTGCTTCTCATAACATTCTGAACCCGCAAAACGGTACGCCTATTACCCTTCCTTCTCAGGACATGGTATTGGGTCTTTACTACCTTACCAAAGGTAAAAAGACTGTGGGCGAAGAAATAGTGAAAGGTGAAGGCATGACATTCTACAGTGCTGAAGAGGTGATTATAGCCTACAATGAAGGCCGTGTAGAACTGCATGCATGGATAAAAGTAAAAACCAACGTACGTATAAAAGAAGGTGAACTGAAGAACCAGTTAGTAGAAACTACTGTGGGTCGTGTAATGTTCAATCAATTTGTACCGAAAGAAAATGGTTTCGTAAATGCATTGCTTACCAAAAAATCATTGCGTGAAATCATTGGTGATATCCTGAAAAACACTAACATACCTAAGACCGTACAATTCCTTGATGATATTAAGCAACTTGGTTTCCGTACAGCCTTCCGTGGTGGTTTGTCGTTCAACATAAAAGATCTTACTGTTCCTGAAGTAAAAGAACAGTTAATAGATAATGCACAGGTTGAAGTGGACGAAGTGTGGGAGAACTACAACATGGGTCTTATTACGAACAACGAGCGTTACAACCAGATCATCGATATATGGTCGCGTGTTGATACCCGTGTTACAGAAACGCTTATCCGCGAGATGGCTGCTGATAAACAAGGGTTCAACTCTGTGTACATGATGCTTGATTCAGGTGCGCGTGGTTCTAAACAACAGGTTAAGCAGCTGGCTGGTTTAAGAGGTCTGATGGCTAAACCACGTCGTAGTGGTTCAAGTGGTTCAGAGATCATCGAAAACCCAATCCTGTCTAACTTTAAAGTAGGCCTGAGTGTATTGGAATACTTTATCTCAACGCACGGTGCGCGTAAAGGTCTTGCCGATACGGCCCTTAAAACAGCCGATGCCGGTTACCTGACACGTCGTTTGGTTGACGTTGCACAAGATGTTGTTATTAATGAGCCTGATTGCGGTACACTACGTGGTATAGCAACATCAGCATTGAAAGACAATGAAGAAATAGTAGAGCCATTGTACGATCGTATCCTGGGCCGTACATCTCTTCATGATGTATTCGATCCTATAACAGAGGAGTTAATTGTTGCCGCTGGTACTGAAATAACAGAAGATGTTGCTAAGCATATAGAAGACAGTGGTATTGATACTGTAGAGATACGTTCGGTACTTACCTGCGAAGCACGCCGTGGGGTATGTGCTAGGTGTTATGGTAAAAACCTGGCTACAGGTTACATGGCACAGAAAGGTGATGCCGTTGGTATCATCGCTGCACAATCTATCGGTGAGCCTGGTACACAGCTTACGCTACGTACCTTCCACGTGGGTGGTGTGGCTGGTTCTTCGGCTATCGAATCTCAATTGGTTGCTAAGTTCGATGGTACTATCCAGTTCGATGGTCTGCGTACTACAATCTATAAAGATGAAGAAGGCGAAGACACAACTGTTGTAATAGGCCGTACAGGTGAAGTGCGTATAGTTGATGTAGCTAACGATCGCCTGATGATCACTAACAACATTCCTTACGGTTCTCACCTGAAAGTGAAGAACGGGCAGAAAGTAGCGAAAGGAGACGTGATCTGCACATGGGATCCGTTCAACGCCGTTATCGTTTCTGAGGTGAATGGTAAAGTGAAATTCGATAACATTATTGAGGGTGTTACCTTCCGCGAAGAGGCTGATGAACAAACAGGCCACCGCGAAAAAGTGGTTATCGAAACAAAAGATAAAACCAAAATACCTGCCATCATTATTGAAGGCAAGGAAGAGAAAATGTACAACCTGCCTGTAGGTTCGCACATTATAATAGGCGCAGGTGATACAGTTTATAACGGACAGGTACTGGTAAAAATACCACGTATCATGGGTCGTAGCCGCGATATCACCGGTGGTCTTCCACGTGTGACTGAATTGTTTGAAGCACGTAACCCGAGCAATCCGGCCATCGTTGCTGAAATAGATGGTGTTGTTGCTTTCGGTAACATCAAACGTGGTAACCGTGAAATAATAGTTGAATCGCGCGAAGGCCTGGTTAAAAAATACCTGGTTCCACTTACCCGCCATATCATGGTGCAAGATGGTGACTTTGTAAAAGCAGGCACTTCACTTTCTGATGGCGCTACTACTCCTGGCGATATCCTGGCAATTAAAGGCCCCTTCGCTGTACAAGAGTACCTGGTGAATGAGATACAAGAAGTTTATCGCTTACAAGGTGTGAAGATCAATGATAAACACATTGAAGTAATTGTTCGCCAAATGATGCGTAAAGTAACTATCGTTGATCCGGGTGATACAAAATTCCTGGAAGATGATACTACTGATAAGTTCGACTTCATGGTTGAGAACGACTGGATATATGATAAGAAAGTAATAACTGAAGGTGGCGAATCTGATAAGTTACACCCTGGTCAGATAGTTACCCTGCGCGAAATACGCGAAGAGAACAGTATATTGCGCCGCGCTGATAAAAAACTGGTAGAATACCGCGATGCAAGCCCTGCTACATCAGCACCACTGTTGTTAGGTATCACAAAAGCATCTCTGGGTACACAAAGCTGGATATCAGCCGCATCGTTCCAGGAAACTACCAAAGTTCTTTCTCAGGCAGCTATCAATGGTAAGTCAGATAACCTGATGGGTCTTAAAGAAAATGTCATAACCGGTAACCTTATTCCAGCAGGTACAGGTATGCGTGAATTTGATGATCTGATAGTTGGTTCGAAAGAAGAATTTGAACTGCTGATGGCTAACCGCGATGTATTGCAATTTGACGAAGAAGAATAGTAACAGCTATTCCAACACATAAAGAAGCCCCTCCATTTTGGAGGGGCTTCTTGTTTTTATAAGCTTTAAGGATATTTAAGCTTCAGGTTCTTTGGGTTTCAAAGCCCTGTACTGGTTCTTGTTTTCCAGTTCGCGCGCTTCTTCACGTTCTTGTTCTTTATCGTATGCTTTTATGATGTGCTTAACCAGGCGGTGACGTACCACGTCTTGCTCGTCAAGCTGTATATGTGCTATACCTTCTACATCTCTTAATATACGGGTTGCTTTTGCCAGGCCCGATTTTTGGTTCTTCGGCAGATCTATCTGCGTAAGATCACCTGTTATAATGGCCTTGGCAGAAGGGCCAATACGTGTCAGGAACATCTTCAACTGAAGATCGGTAGAGTTCTGCGCCTCATCCAATATGATGAATGAATTATCCAGCGTACGGCCGCGCATATACGCCAATGGGGCTATTTCAATAATGCGATTGGTCATATAATAGTTCAGCTTATCCGATGGTATCATATCGTCCAGTGCATCGTATAACGGGCGCAGGTATGGATCAATTTTTTCCTTAAGGTCGCCGGGTAAAAAACCAAGGCTTTCACCAGCCTCCACCGCAGGGCGTGTAAGAATGATCTTGCGTACCGCTTTGTTTTTTAAAGCCCTTACAGCAAGTGCTACAGCTGTATACGTTTTACCTGTACCCGCAGGGCCTACCGCAAATATGATATCGTTCTTTTCAGAGACCTGTGCCATTAGCTGCTGGTTCTGTGTTTTAGCGCGTATCACTTTTCCGTTGGGGCCAAAAACAAGTATATCGTTGCTGGTTGGATCCTCTTTAGGTGTTTCGCCCGTCTCTTCCTCGCCCAATAATTCTGTCAGGTAGTTTTCAGACAAGTGGCCATTTCTTTCAAGATATTTAATGAGCTGCGTTATACGCCCCTGTGCATCTGCGACTGCTTCTGCTTGCCCCGATAGCTTTATTTGGCTACCGCGCGACAAGATTTTTAACAACGGAAACTTGCGTTTCAGTATATCAAACTTACTGTTATTAACGCCAAAGAATTCAATGGGGTTAACGGTTTCGAGGTTAATGATGGCTTCCGTCAATGTGAAAAAATTTAAAGGGTTAGCATTTATCTACAAAGGGCAGGCACAACGCATGCCCTGTTATATGCGGTATCCGTTCTGTTTGAACTCTTCGAGGCGTTCGGCTACTGCAGTATCGCTAAGTGAAAAGATGCGTGCACACAATACAGCAGCATTTCTTGCCCCTGCTTTACCTACAGCCAGTGTACCTACAGGCAAGCCGGCAGGCATTTGTACTATGCTATACAAAGCATCGATACCACCCGGAAGGCCACCATCAAGAGGTACACCCAGTACAGGTAAAGAAGTGTAAGCAGCACATACGCCAGGCAATGCAGCAGCCATACCTGCTGCAGCTACCACTGCACCATAGCCATTTTCCTGAGCGGTAACCATTAGTTCGCGAACCTGGTCAGGGTTACGGTGTGCCGATGCTACCACCATGTTGTTTTCAATGCCAAACCAGTTGAGCCAGTTGTGACATTCTTGCATTACACCTTCATCGCTTTGCGAACCCATAATGATCAGAACTTTCATTTTTTTGTTTTTTTTTGATCGTTAATACTGAAATTAAAAATATTATGCCTTTAGTAAGTTAATTGTTTATCAACTTTTGTGTATATCTATTTATTGCTTTTTAGCCGGCAATTTTGTTACTTCTTTTCGAAGTACTAAAACTAACTTTACACTACAAATTTCACCAATGTCATCGCTAAAAGATAAAGTAATAGTTATAACCGGGGCTTCGTCAGGTATCGGTAAAGCCTTAGCCAATACAGCATCGCAACTGGGTGCAAAAGTAGCCGTTTGTGCCCGTAACGAACAAAAGTTGAAGGAAGTTTTTGCAGGTAATAACAATATTTTATGTGTTGGGGCCGATGTGAGTAAAGAAGAAGATTGCAAGCGTTTTATTGAGCAAACCATGGCACATTGGGGTAGGGTTGACGTTTTGATAAATAACGCGGGTATCAGTATGCGTGCACTATTTCAGGATGTTGACCTGAAGGTGATAAAAGAGCTAATGGATATAAATTTTTGGGGCACTGTTTATTGTACTAAGTATGCTTTGCCAAGTATTATTAAAAATAAGGGCGTGGTGCTGGGGGTATCTTCAATTGCGGGTTTCAGGGGTTTGCCTGCCCGTACAGGCTATTCAGCTTCAAAATTTGCCATGCAGGGCTTCCTGGAAGCTTTGCGTACAGAGTTGCTGCATACAGGCGCTCATGTTATGTGGGTATCGCCGGGTTTTACTTCATCTAATATCCGCAATGTTGCCCTTTCTGCCAATGGTACTTCGCAGGGCGAAACACCGCTTGAAGAAGGAAAACTAATGACAGCTGAAGAATGTGCGAAAATAATATTTGATGCGATAAATAAAAGGAAGCGTGTAGTGGTAATGACCCGACAAGGCAAACTGACTGTTTGGATGAATAAATTGTTTGCATCGCTAACCGATAAATTGGTTTATAAACATTTTTTAAATGAACCTAATTCCCCATTAAGAGATAATACAACCAACGGTTAATAAGTTCTGGTATGTCTATATAATTACTGCTTCATTTAATGGCATGTAATTAAGTTTTGATCTTTCGACAAGCGAAATAGCTTAAATTAGTATTATGAAAAAAAGTGCTGTATACCCCGTCCTTATTCTTGCAATGGCATTATTAGCTGGCGGCTATAATAGTTTTGCCCAGTCAGACATATATCAAAACAGCAAAGATTATTTATCGCAGGTAAAAATCATGGTAAATGGTATTGAAAAAACCAATGCCTGGTGCGGCGGACAAAACTCACCGCAATTTGCTATTGCTGATATGAATAATGATGGTAAGAACGACCTTATGATATTTGAAAACTACAGGGGCGTTAAGGTGTATTTGAACATAGGCCGCGGCAGCGCTACAGAGTATCGCTATGCACCGGAATATGAGTATAAGTTTCCGCCTGTTTACAACTTCATAAAGCTGGTAGATTATAATTGCGATAACGTACCTGATCTGTTTCATTTTGGGTATAGCGGGCTATGGATATGCGATGGTTTTTACGATGCCAGCAATATCCTCACCTTTAAGCCCCAAAAAGAAATACGCTACCAAAGGCAGGGCGTTTCAGGAACTTCCAATGTTACTATTAGTCCTTCTGATAATCCCGGTATTGAGGATATTGATCACGATGGCGATCTGGATATTGTTACCTATTCAATTTGGGGCACTTTTATTACTTCGTGGAAAAATATAAGAGTGGAGCAAAGTCTGCCTTGCGATACTTTCCCTTTGGAACTGGAAACCACATGTTGGGGAAAAGCTTTGCAGGCAGTGGCAAGAACGCATGAATTAGGTGTAACTGTGTGCCCTCCTTTCAGAGAACCAGAACCAGGTAACAGAACTACAGATGGCAATAATGCTATGTGCCTTGTAGATATAGATGGCGATGGTGATTTTGATGTTCTGGATGGTAATAATGCATATTCGGATATCCAATTACTGATAAATGGGAAAACGCAATACCAGTATCCTATCGATACGATGGTAGCACAAGACACAACCTGGCAGTCAGGGGGGCATAAATTGAATATGCCTAAATTTCCAAGCGCATATTGGCTGGATATAGATGGCGATGGTGACCGCGATATTTTGATATCACCTAAACTGAATGGATCTGAAAACTACAAATGCATTGCTTTGTATGAAAACACAGGTACATCAGGTGCTCCTATATTTACCTATCGATCCGATTCATTTCTTATGGAGAGCATGGTAGATCTCGGCACAAACACATACCCCGTGGTTTACGATTATAATAAAGATGGGTTGCAAGACCTTCTGGTTGGTACTATGGGGCGCTATAATGCAGGTAGTGGTGCAACAATGTCTCGTATCGTATACTTTCAAAATACAGGTACTGCAACAGACCCTGTATTTACATTGCAAGACGATAATTTGCTTGGGTTGGAAAACCAGGGTATCGACGGAGCGGCCTTGGCTATGGGAGACCTTGACAATGATGGGATGGATGAATTACTGATAGGCAGGAAAAATGGTAACATAGCATATTTCAGGAATTACGCTGCCAGTGCCTCTGTACAACCAGATTGGCAGCTATGGCAAAGAGAATTGTCTAACCAAAGCGGGCAATCTATACGTGCCAATAACTATGCAACACCATGTATATATGATGTAGATAAAGATGGTGTAAAAGATCTTATTTGTGGTATGCAAATAGGGTATATTCACTATTACAAAAATATGTCAACTACATCTGGCCAGGTTTCCCTGGTTAAGCAATCAGATTCATTAGGCAAACTTAAAGTTGGTCCATACCAGCAAACCGGTTTTAGCGCACCATTTGTAGGCAAAATAGATAATACCGGGAAGGAGTACCTGATGGTAGGAAGTTATGATGGTACCATTCAGCGCTGGGAAGGTATTGATAGTGGAGATCCCAACAAGACGTATACACGCGTTGATACTTTTTATTCTAATATTCATATAAAAGGCTGGAGCTCTTCTCCCGCATTTGCCGATATAAATAATGACGGCAAATATGAATTGTTTGTGGGTAATGATTTGGGTGGGCTGAACCTATATAGGCAGGTATGGAATGAAAATGTTGAAGATGTAGTAAAAAAACAAAACGAACTAAGTATTTATCCAAACCCGGCAATGGATAAGTTGAATATAGGGCTGGAAGGCAGAATCATTCCCGTAAAATCGGTAGTGAAAATATACAATAGCATGGGCCAGTTAATGAGTAATATTACCATGAACTATATAGATAATGCATGGAGGGTTGACATTAGTTCCTTGCCATCCGGTATTTATTTATGTTCTGTGTATTACAATGGTGAAACGCACACTGCCAGGTTCTCCAAAACGAAATAATTTTTTAGACAGCATATTAAAGCGTGGATTATTCCACGCTTTTTTGTTTTAATTCTTAATCAGATATTAATTGCTTTTTGGTAAAAATGCTATTGATATATTTTAAATTAGTGTTATGAAAAAATATCCTGTTACCCTAGCCTTCTTTCTTTTTCTGGTATTAAGCATTCACAGCTACGCACAACCAGATATTTATCAAACTAAAACAATTTACCTATCGAAATTTAAAGTTATTGCATACGGCAGTGAAAAGGTAAATGCCTGGGCCGGGGGACAAAACTCGCCTCAGTTTGCTATTGCAGATATGGACAAAGACGGGAAAAATGATCTGATGACCTTTGAGCAAGGTAAGGGGGTAAAGGTATATGTTAATACAGGTACGGTTGGTGCACCCGTTTACAAGTATACACCTGAATATGAATACAAATTTCCTAAGGTTAATAATTATATAAAGCTGATTGATTACAACTGCGATAATGTTCCGGATCTGTTTCATTTCGGCGATGGTACACAAGGGTTGGTGATATGTGATGGCTTTTACGACGCCAGCCATATTTTAACGTTTAAATCGCCGCGAGAAATACGTTTTTTCAGGCAGGGGCAACCAAACAGTTCCAACGTAAATATTCGCCCAACTGATATTCCTTCAATTGAAGATATAGATGCCGATGGCGACCTTGATGTAGTGACGTATTCTATAAATGGGAACTATATTACCAGCTGGCAAAATGTAACCAAGGAAGATGGCCTGCCTTGCGATAGTTTTCGCTTGCGTCCTGGTAGTGCCTGTTGGGGTAAAATAATACAGGATTATCCAAGAACCCATATATTAGGCACAACTTATTGCCCTCCTTTCCGTGAAGATGCGGGCAACAGAACTAACCATGGTAATAATGCGATGTGCCTGTTAGACATAGATGGCGATGGCGACTTAGACTTTTTAGATGGCAATAGCGAGTACTCAGATATTCAATTACTAATTAATGGTAAGGCTGATTACCAATACCCCATAGACTCTATCGTGGCTCAGGACACCCTCTGGCAGAAGAATGGGAAACAATTGTATATGCCTAGATTTCCTTCGGCGTTCTGGCTGGATATAGACCAGGATGGGGATAAGGATATTATGATCTCGCCTAAACAGGCAGGAACTGAAAACTACAGGTGCATTGCTTTATACAACAACCAGGGTACATCTTCAGCGCCCAACTATGTGTATCATAGCGATTCATTCCTTATGGAAACTATGGTTGATCTTGGCGCATACAGCTACCCGGTTATATATGATTACAATAAAGATGGATTGCAGGATCTGTTGGTTGGTACATTAGGCAGATACAATCCTATAAGCGGTTCGTTATTATCGCGTATTGCATATTACCAAAATACAGGTACAGCTTTAGACCCCGTATTTACGCTTGTTGATGATAATTTCCTTGACCTGGAAACAATGGGGCTCGATGGCGCAGCATTGGCTATTGGCGATCTGGATAATGATGGGCTGGACGAGCTTTTTATTGGCCGCAAAGGTGGAAATATCGCATACTTTAAAAACTATGCTGCAAACGGCACATTACAACCAGACTGGAGACTTTGGCAAAGGGAGCTGACTGACCAAAACAGTAAAATAATACGCGCTAACAATTTCGCTACACCAATAATTTACGATGTAAATAAAGATGGTGTGAAAGATCTTATATGCGGTACAACTATTGGTTATTTATATTACTACCAAAATATGGCTACTGCCCCCGGGCAAATGAAACTGCTGAAAAAAGCCGATTCGTTAGGTAAACTAAAAGTAGGGCCCTACCAGCAGGAAGGGTTTAGCGCACCCTTTATTGGGAAGATAGATAATACGGGGAAAGAGTACCTTATGATAGGTGCTAAAGATGGTACTGTACAACGTTGGGAAGGAATAGATAGTGGAGACCCCGATAAAACATATACACTGCTTGATACATTCTATTCAAACATTAAAACGCAAGGCCTAAATGCGGCACCTGTGTTTGCTGATATGAATGGAGATAAGAAATATGAACTATTCATAGGTAACGACCTGGGTGGTATTAACCTATACGAACAAGTATGGGATGTAAGTGTTGATGATATAGTAAAACAACAAAATGAGCTAAGCTTATATCCTAATCCCGCAATGGATATACTTAATGTAGGGCTAAATAGTAAGGTAATCCCATCTAAATCTGTAGTAAGAATATACAGCAGTATGGGCCAATTGCTCAGCAATATTTACATGCAGTATCGCGATAATGCCTGGAGGGTAGATATTAGTGCACTACCTGCCGGCATGTATTTATGTTCTGTTTATTACGATGGCGTAACTCATACAGCAAGATTTAGTAAGACCAAATAATAACTTGTGTACATAAGAAAAAGCGTGGGATACATATCCCACGCTTTTTCTTATTAAAATATTTCTATTGAACTACTGAGTAAGAGCTGCTTTGATAGCGATACAGATAGATGTGTTTATTCTCATTGTACAATAGTTCCTCATTATCATCCCACTGAGGTTTTACTTCAAATCTTGTAAATGGAGAGAAGCCATTATCATTCACTTGCTCATTGAAAATGGTACCGTATTTTTTCAGCAGGTACGAATACCAGAACATAGTTTCATACCCCCTGTAAACAAATTCACCGGGGCGGTTGCTGCCGGCCAGGGCTTTGTATTTATTAGCCAGCTTTTGTCCGTTAGGTGTTGAGGGGTCGTAATAAAATGGAACTGTAATATATACTGCTACATTAGGGTAAGCATCCGGTTTACGTAACGATGGCATTGAGCGCCACGACGGCATGCCATAAACCTCAAAATTGTATGTAGGGAAGTAAGTGTATAATTCTTGCAATATTTTTTCGCTATAGCTATAGTCAATAATAGACATCACAATAACATTGGTTTTCGTACTGTCGAAAAAAGAAGCTAATTGTTGTTGCGTAGGTATAGTATTGCAGGAAAGCTTGTCCCACTTTTTATCCTTGTTATTGGTAAGGTATTTATATGCGTTCTCATCATTAGTGTTACCTGTACGGTAAAATATAATGGGTCCTGTTTTATGGTACTTTCTTTTTATCTCATTCATTATCCATTCGCAATGGCTTTGTAGCGATGGCTGTAATAGTGTGAAATATGGGTTCTTATTTACCCCGCCATCTGATGGGGATATGGTAGAAATGAAATTGATCTTTTTCCTGCGGGCTATATCGGCCACTACAGGTATCTGTTGCGATTGTACCGCGCCAATGATAAGGTCGCTTGAATCCAGCGTTTTATTTTTTGCCAATTTTTCCACCGTTTGCTCAGGGTCCATTATATCGTGCACATACACATCTATACTATAACCTAAAGTATTAAGGCTATCAGCGGCGAGTTTTATGCCGTCATAGAAATCCAGCCCCGAACTTGCCTTTTCAGGTATTTTGCCTTTGTACACAGGTTTGCCATCTTTTACCAGTTCGCTTAGGTATAAGGGTACCAGTATATCTATCCGGTAACGAGATTTTTTTTCCGACTCGGCAAGCTCTATATCGTTATCTTTTTTCTTAGGCGGTTTTACTGCTGTTGGTTTTTCCTTTACAGGTGGCTTTCTTACAGGAGGTTTATGCCTGGGCTCTTCTTTTTTAAATAGTTTTTTCCAGAACTGTGCTTCAGCTTGCTTAGCCGGTAATAACAACAATACTGTAAAAATGCAAAGAAGTAATAAACTCTTTTTCATGATGTTTTTGCCTGTAAATTATTCCCATTCAATAGTTGCAGGTGGCTTCGAACTAATATCGTACACAACCCTGTTAATACCTTTTACATAGTTGATGATATCGCTGGATACTTTACCCAGGAAACTATGTGGTAAATGTGCCCAGTCAGCCGTCATGCCATCAACCGATGTAACCGCTCTTAACGCTACTGTGTATTCGTATGTACGTTCATCGCCCATTACCCCTACGCTTTGTACAGGTAGTAATATTGTGCCTGCCTGCCATACATCGTTGTACAGGCCTGAATCTTTAAGGTGTTGCGTATAGATAGCATCAGCCTCCTGCAGCATGTGTACCTTCTCTTCCGATACTGCGCCTAATATGCGTATGCCAAGGCCGGGGCCGGGGAATGGATGCCGCGCAAGGAATATATTATCGATGCCCAGCTCTTTGCCTATTTTACGTACTTCGTCTTTAAACAGGTACCGCAATGGCTCCACTAAAGACATGTGCATTTTAGCCGGCAAGCCACCCACATTGTGGTGCGATTTGATAGTGACTGACGGGCCATGTACTGATATTGATTCAATAACATCGGGGTATATAGTGCCTTGCCCCAGGAATTTGGCATCTTTATATGCCTGCGATTCTTCGAAAAATACATCGATAAACAGGCTGCCTATTATTTTCCTTTTTTGTTCAGGGTCGCTAACGCCTGCAAGTCCGGTATAGAATTTTTGTTTGGCGTCAACACCTTTTACATTCAGGCCAAGATGTTTGTAGCCTTCCATCACTTGCTCAAACTCATTTTTACGTAGCAGGCCATTATCAACAAATATGCAATACAACCTTTCGCCAATAGCCTTGTGTATCAGTGTAGCTGCAACGGTAGAGTCAACGCCACCGCTTAATGCCATGATCACTTTACTATCGCCTACTTCGTTCTGTATGCGCTCCACAGTTTCGTGTATGAACGATGCCGGCGTCCAGTCTTGTTTAGCACCGCATACATCCGTTACAAAATTCTTCAGCACCTGGCGGCCATCTGTAGTATGTGTTACTTCAGGATGAAACTGTATGGCATAAACAGGGTTCTTAGCAAAACTGTCAGAAGCTTTATAAGCTGCAACAGGTATGCTTTCTGTTTCTGCTATTAGCGTAAACCCTTCAGGTAGTTTCTTAATTGTATCACTATGGCTCATCCATACCTGCGAACCATCATTAATGGTTGTAAAAAAAGGATCGTCACTAATATTTTTTAGATGTGCCCGGCCATATTCCCTGTGCGACGATTTACCAACCTCACCACCATACAAATGTGCTATTAGCTGTGCACCATAGCAAACAGCCAATACAGGTACCTGGTTGGCCATTGCTTGTACATCTGGCTTAGGTGCGTTCTCATCGTTAACCGAAAACGGGCTGCCCGATAATATGATGCCTTTCAATGAAGGATCGTATTGTACTGGTTTGGTGCAAGGTTGTATCTCGCAATAAATATTAAGCTCCCTGATGTTACGTGCTATCAGCTGCGTGAACTGGGAACCAAAATCAAGAATAAGTATCTTATCGTTCATACGGTTGTGTTATAAATGTCTTAAGCCTGTCCGGTAGTGCCGCCAAAGTTTATGGGCATATTAGCCTGTTCTTGTTCTTTAATTACACCTTGCTGTGCTTCGTAACGTTTTACGTTATCTATAAGTGCACGCATTAGCCTTTTTGCATGTTGGGGAGTCATTATCACGCGCGATTTCACTTTAGCTTTCGGGGCATTGGGCATTACATTTACAAAGTCTATCACAAACTCGGCAAACGAGTGGGTGATGATAGCCAGGTTAGCATAAGTGCCATCTGCCATATCTTCTGTCAATTCTATATTCAATTGTTGTTCCTGAGGTACTTGGTCAGCCATTTTGTATTTTTTTTGGGAATAGGCAGCAAAATTAACAAAAGAAAGCCAGTTGGCTGATACTCTGAGCCCTAAATGCTCGTTATTCTTTTAGGTATTCGTATTAAAAAAGGCAAATTGTTATAGTTTTGGGTGTATGAGATTTTGTTTGCTGCTGCTTTGCCTTACAATAGGTTTGGTGGCCTGCCGCCCCGAAACATATACCCCCAAACCCAGAGGGTATTATGAAATAGCCTTGCCCCGGCGTGGTTATCAGTCGTTTAACGATCCATCATTCCCTTATAGTTTCGAGTACCCAACCTATGGCCGCATAGTGCGCGACACCAGTTTTTTCGGGCAAAAGCCGGAAAACCCCTATTGGATCAATATCGATATTCCATCGCTGGGTGGCAGTATCTATATCAGTTATAAGGCAATTGGCGCTAATCAAACCCTGAACAAGGTTATTGAGGATACTTACGAAATGACCATGTTTCACACTAAAAGGGCGGATAATATTGAAGATGTAGTATTTCATAACGATGATGCGCATGTACATGGCATTTTATATAATGTAACAGGCAATGCAGCATCGGCCTACCAGTTTTACCTTACCGATTCGGTAAAACACTATTTGCGTGGCGCCTTGTATTTCGATGTATCCCCGAATGCCGATTCGCTGAAACCCGTAAACCAGTTCCTCAGTGCCGACCTGAAGCACATCATGGAAACATTAAGGTGGAAATAGTTTTGGGCGTATCGATGAGAACATTATTTTTGCACCTCTCCATAGGAAATGGCCTCGTAGTTCAATGGATAGAATAGAAGTTTCCTAAACTTTAGATCCAAGTTCGATTCTTGGCGAGGCCACAAAAAACATTATCAAAACTTTTTAAAAGCATGTAAATCCTCGATTTGCATGCTTTTTTGTTATAGTCAAATCACCAAAATTTTCAAACATGCACAAAGTTTACTTGCGTCATTCGTGGAGTCAATTAATTTAAAAAAAGACGTGAGCTGATTTGATTAACTAATTGGTAATCAAAATGTTTACGAGGTTTACCTCTTGATTTGAGGCTTAGGTATTTCCAACTTTAAACACTAAAAATGTTGTTATGTTGGAACAAAGCTTCGGGCTATTCTTATGGAACGTGGCCATATCAACAACTTCGTAACCTATCATAAATGCATTAGAGAGTTGCAACAGTTTGGATATATTCGATACCAACCCTCATACCATCCTGGTATAGGAAGTAAGGTGTATATGAATATACAAGTGTAAATATTACTATGGAATGGGATTTATCAGTGTATTGTTTGTGAACGTATACACCTATAAGTTTCAAACTGTCCAGGCCGATTAGGACTTTTCTGTTAGCTACATTCTGTCCAGCTGCATCAATGCATCATGTTTGGCCTTAATAACAAGATTACATAAACTGTGTCAGTCAATATTTCTACTCTATTTGACGAAACAACATATATCTTTATGGCAATTAATTCAATTTTTGTATGAGAATATTTGCAGTACCAATTATGGCCATAATTTTCCTTGGATGGGTGTTCTATATTGCATTTATTAAAAAGACGCTAAAACAGAATAAAATTTTGGTTTTACTAGGTTTTTTCTTTTTTGCTGTTTGGGGAATTATATGGATTGCATTGTAAATTCTCTACCTCTTTGATAGAACCCCAATTAATGTATGTTCTT